>JANOGU010000222.1:0-22245 GCA_031406135.1 Rhodobacterales bacterium
TTGCCCGCCGCGGCCGAACCGCCACCCGCGCCGCCGCAGGCCGTCGCCGCGGCCGAGCCAGAGCCGCCATCGCCCGCCCCGGCCGCGGACCCCGTCGCCGAGCCGGTGCCGGCCGCACCAGAGCCGGACCCTGCGCCGGACCCCGAACCGGACCCGGACGCGGCCGCGACGGGCCTGCCCGCGCGCATTGTGACCGACGGCGAACGGCCGTCCGAGGCGCCCGGCGTCGTCACCGCGCGCCTGCCGCGGATCGAGGCCGCGCCGCTGCCCGCCGAGGCCCCGATCCCGGCCGAGGCGCCAGTCGCGGAGCCGGTCGCGGAGCCCGCGCCGCTGCTGCCCGGGATCGCCCCGGCGCCGATTCTCGACAGCGCCGGGCTGGGCTTGCCCGGCGAGGGCGACCCCATCGTGCGCTTCGCGCGCCCCTTCGACAACCCCGAGGGCAAGCCGCGGCTGGCCATCGTGCTGATCGACACCGGCGGCGCCGCGCTGGACCGCACCAGCCTCGCAGCACTGCCCTTCCCGGTGACCTTCGCGCTTGACCCGATGGCGCCCGAGGCGGCGCTGGCAGCGACGATCTACCGCGGCGCCGGGCAGGAGGTGGTGATGCTGGCGACTGGCATCCCGGCGGGCGCCACCGCCGCCGACCTGGAGGTCACCTTCAGCGCCCAGGCGCAGACGCTGCCCGAGGCGGTGGCGGTGCTCGACCCGCCCGAGGGCGGTTTTCAGGGCAACCGCGCGATTGCGACGCTGGCGGTGCCGGTGATCGCCGGGCAAGGCCGGGGCGTGCTGTCCTGGGACCGCGGGCTGAACGCCGCCGCCCAGGTGGCCCAGAGGGAAGGCGTGCGGTCGGCCACGATCTTCCGCCGGCTCGACGGCAGCGGCGAGGACGAGGGCTCGATCCGCCGCCATCTCGACCGCGCCGCCTTTCGTGCGGCGCAGGACGGAGCGGTGGTGGTGGCGGGCGACACCAGCCCTGCGACCGTGGCGGCGCTGCTCGCCTGGGCGGCCGAGAGCCGCGCCGGAACCGTGGTGCTGGCGCCGCTGACGGCGGTGCTGGCGGCGCCCTGAAGGCCCCGGCGGAGGTCTATGGCGGTGCGGCAATGCGGTAAGCAGGCGCGCGGGCCTTCACCTTCCGCGGCATTCCGCCCCGGCGACCCGTCCACGGACTCGGGGGGGCGGCGGCGGCCCCGATTGCCCGAAGACGGTGATCGGCAAGACCACGCCTGCGATTTCGGCGACGCGGACGAGCATCGCATTGCCCCGAAGGGCCCGGCGGGGCAAGTGTCAGGGCAGGCCGGGATGCAGGGCCGGGCTGCGCTCTGCCGCCTCCGCCTCGGGCATCTCCGCCGCTGGTGCGGGCGCCGACGCGGGCGTTGGCGCGGGCGCGATGGTTTCGTGCAGCCGCTCGGAGCGGTCGCGCAGCATGCGGCGGCGGCGGCGCAGCAGGAACAGCGCGCCCCAGCCCGACCAGGTGCCGGTCATCGGCGCGGCCGGGTCGCAGGGATAGCGGGCGCGCCAGTCCTCCGGCAGCGGCAGGCCGGCGCTTTCGGCGCGGTCGAGCATCCAGACCAGCGGGATGTTCGACAGCGGGCGCGAGGCCGGGTAGCCCTCGACCTGCCCGCCCACGTCGCCATGCGCGCCGCGGAACCAGACCTGTTCGACGTTGCCCTGCCAGTCCGGCGGGCAGTCCCACAGGATCGGCGCGTAGACCGCCCGGGTTTCGTCGCGCGCCAGGGCGTGGAAGCCGTGCCGGACATGGCGGCCAAGCTTGTGGTTGTGGAAGGCGGTGCGCTTCTCGGCCAGCAGCCACAAGAGCGGCAGCCGCAGGCCCAGCGCCTTGACCGTGTCCCAGACGCAGACCGCCTCGACCGGCGCGTCGGCATAGCAATGGGCGGCCACGAAGGCCCGGGCGGTCGGGCTGTCGGGTCCGTTGCGGTAGTGCCGCCAGGCCTGGGTGACCGCGCGCTCCGTTGCCGCGTCCTGGCGCAAGAGGCCCACACGGTCGATGACGCCGGCCAGCGAACGCACCGCGAAGGCGCCGCGGGAAAAGCCGAACAGCCAGATCCGGTCGCCGGGGCGATAATGGCTGGCGAGGTGGCCGTAGGCGCGGCGGATCTGGCGGCTGAGGCCGCGGCCCTGCGCCACCTCCGGCGTGTGCCACCAGTCCTTCCATTGCAGGCCGGGCTCGTAATAGAGCGACAGCTGCGCTGTCGGGCCACGGCCGGACAGCAGTTTCCAGGCCAGCCCGGCGTTGGTCTCGCAACCGTCGCGCAGCGACGACATGGTGCCGTCGATGATGACCACATGGTCGACCCGACCGCGCACCGCCTTGGGCCTGGGCAATACGGTGGTGGGCGGCGCAGGCGAGGGCGCCGGGCGGATGTGGCGGATCAGCCGGTCGAGCCAGCCCAAGGGTGCCTCCGGGCGCTACGGATGTCGCCCGGAAAGGGTAAGCCCCCGGCGGGCTTCGCGTCCAGCCGGGGGCGCTTCAGATTTGCGTCAGATCAGAGCTTCAGGCTCAACACCGTGACGATGCCCAGGTCGCCGAAGCCGTTGAAGCGGGTATTGGTCACCGTCGAATAGGCGCCGACGCCGTGGGTGACGACGAAGTCGCCCTCGGCGATGTCCGCCGGCAGCATCAGTTCACCCGGCAGCCGGTCCACCGAATCGCAGGTCGGCCCGAACACCACGCGCGGCACCGGGGCGCCGCAACGACGGTGGCCCTCGGCAGACAGCACCGTCAGGCGGTCGATGGTGCCGATCTGGCCCTGCTCGGCGAGCGAGCCGTAGATGCCGTCGTTCAGAAACACATGCGTGCCGTCGCGCACCGCCTTGACCCGCGTGGCGACGGCGAAAGCATCGGCGACCAGGCCGCGGCCCGGTTCGCAGACCAGGATCGGCCGGTCGGTACCGAAGGCGACGTCCGCGGTCCGGTCGATCATCGCGAAGATGGTGTCAAGCTGCGGCAGGGCGGCGTGCTGCCGGTGCGAGGGGAAGCCGCCGCCCACGTTCAGCCGGGCGATGGTCACGCCCGCGTCCCGCGCGATCGTCGCGGCGGTGCGGATATAGGTCTCCCATGCTGCGGGGTCGGTGCACTGGGTGCCGGGGTGGAAGGTCAGCGAGGGGATGAAGCCGGCCTCGGCCACCCGCCCGAGCAGCACCACCGCGAGGTCAGCCGCGGCCCCGAACTTGGCGCCGAAGTCGTAGACCGCGCCGGAGACCGGCAGCTTGAAGCGGACCGAGATTTCGCAGTCGGCCGCGGGCACCCGCGCGATCAGCTTTTCCAGCTCGGAAGTGGAATCCACCGACCAGGCCTTCACCCCCGCCTCGACCGCGAAGGCGATCTCGGCCTGCGAGCGCACCGGGTTGTGGTAGTGCAGTGCTGCGTCCGGCGCGAGGCGGCGGATCAGCGCGATCTCGAACGGCGAGGCCACGTCAAAGCCGCGGATGCCGGCGGCGACCAGGTTCTGCACCACCGCCTCGTCCGGGTTCGATTTCACCGCGTAGGTCACCAGACCCGGGAAACCGTCAATGAAGCGCCGCGCGGTCGCCTGCAGCGCCGCGGGGGCGAACAACAGCACCGGGTTTTCCGGGTGGTTGGTGCGCAGGTATTCGGTCGGGGTCGACCAGATCGTCTTGGACAGTCCCATCGGCGTTTTCCTTTTTCTTTGCCAACAGAATGCAGGTCACAATGCCCCCGGTTGCCTGTCCGGGATGCGCCTTGCGCGGTTTCGCGAACCAGGCAAGGTGCGTATGAGCCGCCCTTTTTCCTGAAGATCAGGGTGGCGCATATGCGTGACAACTTCACCGTGCGAAACATCAGAATCGCAGCGATCTCTCGTCATTCCGCCGAAATGGCGGTACATCCTGCTAGGTGTGGCGCAAAAGAGTGCCTGCGGCGGGAGGGACGGGCGTGGACGAGATGGATCGCGGGATGGTGTCGCTGTTGAGCGCGGATGCGCGGATGTCGGTGGCGACGCTGGCGCGACGCCTGAAAGTTGCCCGGTCCACCATCCAGGCCCGGCTGGAGCGGCTGGAGGTAACCGGCATCATCGCCGGCTATACGGTGAAGCTGGGCGAGGCGGCGCGGCAGGGCCGGCTGCGCACCACGGTGCTGTTGAGCATCGAGCCGCGGCAGCAGCCGGCGATCCTGACCCGGCTGAAGTCGATCCCGGAGGTGGAGCGCTGCTTCACCTCCTCGGGCCGGTTCGACCTGATCCTGACGGTGGCGGCGGGCAATACCCAGGTGCTGGACCAGGTGCTGGACCAGATCGGGGCGATGTCGGGGGTGAAGTCGTCGGAAAGCCTGATCCACCTGTCCACCAAGATCGACCGGGCGGTGTGACCCCTGCCCGTCAGCCGGGGATGGCGCGCAGGATCGCGTCGGACAGGGCCGCCTCGCGCTCTTCTTGGGACATGGCGTGCAGCGGCAGCAGGCGGCCCGACATCGCGAGGTCGGCCAGGCCATGCGCCATGGCCCAGACCGCGGCGACGTCGTTGGCACCGCCGCCCAGCGCCTGGACCTGAACGCAGAGGTGGTCGTAGGCCGCGCGCCCGGCCTGCTGCAGGTCGGGCGTCGCGAAGTCCGGCTTGGCCGAGCCGAACATCAGCCGGAACAGCGCCGGCCTTGCCTGCGCGAAATCGACGTAGCCCAGGCCCGCGGCCAGCAACTGCGACCGCGCGTCGGGCGGCGCTGTCGCCTCGCGCGCCTGCTGCGTGGCGAGGAAGCGGCGGAAGCCTTCCGCCGCCAGCGCCGACAGAAGCCCCGCGGCATCGCCGAAGTGGTGCTTGGGCGCGGCGTGACTGACGCCCGCGCGGCGGGCGACGGCGCGCAGCGAGAAGCCCTCGACCCCGGCATCGGCCAGTTCCTGCTCCGCAGCGGCGAGAAGTGCCGCGCGCAGGTCGCCGTGGTGGTAGGGGCGCGCTGCGTCGTCCACTGCCGTCATCCCTGTCCGTCCCGTGCCGGTGTCCGTCCGCGGCTGCGGTAGCACGCCATCTTTGCACTGACAAGATTTCGCTTGACCGGGCGGCGTGATTCGGCGCAACCACCCTGACAGTGGAAAGATGAGGTCGCCGATGCCCCCCGATACGCTGTTCCAGTTCGCCAACACCGGCGTCCTCGCAGGCTGGCTGGCGCTGGCCCTCTACCCGCTGGCCCCCCGGGTGGTGACGGTCGTGGCGCTCGCCTTCCCGCTGGCCCTTGCGCTGCTCTACTGCGGCCTGGTGCTGGCAAACTGGGCCGGTGCGGCGGGCGACTTCACCACGCTGGCCGGGGTGATGCAGCTGTTCACCACGCCCGAACTCGCGCTGGCGGGCTGGGTCCACTACCTCGCCTTCGACATGCTGGTCGGGCTGTGGATCGCCCGCGCGGCGCGGTCGAATGGCATCCCGCACCTGCTGGTGCTGCCCTGCCTCGGCCTGACGCTGATGTTCGGCCCGGCCGGGTTCCTGTCCTTCGTCGGTCTCGCCACCGCGTTGCGCAAGGAGGTTTTCGCATGACATTCGCGCTGAGCCGGCCCGCGCTTCGCCCCTGGGACGATGCGCCGTTGCTGGCCGGGCTGACCGTCTTGATGGCGCTGGCGGCGCTGCCGCTGCTGCTGGCGCTGGGCCTTGATGCGCGGCAGTTCCAGGGCGAGAGCGTCTGGCTGAAGCCGCTGAAATTCCATGTCGCGCTGGCGATCTATGCGGCCACGCTGGCGCTCTACGCGCGCTGGCTGCCGGCGGGGCTGGCGGCGCGGCGGGCGTGGCGGCTGTATCTCGGCGTCGTCACCGCCGCGATCCTGGCGGAACTGTTGTGGGTCGGCGGCGCCGCCGCGTTGGGGACGGCCTCGCATTTCAACATCTCGAGCCCGGTCTGGGCGCGGCTTTACAGCCTCATGGGCCTGGCCGCCGTCACCCTGACCTCGCTGTCGCTGGCTTTCGGCATCGCCATTGCGCGGAACCGGGCCACCGGGCTTCCGGCGGCGGTCCGCGACGGGCTGGTGCTGGGCCTGATCCTGACCTTCGTGCTGACGCTGGCGACGGCGGGGACGATGTCGGCGGGCACCGGCCACCATGTCGGCCTGCCGGTCACCGGCGACCGTCTGGCGCTGATGGGCTGGAGCCGCGAGGTGGGCGACCTGCGGGTGGCGCATTTCTTTGCTACCCATGCGCTGCACGGCCTGCCGCTGGCGGGGCTCGGCGCGCTGTCGCTGCCCGAAGGGTGGCGGCGCCCGGCGGTCTGGGCGGCGGCGGCGGTGTTCAGCGCCTTCGTTCTGGCGGTCTTCGCCCAGGCCCTGGCGGGGCGGCCGTTCCTGTGAAGGCCCGGGGCGCTTCCCCTCCCCGAGGGGTCAGGCTAGAACCCCCGCCGACTGGCGGGGGTTCTGGCGCATGCCGATGGAAAAGACGTTCGATGCCAAGGCCGCCGAGCCGCGGCTGACCGCGCTGTGGCAAGCGGCGGGGGCGTTCCGCGCCGGGGCCAATGCGAAGCCCGGGGCCGGGCCGTTCTCGATCATGATCCCGCCGCCGAACGTGACCGGCGCCCTGCACATGGGCCACGCCTTCAACAACACGCTGCAGGACGTGCTGACCCGCTGGCACCGGATGCGCGGGGACGATGTGCTGTGGCAGCCCGGCACCGACCACGCCGGGATCGCCACGCAGATGGTGGTGGAGCGGGAGCTGGCGAAGGAAGGCAAGGTCGGCCGGCGCGAGATGGGGCGCGAGAAGTTCATCGCACGGGTATGGGAGCAGAAGAAGAAATCCCGCGGCAACATCCGGGCGCAGCTGGAGCGGCTGGGGGCGAGTTGCGACTGGTCGCGCGAGGCCTTCACCATGTCCGGCGCGCCGGGGGCGCCGGCGGGGGAGGAGGGCAACTTCCACGACGCCGTCATCAAAGTCTTCGTGGAGATGTACCACAAGGGCCTGATCTACCGCGGCAAGCGGCTGGTGAACTGGGACCCGCAGTTCGAGACCGCGATTTCCGACCTCGAGGTCGAGCAGACCGAGGTCGATGGCTTCATGTGGCACTTCAAATACCCGCTGGCGGGCGGGGCAAGCTATGAATACGTGGAGAAGGATGCGGACGGGAACGTGGTGCTGCGCGAGACGCGGGACTGGATTTCCATCGCCACCACGCGGCCCGAGACGATGCTGGGGGATGGCGCAGTCGCGGTTCATCCATCGGATGAACGTTACGCGCCAATCGTCGGGAAACTCTGCGAAATCCCGGTGGGGCCGAAGGCGCACCGGCGGCTGATCCCGATCATTGTGGACGAATATCCCGATCCCCTTTTCGGCTCGGGCGCGGTGAAGATCACCGGGGCGCATGACTTCAACGACTATGCGGTGGCGAGCCGGGCGGGCATTCCGCTGTACCGGCTGATGGACACTAGGGCCAATATGCGCACGGACGGTCCGCGCTATGCAGAGTCGGTAGCCGTTGCGATGTCTGTTGCGCGCAAGGAGTGCACCCTCTCCGAAGCTGAAATCGAATCCGTGAACCTGGTCCCCGACGAATTGCGGGGCTTGCACCGGTTCCGCCGACCGGAGGACACTGAGCCGCAAGCGCGGGAGCGCGTTGTTGCGCAGATCACCGCCGAGGGGCTGGCGGTGATGACGCGGGCGGACGATCCGCGGCTGGGGAAGACCCGTCCCGGACCTGATCCGGGGCCTCGCGCCGAACCGGGCGCGGCGGCGGGGGAGGAGGTCCCGGGTCAGGCCCGGGACGGGGTTGACCTTGTCCCCCTCGTCGAGGCGAGGAAGATCATGCAACCCTTTGGCGACCGGAGCAAAGTCGTCATCGAGCCGATGCTGACCGACCAGTGGTTCGTCGACACTGCCAGGATCGTCCAGCCTGCGCTGGAGGCGGTGCGGTCGGGGCGGACCAAGATCATCCCACCGAGCGGGGAGAAGACCTATTACCATTGGCTGGAAAACATCGAACCCTGGTGCATCTCCCGCCAGCTGTGGTGGGGGCACCAGATTCCGGTGTGGTATGGGCCGGGAGTCGATGAGCAAGGCCGCTTTACCAGGGATTTCTCCTTCAGATTCTGTGCCGTCAATGATGAAGAGGCACTAGAAGAAGCGACTCGGGAGTACCGACGTCTGGCAAACTTCAATCCAGATGAAATTCAGGTCTTCGCCGATGAATCGGTTGCCAGACAGAAGCTTCTCGATTTGCGCGAAGCCGAATGGAAGGACATCCGAGCACAGCAACGAGATGAATTTGAAGAATTGGACTGGACGGTCCTACCCATCTACCGCGACCCCGACGTCCTCGACACCTGGTTCTCCTCCGGCCTCTGGCCTATCGGCACGCTCGGCTGGCCCGAACCCACGCCGGAGCTGGCAAGATACTTCCCCACCTCGGTCCTCGTGACCGGTCAGGACATCCTGTTCTTCTGGGTCGCCCGGATGATGATGATGCAGCTTGCGGTCGTGGACGACATTCCCTTCCGCACCGTCTACCTGCACGGCCTTGTCCGCGACGCCAAGGGCAAGAAGATGTCGAAGTCGCTCGGCAACGTCATCGACCCGTTGGAGGTCATCGACGAATACGGCGCCGATGCGCTGCGCTTCGCCAATGCCGCGATGGCCTCGCTTGGCGGCGTCCTGAGGCTGGATACCCAGCGCATCGCCGGCTACCGCAACTTCGGCACAAAGCTGTGGAACGCCTGCCGCTTTGCCGAGATGAACGGGGTCTGGGAGGGGCATGCGACCCGGTCGGAGCCCCCCAAGGCCAGTGCCACCGCCAACCGCTGGATCATCGGCGAGGCGGCGCGGATGCGGGCGGAGGTGGACGAGGCGCTGGCCGCCTTCCGCTTCGACCAGGCGGCGGCGGCGCTTTACGGCTTTGTCTGGGGCAAGGTCTGCGACTGGTATGTGGAGTTCGCCAAGCCGCTGTTCGACGGGCCGCAGGCGGGCGAGACCCGAGCCGTGATGGCCTGGGTGCTGGACCAGAGCCTGATCCTGCTGCACCCGATCATGCCCTTTGTCACCGAGGCGCTGTGGCAGACCACCCGCGCCGACCCCGGCCTCCTGTGCCACGCCCCCTGGCCGACCTACGGCGAGGACCTGGTGGACCGCGAGGCGGAGCGCGAGATGCGCTGGGTCACCGGGCTGATCGACGCGATCCGCTCGGCGCGGGCGGAGGTGCATGTGCCGGTGGGACTGAAGCTTGGTCTGGTGGCGGTGGACTGGGATGCCGCCGCGAAGGCGGCCTGGGGGCGCAACGAGGCGCTGATCCGCAGGCTGGCGCGGGTGGAGGCGCTGACCGAAGGCGCGGCACCGAAGGGGTCGGTGGCGATCCCGGTGGAGGGCGCGACCTTTGCCATCCCGCTGGCCGGCGTGATCGACATCGCGGCGGAGGCGGCGCGCCTGCAGAAAGCGCTGGAGAAGGTGGAGAAGGACCTGTCCGGCATCCGCGGGCGCCTTGCCAACCCGCAGTTCCTCGCCTCCGCCAAGGAAGAGGTGGTAGACGAGGCGCGCGCCCGGGCCGAGACGCTGGAGGCCGAGGCGGCGCAGATCGGCGCGGCTTTGGCAAGGTTGCGGGCGATGGGGGGGCCGGGCTGAAGCCCGGCCTACTTGTTGGTTCCAGTTCCTATAGGGTCACGCGGGGGCGGACCGGGCGCGGCCGATTCAACTCCCGCTGAAAGACTTCAAGCTGAACAAACTTTTGTGCCTTCTTCACGTGTTCCACGTCGGTGCAGGCACGGCGAGCCAACTCGAAGGCTTCCCACTTGGGCTGTTGCAACGCGATGCCGCATTGCAGGAACACCGCCCCGATATTCGCCTCAAGTTCGAACTCGTTTTGGGGGATAATCTTGTTAACTTGCCCTTCGCTTGAAAGCATAAAGTTCGAGGCCGTCCCACCTTTGGAGGTGTGGCCCAATAGAAGGTGACTTGCTTCGTGCGCGAGGACGAAGTTCTCGAGTTGGCCACCCTTCTCCGCTCTGACCCACATTACTTCGTCGATCGCCAGTCTTACTTGATCTCCGAGTGTGAACACTGCGGCTCGGCGAAGGTGGTCGCCGCCGAGCTTGGAGGCATAGGTCTTGATCCGCCAATTTCCCGCTTCGTCTTCACAGTACCTGAGGAAGTCGGGCATCTTAAAGAACTCGGTGTCGGCGCAATAATCGCGCCGAACTGAGATCGCCTGCCGGTAAATATCGACAGCACGGACCGTCGTGAGAGCCGGTTTCCGTTTCATCCTAACTCCCTCAACTACATCCCGTCGTCGCCCCACATGACTGACAGCGCATGCAGGTGCCGTTGCGCACCAGGGTGTAGTTGCCGCATTCGCCGCAGGCGTCGCCGGTGTAGCCCTGCAGCTTGGCCTTGGCCCGGGCGTCAGGCGGCGTGCCGGTGGACAGCGCCGCCGTGCTGGTCATCGCCACCGCCTGGAACGCGACGCCGGTCTCGGCGAAGCCGGCCGGGGTGCCGCCATGGAACAGCATCAGGTCCTGCGGCAGGCGGCCGCGGGTGTAACCGGTGGAGGCGACGCGCTTGATCACCTCGAAGGCCGAGGAGCCGCCGGAATTGGGCACCTCGCGGAAGTTGCGCTTGCCCTCCTCCTCGCCTCTGCCCAGCTCGTCGAAGGTCATCCCGTCCGGCTTCACATGGGCGAGGTCGGTGCGGTCGAGGTAGCTGACCGCCAGTTCGCGGAAAATGTAGTCAAGGATCGAGGTGGCGTTCTTGATCGCCTCGTTGCCCTGCACCATGCCCGCCGGCTCGAACCGGGTGAAGGTGAAGGCTTCCACGAATTCGTCAAGCGGAACACCGTATTGCAGGCCGACGCTCACAGCGATGGCGAAGTTGTTCATCATCGCCCGGAAGCCCGCGCCTTCCTTGTGCATGTCGATGAAGATCTCGCCCAGCGAGCCGTCCCGGTATTCGCCGGTACGCAGATAGACCTTGTGGCCGCCGACGATGGCCTTCTGGGTGTAGCCGCGGCGGCGTTCGGGAAGCTTTTCGCGGTGGTTGCGGACAATCTCCTTGACGAAGACCTTCTCGATCACCTTCTCGACCAGCACCATGGCCTTTTCGGTGGGCGAGCCGGAGGCCAGCACCTCCGCTGCCTCCTCGTCGTCCTCGACCAGCGCCGAGGCCAGGGGCTGCGACAGTTTCGAGCCGTCACGGTAAAGCGCGTTGGCCTTGGTGCCGAGGCTCCAGCTGAGTTCGTACGCCGACTTCACGTCCTCGATCGAGGCACTATTGGGCATGTTGATGGTCTTGGAGATCGCGCCGGAGATGAACGGCTGTGCCGCAGCCATCATCCGGATGTGGCTTTCGACCGACAGGTAACGCGTCCCGGTCTTGCCGCAGGCGTTGGCGCAGTCGAAGACCGGCAGGTGTTCGCGCCGCAGGTGCGGCGCGCCTTCCACCGTCATCGTGCCGCAGACATGGTCGTTGGCGGCGTCGATCTGGGCTTTGGTGAAGCCCAGGTGGCGCAAGAGGTCGAAGGTCGGGTCGGCCAGTTTTTCCGCCGGGATGCCAAGGGTGCCCTGGCAGAAATCGGTCCCCAGCGTGTACTGGTTGAAGACGAAACGGATGTCGAAGGCGGCGGGCAGCGCGTCCTCGACCTTGCGGATTTCCGCCGGGCCGAAGCCGTGGCCGAGCAGCGCGGTGTGGTTGATCCCGGGCGCCTGGCCCATCGATCCGTGGCCGACCGCCCAGGCGATGATCTCGGCGATCTCTGACGGACGGTAGCCCAGCGTCTCCAGCGCCGCGGGGACCGACTGGTTGATGATCTTGAAGTAGCCGCCGCCGGCAAGCTTCTTGAACTTGACCAGCGCGAAGTCGGGCTCGATGCCGGTGGTGTCGCAGTCCATCACCAAGCCGATGGTGCCGGTGGGCGCGATCACGGTGGTCTGGGCGTTGCGGAAGCCATGTTTCTCGCCCAGCGCCAGCGCCTCGTCCCAGGCGGTTTTCGCCAGTGCGACCAGCCCCTGGTCCGGGCAGTTCGCGTGGTCGAGCGCCACCGGTGCGACGTTCACCTCCTCGTAGCCCGCGGTCTCGCCCCAGGCGGCGCGGCGGTGGTTGCGGATCACGCGCAGCATGTGGCGCGCGTTGCGCTCATGCCCCGGGAACGGGCCAAGCTCGGCCGCCATCTCGGCCGAGGTGGCGTAGCTGACCCCGGTCATCACCGCCGTCAGCGCGCCGCAAAGCGCCCGGCCTTCGGCCGAGTCGTAGCCCAGCCCCATGTTCATCAAGAGCCCGCCGATATTGGCGTATCCGAGGCCCAATGTCCTGAAATCATAGGACAGTTGCGCGATTTCCTTGGACGGGAACTGCGCCATCAGCACGCTGATTTCCAGCGTCACGGTCCAGAGCCTTGTGGCATGGACATAGGCCGCCGCGTCGAACGCGCCGTCCTTCTGGAAGGTCAGCAGGTTCATCGAGGCCAGGTTGCAGGCGGTGTCGTCGAGGAACATGTATTCCGAGCAGGGGTTCGACCCCCGGATCGGCCCGTCCTCCGGGCAGGTGTGCCAGGCATTCACCGTGTCGTGGAACTGAATGCCGGGGTCGGCGCAGGCCCAGGCGGCGTGGCCGATCTGGTCCCAGAGCTCGCGCGCCGGGATGGTCTTGGCGACCTTGCCGTCGGTGCGGCGGATCAGCTCCCAGGGCAGGTCCTCGCGCATCGCGCGCAGGAAGCTGTCGGTGACCCGGACCGAGTTGTTGGAATTCTGGCCCGAGACCGTCATGTAGGCCTCGGAGTCCCAGTCGGTATCGTAGGTCGGAAACTCGATCGAGCCGAACCCCTGCCGCGCGTAGTCGAGCACGCGCTTGACATAGGTGTCGGGGATCATCGCCTTGCGCGCGGCCTTCAGCGCCGCCTTGAGCACAGCGTTCTTCGCCGGATCGTAGGCATCCGCCTCCAGCCCGTCCCAGGACCCCAGCGCCGCGAAAATCTCGTTCAGCCGCGCCTCATGCGCCTTGGATCCGGCGACCAGCGAGGCGACCTTCTGCTCCTCGATGACCTTCCAGTTGATGAAGGCCTCGATGTCGGGGTGATCCATGTCGCAGATCACCATCTTGGCCGCGCGCCGCGTGGTGCCGCCGGACTTGATCGCCCCCGCGGCGCGGTCGCCGATCTTGAGGAACCCCATCAGGCCCGACGACTTGCCGCCGCCCGACAGCTTCTCGCCCTCGCCGCGCAGCGAGGAAAAGTTGGTGCCGGTGCCCGAGCCGTATTTGAACAGCCGCGCCTCGCGGACCCAGAGGTCCATGATGCCACCGTCGCCGACGAGGTCATCCTTGACCGACTGGATGAAGCAGGCATGCGGTTGGGGGTGTTCGTAGGCGCTGGCCGACTTGGTCAGCACGCCGGTCTTGTGGTCGACATAGAAGTGACCCTGCGACGGCCCGTCGATGCCATAGGCCCAGTGCAACCCGGTGTTGAACCATTGCGGCGAGTTTGGCGCCGCCATCTGGCGGGCCAGCATGAAGCGCATCTCGTCGTGATAGGCGCGGGCATCGGCCTCGGTCGAGAAATGGCCGCCCTTCCAGCCCCAGTAGGCCCAGGCCCCGGCCAGCCGGTCGAACACCTGCCTGGCCGAGGTCTCGCCCACGAAACGGTCGGCCTCGGGCAGCGCGGCCAGCGCCTCGCGGTCGGGCAAAGAGCGCCACAGGAACTCGGGAACGCCCTTCTCCTTCACCCGCTTCAGCCGGGCGGGGACCCCGGCCTTGCGGAAGTATTTCTGCGCCAGAACGTCCGAGGCGACCTGGCTCCAGTCTTCCGGCACCTCCACGGCGTCGTAGCGGAACACGACCTTGCCGTCCGGATTGCGGATCTCGCTGGTGGTGACCGCAAAGGCGATGCCGCCGTAGCCACCGCCCGTTTCCGTGGTGAATGCCCGCTCGATCTTCATCTTCCGACCCCCTACCCGCGGGCTTTTTCGCCCGTCGCTTGTTTCGGCCGAACAGCCATTCGCCCCGTCCTCCGGACGGGTTCCGCCCCCGAGGTGGGGCCGATGTCGCGACTGGCTGCTCGCCCTCGATGCGCCCCCTGCGGCCCTTGTCACGGGCACGTCTTCAGGCACCCGACCAAGGTGGCACCATCTTAACGCTCGATCAACTAGATTTTGTGGCCGTCCACAGTTTTTTCGCTACCGGTGGACAAGATGTAGCGAAGCCACAGTCACGGCCGTGTGAAAGCCCGGTGAACGGACCTGTGGATAACCTTCACATCGCGTCTGAGGAACGGGCGATTTCACCGCCCGCCCGGAGGGTTGCGGGGGCCGGCTCAGCGCGCGTCTGAGTATCCACAGGCGGACGCCGGTTCAGGATCACGATCCCCACCGCCACCAGCACCAGCGCGACCACCAGCCCAGGACCCACGGCGTCGCCCAGAATCGCCCAGCCGAGCACCAGCGAGATCACCGGCGTCAGGAACGAGAAGCTCGCGACCGTCGCGGCCGGATAGGTCGACAGAAGCCAGAGCCAGGCGACGAAGCCGCCGGCAACCGCAACCGCGGCCTGGAACAGCATCCAGCCGGCGTGGCTGGGCCGGAATTCGCGGATCAGCGGCCCGAACAGCGGCGAACAGGCCAGAAGGACCGGCCCCGAGACCGCCAGCATCCACAACAACTGCACCTCCGGCCCGACCCGCGCCATCCCGGGCCGCCGCGCGCAGAAAGCGGTCAGCGCCCAGCCGACCGCGCCGCCCAAGGCGCAGAGGTCGCCGGCCAGACTCGCCTGCCCAGCCTGCGCCCCGCTGCGATCAAGGATCGCGACGACGGTGCCAGCGAAGGCCAGCACCAGTCCCAGGGTCTTGCGCGCGTTGAGCCGTTCCCCGGGCAGACCCCAATGCGCCAGAAGCGCGAACCACAGCGGCATGGTGTAGAACAGGATCGCCGCGCGGCTGACGGTGGTGAGGTCGAGCGCGAGGAAGAGCAGCAGGAATTCCGCCGAGAAGGCCAGCCCGACGGCGACCCCGGCGGGCCAGACCCCCGGCGTCCAGCCCGGCAGGCGGCGCACCAGCGCCAGCCACAGCAGCACGAAGGGGATCGCCATGAACGACCGCACCCCGGCAAAGAACACCGGCTGCAGGCCTTCGTTCATCCAGACGATGGTGATCTGGCCGAAGCTGAACAGTGCGGCGGTGCCGAACAGCGCCGCTGCGCCGAACCCATCGAGCCTGTCCTTGCGCGCCATCGCCCACTCCACCCCGGAACCGGACCTCGCCGCGTCAGGCGGCAGAGTCAAGCCGCGCTTGGTGCGCGGGATGCGTGGGGCCAGAATGCGCCCATGCCGGAGACGCCCATGCGATTCGCACTTGCCGCCGCGCTAGCCCTTGCCATCGCGGTCGCCCTGCCCGCCGCCGCCGACCCCGCGCAGGACGACGCGCGTGAAGCTGCCGTCACGGCCTGGCTCGACGACGACGAGGCCACGGCGCTGGCGGCCCTGTCCGATCTCGCCAGGGGCGGCGACGTACCCTCTGCACTGCTGCTGGCGGTGCTGGAAGTGCGCGGCCCGGAAACGCCGTACCGCATCGGCCTGACGGCCGCGGCGCGGCGCGACCTGTTCCGGGCGCCGGGCAGCGCCTTCGGCAAGCCCTGGACCGACGCGGTGCCGGCCGAAGCGGCGCCCGCGACCGTGGCCGCGCTGAAGGCGCTGCGCGCCCGCGACTGGCCCGCCGCGCTGACCGCGGCGCTGGCCGCGGGCGAGGCGCCGCTGGCCCGGCAGGCCGCGCTGGGCCTGGCCAACGACAGTCCCAAGCAGTTGCTTGAGTTCGACCTTGAGACACCCCTGCCGCAGGACCTGCGCCCGATCCTCTGGCTGGCCGGCGCCTACTGGTCGGGCCAGACGGCGGCCGACGGCGACGTCGACCGGGTCCTCGCCGAACTGGCCGCGGCGCCCGACAGCCTTGGCGCGCGCGTAGCCGCCTCGGCCCTGCCCGAGACCACCGGGGGCGATCCGCAGGCGATGGCGCTGGGCGGCCTGTTGCGCACCGGCCGGCCATCGCCGCCGCCCGATTTCGCGACGCTGACCGAAGGTGCCACCCTGATCGCCGCCGCGCCCGAGGGCCGCACGCTGGCCGCGCTCTGCACCGAAAGCTGCCCGCAGGACCGCGACGGCTGCATCGTCGCCGGCAACACCGCCGCGCGCGGCTACCTCGCGCTCGCCTTCCTCGACACGCCGCTGGCAACCGTGATCGCCTCGGACCGCTACCGCGACAGCAAGCGGGCGCGGACCGAGCTGCTGCGCGCCGCCATGGGCAGCAGCGCGCTCCTGTCCATGCTGCCGGACACGCCGGGGGGCACCTGCTTCGCGGCCTTGATCCCCAGGCAATGAGCACAGCCTTGCCCCCCGCCCCCCGTGACCGTATGGGACGCAAAACGGGGGGCTCCGGATGACCGACATCATCGAGCGATGCGAGGCCAAGGGCCTCAGGATGACCGGCCAGCGCCGCGTCGTGGCGCAAGTCATCGACAATTCCGAGGATCACCCGGACGTGGAAGAACTGCACGCCCGTGCCATCACCATCGACCCGCGCATCTCCATCGCCACCGTCTACCGCACGGTGAAGCTGTTCGAGGAGGCGGGCCTTCTCGAGCGGCTCGAATTCGGCGACGGACGCGCGCGCTACGAGGACGCCGAACGCGATCACCACGACCACCTGATCGACATCCACTCCGGCGACGTGATCGAATTCCTCGACCCCGAGATCGAGGCCTTGCAGGTGAAGATCGCCGAACGGCTGGGCTACAAACTGGTCGGCCACCGGCTGGAGCTTCTGGGCACGCCGCTCAAGAAATGACCGCGCAGACCGCCGCAGGGTCCAATCTGCGGGGCATGGCGCTGATGACGCTGGCGATGGCCGGTTTTGCCTTCGAGGACGCGATGATCAAGGCCGCGGCGGGCAGCCTGCCCGTGGGCCAGGTGATGCTGACGATCACGCTCTTGAGCCTGCCGGTCTTCGCCTGGCGCGCGCGCGGCCTTCCGTTCTGGCCGCCCGGCGTGCCGCGCGGGCCGGTGCTGCTGCGCACCCTTGCCGAAGTCGTCGCCACCTGCGGCATCCTGCTTGGGCTCGCCGCGTCCGAACTGTCCACGGTGACCGTGATCATCCAGGCCTCGCCGCTTCTGATCGTGGCCGCCGCCGCGCTGGTCCTGGGCGAAAGCGTGGGCTGGCGGCGCTGGGCCGCGGTCGTCACCGGGTTCATCGGCGTCCTTATCATTGTCCGCCCCGGACCCGAGGGTCTGGAGCCCGGCGCGCTGTGGGCCGTGCTCGGCGCCGCCGGTCTCTGTGTCCGCGACCTTGCCGCCCGCCGCATTGACCGGCGCATCCCGACCACGACCATAGCGCTGTGCGGCTATGCCGGTGTGCTCGCGCTGTCGCTCGCGCTGCTGGCGCTTCAGGGCGGCCCCGTCGCCGCCGACGCTTCCGCCTGGGCCGCGATGGCCGCTGGCGCCGTCATCGGCATCGCCGCCTACTGGGCGATCATCGAGGCGACGCGCGCCGGCGACGTCTCGGCCATCACGCCGTTCCGCTACACGCGCCTGCTGTTCGGCATCGGTCTGGGCGTGGCGCTGTTCGGCGAAAGGGTGGACGGCGCCACGCTGCTCGGCGCGGCCCTGATCCTCGCCGCCGGGCTTTACGCGCTTTACCGCGAGCGACTGGGCGCGCTAGAAACGCGGCCGAGCGCTACCGCCAACCGCCCCGGAGGCTCCCACCCATGACCACGATCATCGACATCCATGCCCGCGAGATCCTCGACAGCCGCGGCAATCCCACCGTGGAAGTGGACGTGACCCTGGAAGACGGCACGCTGGGCCGCGCCGCGGTGCCCTCGGGCGCCTCGACCGGGGCGCACGAGGCGGTGGAACGCCGCGACGGCGACAAGACGCGCTACAAGGGCAAGGGCGTGCTGGAGGCGGTCGCCGCGGTCAACGGCGAGATCGCGCAGGAGATCGTGGGCTTCGACGCCACCGACCAGATCGGCATCGACCGGACGATGATCGAGCTGGATGGCACCCCCAACAAGGGCCGCCTGGGCGCCAACGCGATCCTCGGCGTGTCGCTGGCGGTGGCGAAAGCGGCGGCGGACGCGACCGCACAGCCCTTGTTCCGCTACGTCGGCGGCACCGCCGCGCGTATCCTCCCGGTGCCGATGATGAACATCATCAACGGCGGGGCGCATGCCGACAATCCCATCGACATCCAGGAATTCATGGTCATGCCGGTCGGTGCCGCCAACATCCGTGAGGCGGTGCGGATGGGCTCGGAGATTTTCCACACGCTGAAGAAGGAGCTTTCCGACGCCGGGCTGGCCACCGGCGTGGGCGACGAGGGCGGCTTCGCGCCGAACCTGCGCTCGACCCGCGCGGCCTTGGATTTCATCCTCAAAGCGGTGGACAAGGCCGGCTACAAGGCCGGCGAGGATGTCTTCCTGGCGCTCGACTGCGCCGCCACGGAATACTTCAAGGACGGCATGTATGTCCTTTCCGGAGAAAAGAAAAACCTGACCCCGGCGCAGAACGTGGCATATCTCGCCCGCCTCGCCGCAGACTACCCGATCATCTCGATCGAGGACGGCTGCGCCGAGGACGACTGGGAAGGCTGGAAGCTCCTGACCGACAAGATCGGCAAGAAGGTCCAGCTTGTCGGCGACGACCTCTTCGTCACCAACCCCCGCCGCCTGGCCGACGGCATCGCCAAGGGCTGCGCCAATGCCATGCTGGTCAAGGTCAACCAGATCGGCACCCTGACCGAGACCCTGCAGGCGGTGGAGATGGCGCACCGCGCGGGCTTTCGCAACGTGATGAGCCACCGCTCGGGCGAGACCGAGGATGCCACCATCGCCGACCTTGCCGTTGCCACCAACTGCGGCCAGATCAAGACCGGCTCGCTTGCGCGCTCGGACCGGCTGGCCAAGTACAACCAGTTGATCCGCATCGAGGAAATGCTGGGCGAGACGGCCGAGTTCGCCGGCCGTTCCGTGCTGAAGGGTTAGTCCGGTGCGCTGCCTCCTCCTTGCCGGATTGCTGGCTTTCGCCGCCGGTCCGGCGGCGGCGCTGTCCTGCATTGCGCCCTCGCCGCAGGGCGCCTACTGGCGCCACCAGGAGGCTGCGGAAACCTTCGTCGCCGCTTACGGCAGCTTCGGCAAGCTGCGCGGCTTTCGCCATGACCGGGCGCGCGACCGCGCGTTCTTTACCGCGACATTCACCGGCCACACCGCCGCGGGCGGCAGCTTCAGCAAGCCCTTCACGGCAAGCGTCGAGATCGTGCATCCGCTCTGGACCGGCATCGCTGGCGGCGACGCCGACCCCAAGGCGCTCGCCCGCTGGTTGCCCGGGCAGGTCGGCATCGTCTATCTTGAGCGCACCGCCGGCGGCTACCGGGCCACTTCCGGCATCTGCGAAGGCGTCATCGACACCAACCCGGACAGCGTGCAGCCCACGCTCGCCTGCCTCGCCGGCCGCCGCTGCCCGCGTCCCTAGGCCGATCCGCAGCCGGCGCACGCCCCCCACGGATCCGGCGCCTGCCAGCCTCAGACCGCAAACCGCCCCGGCGCGAAGGGCGCCCAGAGCGGCCCCGCGCCCCGGCCATCCGCCAGCGCCGCCACCGCCTCGCCGGCCAGCGGCCCAAGCGTCACGCCGGAATGCATCACCGCGACGATCAGCCCGGGCAGCGCCTCGCCCAGCACCGGCAGCCCGTCGCCCGGGACCGGCCGGTCGGCCTGTCCCTCCCACTCGGCCACGAGGTCGGTCCCCGGAAGCAGGGCGGCCAGCCGCGCGACCGTGGCGCGGGCCAGCGCCTCCGGCGTCTGGTCGATCCGCTCCGCGCTGTCGCCTTGGTGGCTCACGGCTGCGGGCGCGAGCAGGTGTCCGGACGGCAGTTGCCGCACCTCCCCGCCCGGCCCGCACAGGATATGCGCCAGAACTGGCCGCACCGGCCGGGTCCGCACCAGAACCCCGGGTCGCGCCAGCATCGGCAGCGCGATGCCGAGCGGCGCCAGCAGCGCCGGCGTCCCGGTCCCGGCGGCCAGCACCACGCAGTCCGCCGCCACCCGTCCCGCCGCGGTGACCACCGCTGTGGCACGGCCGCCGTCCACCGCAATCGCCTGCACCGACACGCCGGTCCAGACCTCGGCACCCGAGGCCTGCAACAGCGCCGCTGCCTGCGCCGCGGCATCGACCGCGCCCTCGGACGGCAGGAACAGCGCCGCCTCCGGCGCGGCCAGCGCCGGCAGGCGTCGCGCCACCTCGGCCCGGGTCAGCGGCTCCACCGGGTAGCCAAGCGCCCGCAGCTGCGCCGCAAAAGCCGCCTGCTGCGCGCCGGCCGTCTCGTGCCAGATGCAGCCCTGCCAGTGCGCCAACCCCACCGCGGCCAGCCGGTGATGCGCCGCGATCCCCTCCGCCCGCAGGCGATGGTGCGCCGGATCGTGATAGAAGCTCGCATTGATCCAGCCGAAACTGGCGCCTGAAGCGCCCCCGGCGACGGGGCCTTCGGACAGAACAGAGACGCGCCATCCGCCGCGCGCAAGATGGAACGCCGCAGCCGCCCCCAGAAGCCCCGCCCCGATCACCGCCGCGCGCCGCATGGTGCAACGCTGCCCCGCCTCCGCCTTCGCCGCAAGCCGCATCGCGCTGGCAACGCCCATGGCCCGCCTCATCGCGCTCAACAAGCGCATCGACGCGCTCTGCCAGGTCTCCGGCGACGGCACGCGGGCGACGCCCGCAAACCTCTCCCCCCGCTCGCATGATCCGGCACCCCGCCCGACCGCAGGTGACGGGCCGGATCACCGGCGTTGATTTCCCATTCCTGCGCCAATCCGCTAGAGGCACAGCGCCATGGCCCCGTCCCCGATCAGACCGCAGGAGAAGGACACGCTCGGCGGGTTTCTGTATGCCGGATCAGCCTATCTCCTCTGGGGCCTCCTGCCCCTTTACATGAAGGCGCTGGCGGAGGTTCCCCCGGTCGAGGTCGTGGCGCACCGCATTCTCTGGTCCGTGCCGGTCGCAGGTCTGATCCTGCTGCTGACCCGCCGCTGGTCCGACCTGATGGTTGCGCTGCGCAGCCCCAGGATGCTCGCAATGGCCGCCCTGACGGCGGGGCTGATCTCGGTCAACTGGGCAATCTACGTCTGGGCCATCGGCGCGGGCCGGGCGGTGGATACCGCGCTCGGCTACTACATCAATCCGCTGTTCAGCGTGCTCCTCGGAGCAGTGATGCTGGGCGAACGGCTGCGGCCGGGGCAGATCGCCGCGGTGGCGCTGGCCGCCGCCGCGGTCGTGATCCTGACTTTGGAAGCCGGGCTGCCCTGGATAGCTCTGGCGCTCGCGGTGACGTTCGGGCTTTACGGCTACCTCCGCAAGACGCTGCCGATCGGCCCGAACCAGGGCTTCTTCCTCGAGGTTCTGCTGCTCGCGCCTTTTGCCGGCGGCTACCTGATCTGGCTCGGGCCGGCCAGCGCCTTCGGCGCCGCGACCCGCGAGACCCTGCTCCTGGCGGCGGCGGGCCTGGTCAGCGCGATCCCGCTGATGCTCTACGCCAACGGCGCCAAGGGGCTGCGTCTGGCGACCATCGGCATGATGCAATACACCGCGCCGACCGCGATCTTCCTGATCGCGATCTTCGTCTTCCGCGAACCCTTCGACAGCACCCGCGCTGTGGCCTTCGCGCTGATCTGGACGGCGCTCGCGATCTACACGGTTTCCAGCCTCAGGGCGCGCCGGGCCGGCTGATCCGCCCGCCGCCCACCGCTGCCGGAACCCCTGTCGTGCCTGGCGCCGAGGTCGGCAGGCCCATGGCCACGCGCACGGCGAGGAAGGCAAAGGCCTGCGCCTCCAGCATGTCGCCGTCGAGCCCCACCTCCTCGACCGGCTGGACCTCGGCCTGCAGGCGGCGCGCCAGTTCGGCCATCAGCGCCGGGTTCCGCCGACCGCCGCCGGCGACCAGCACGCGGGCGACCGGGATCGGGAAGTGCTCGATCCCCCGCACTACCGCGGCCGCCGCGGCCGCCGTCAGCGTGGCGGCGGCGTCGGCGTCGGAAAGCCCGGCCACAGCTTGAAGGACGCTGTGGAAGTCATTGCGGTCCAGCGACTTGGGCGGGATCCGGAAGAAGAACGGATGATCGAGGAAGGCGGCCAATACCGCCTCGTCCGCCTGCCCCGCCGCTGCCAGGGCCCCGCCTTCGTCCCGCGCCGTCCCCAGGCGCAGGGCCACGAGGTCGTCGATCGGCGCGTTGGCAGGGCCGGTGTCGAAGGCCAGAAGCGCGCCCGGCGCCTCTGGCGCGGGTTGGCGGGGGTCGATCCAGGTCA
>JANOGU010000234.1:0-2309 GCA_031406135.1 Rhodobacterales bacterium
CCGCACGCAAGCAAAGCACAGCGGACAGACTCACTTCCCCGGCAGCGGCGGCGGCTGAGCGGCTTCCCGGCGCGAGGCCCGGCGCAGACCGGGCCGAGGCACCGGGAGGCCCGATGCCGGCGCCTCCCCGGATCCGTGGACCTCAGGGCGATGCGGCGGCATCCGCCGCGGGCGCAGCGGCGGGCGTGGTCAGCAGGCCCTGCGTCCACAGCCCCTCGGCCACCTCGCCCGAGGCATAGCGCAGCGTCCCTTGCCCTTCGCGCCGCCCGGCGACGAAGTCGCCCTCATAGACCGAGCCATCGGGATAGGTCGCGATCCCCCGCCCCTCGATCCGCCCCGCGACCCACGCCCCGGCATGGCGGAACCCGTCGGGCTGGACGAGTTCGCCTTCGCCCTCACGCTGTCCGGCGACGAAGCCGCCGGTGTAGGTGGTGCCGTCCGGGTAGGTCGCCGCCCCCTCGCCCTGCCGCACGCCCGCCGACCAGTCGCCCTCGTAGCGGCTGCCGTCCGGCCAGGTCATGATGCCCCGCCCCTGCGGCCGCCCGCCGGTGAAGCCGCCCTCGTAGACCTGGCCCGCGGCATAGGTGGCCTTGCCGGCGCCGGCGACCTCGCCCGCGGCCCAAGTGCCCTCGAACACGGTGCCATCGGCGTAGACGATCCGCCCCGCCCCGTCCGGCTGGTCGGCGCGGAACGCACCCGCGTAGGCCGAGCCGTCCGGGTAGGTCACCCGGCCTTGTCCCTGCATCTGCCCCGCGACCCAGTCACCATCGTAGGCATAGCCCTCCGCCCCGGTGAAGCGGCCCATGCCTTGGCGGACGTCACTGGCGAAGTCGCCCGCGTAGATCTCGCCCGAGGCGAAGGTCAGCGCCCCCTTGCCCTGCCGCTCGCCGTTGACGAAGGCGCCCTCGTAGACGTCGCCGTTGGGTTGGGTCAGCCGACCCTGCCCGTTGATCTGCCCCTCCGCCCAGGCGCCGACATAGGTCAGCCCGTCCGGCATCGTCAGCGTCCCCGTGCCCGTCCGCTGCCCGGCCTTCAGCCCGCCCGCATAGACCGCACCGTCCGGGTACGTGATCCGGCCCTCGCCGTCCTGCACCCCCGCCCGGAACAGGCCCTCGTAGCGGTAGCCGGTTGTCCCGGTCAGCACGCCCTCGCCCTCCGGCACCCCATCCACGAAGGCGCCAGTGTAGCTGCGGCCATCGGCGTAGCGCGCGGTGCCCTGCCCGGTCATCCGCCCGTCCGCCCAGTCGCCCTCGTAGCTCGCCCCGTCCGGGTGGACGATGCGGCCCTTGCCTTGCGGCTTGCCGGCCACGAACGTCCCCTCGTAGGTCGACCCGTTCGAATACCGCGCGGTGCCCTGCCCGGCGATCACGCCGTCCACCCAGTCGCCGCTGTATTCGTAGCCGTCCGGCAGCCGGTAGCTGCCTTGCCCGTGCGGCAGGCCGCCGCGGAAGGTGCCCTCATAGACCGAGCCGTCCTCGTATTGCTTGGTCAGCACCTCGCCGTCCTGCGCCATGGCCGGCGCGGCCACAGCCAGAGCCAGCGCCACCGCGATGATCGTTGCCCGCACCCGCGTTGCCTCCCCGCCGACCCTGCGGCCGGCACGCTACAGGGCCGCAGGCCCGGCTGACAAGCGCGGCCGGCACGCCAGCGGCGGCGGGCGGCCTTCCCCCCGGTCACGGTTCTGCTAAGTCAGGGGCGCCCGCCAGCCGAGAGACGAGGAATGCCGGACACCTTCCGCCTGATGCTGGCGCAGCTGAACCCCACCGTGGGCGACCTCGCGGGCAACTGCGCGCGGGCGCGCCAGGCCTGGGCGGACGCGAAGGCGCAGTCCTGCGACATGCTGGCGCTGACCGAGATGTTCGTCACCGGCTACCAGACCCAGGACCTGATCCTGAAACCCGCCTTCGTGGCCGCGGCCGAGGCGGCCGTTGTCCGGCTCGCGCAGGACTGCGCCGACGGCCCCGCGCTCGGCATCGGCGGCCCCGTCCGCAAGGGCGAAAACCTCTACAACGCCTACTACATCCTGCAGGGCGGCGCGGTCGCGACCGTCCTGAAGCACCACCTGCCGAACGACGGCGTCTTCGACGAAAAGCGCGTCTTCCACTCCGCCGAGGTCAACGGCCCGGTCCGCGTCGGCCCGATCCGCATCGGCGTGCCGATCTGCGAGGACTCATGGCACCCCGACGCGGACCGGGCCGTTGACCTCGGCCGAATGGAACACGCGCTTCTCGTCGAAGACGCCGTCGTTGGGCAGGTGGTGCTTCAGCACGGTCGCGATCTCGCCGCCCTGCAGGAGGTAGTAGCCGTTG
>JANOGU010000239.1:0-45032 GCA_031406135.1 Rhodobacterales bacterium
CCCGCGGTCGTAACACAAGACCGGGGAACGCGTCGGATGGCACAGCGCGAACTGGAGCTCGTGGCGGAGATCGCCGTCGCCGAGGGGGTCGAACCGGCGTGGGCGGTGGCCTGCCGGTATTTCACCGGCCTGGGCTTTTCCCGGGTCACCTACGGCCTGACCCGGTTTCGAACGGAACGGTCGATCGGCGACCTCGACGACATCCTGTTCCTGACCACGCACGACCCCGACTACACCGCGTTCTACTTCCGCGACCGGTTCTTCGCGCGCACGCCGATCTTTCGCTGGCTGGCGACGCATACCGGGGCTACGACCTGGGCCTGGGTGGCCGAGGACCTCGCCGCCGGCCGGCTTACGTCGGACGAGGCCATGGCGGTGCGGCAGAACACCGACCGGGGCGTGGTCGCGGGGATCTCCATGTCGTTCACCGATGCGCGCGACCGCACCCGGGCGGCGCTGGGGCTGACGGCGGACCGCGGGCTGGGCCATGACGATGTCGAGGACCGCTGGACCCGGCACCGGCCCAGCATCGAGGCGGTGGCGCATGTGCTGCACCTCAAGCTTCTGAGCCTGCCGGCGCGCAGCGTGGCGCAGCGGGCGCTGACCGGGCGGCAGACCGAGGCTCTGGCCTGGACCGCCGACGGCAAGACCGCGCAGGACATCGCCACCATCCTCGGCCTGTCCGCGGCGGCGGTGGAAAAGCACCTTCGGCTGGCGCGCGACGCGTTGGGGGTGGAGACCACGGCGCAGGCGGTGGCCAAAGCCACGCTGCTGAACCTCTTGGCGCGCGATCCGGGCCGGGTAGGGAATCCCTCACTTTCCTGACGCGGCGGAAAGCGCGAGGTTCAGGGCGTCCCGCAGAGGGGTTCAGCCCCGGGGACGCGTCCTGCTGCGCGCCGTGATTTCGGTGGCGGGCGGGGCCCGGCCGGATTGCTCCCCCGGCTGGACGGTGACCCGGACGGCGGCGCTAGGCGCTGGATGCCGGGAGTTCGACGCAAGACCGCGTGCGCCCTTTCCCCGAGGGTTGCAGGTGAGAGCAGAAGGGGCGGCGCTTTCCCCGAGCGCCGCCCCGATTTCATTTCCGGATCAGGCCGTTGCGGGCCTGTCTTCAGGCGCTTCAGACGGGCGCGTTGAGCTTCGCGACCTCGGCCGCGAAGTCCTCTTTCTCTTTCTCGATCCCCTCGCCGACGGCCATGCGGACAAAGCCGGTGATGGTAACGCCGGCGTCCCTGGCCGCCTGTTCGACAGTGATCTCGGGGTTCATCACGAACTTCTGGCCCAACAGCGTGTTCTCCTCGAGGAACTTCTTCATCCGGCCGGGAATAATGTTGTTGTGCAGCACCGCCTCGGGCTTGGGCTTGGCGGCCGTCGCGTTTTCTTCCAGCGCCTTCTGCGTCTGCACGGCGCGCTCGCGCTCCACCACGGCGGGGTCGAGGTCGGCCTCCGACAGCGCCAGCGGGCTGGTCGCGGCAATGTGCATGGCGAACTGACGGGCGATGCCGGTGTCGGCGCCCGAGACCGCCACCAGAACACCGATCCGGCCCAGCCCCTCGCCCGCCGAGTTGTGGACGTAGGAGGCCAGTGTGTCGCCGGAGAGCCTGGCCATCCGGCGCAGCGTCATGTTCTCGCCGATGGTGGCGATGGCGGCGGTCAGCGCGGATCCGACGGTGCCGCCGGCCATCGCCGCGGCCTTTAGCGCCTCGACGTCCGAAGCACCCACTGCCGCCGCGGTGATCCCGCGCACCAGCGCCTGGAAGTCGGCGTTCTTGGCCACAAAATCGGTCTCGGCGTTGACCTCGACGGCCACGCCCGTGCCGCCCTGGACGACCACGCCCACCAGCCCCTCGGCCGCCACGCGGCCGGCCTTCTTGGCCGCCTTGGCCAGGCCCTTGGTGCGCAGCCAGTCGATGGCGGCTTCCATGTCGCCGCCGACTTCGGTCAGCGCCCTCTTGGCGTCCATCATCCCGGCGCCGGTCTGGTCGCGCAGGTCCTTCACCATGCTCGCGGTGATCGCGGTCATCGTTGCTCTCCTCGGAAATCGAAGGTCCGGCGGGGCTGGTCCCGCCGGACGACAGGTCTGTGACCCGGTGGGCTCAGCCGACCGCCTCTTCCTGCGGCACCGCGTCGAGCGCGCCGACGTCGATGCCCGCGGCCCCCATCTGCGCCGACATGCCGTCGAGCGCCGCACGCGAGACCAGATCGCAGTAGAGCGCGATGGCCCGGGCCGCGTCGTCATTGCCGGGGATCAGGTGGGTGATGCCCTTGGGCGAGCAGTTGGTGTCCACCACCGCCACCACGGGGATGCCGAGCTTGTTGGCCTCGAGGACCGCGAGGTTCTCCTTGCCCACGTCGATCACGAACAGCAGGTCAGGCACGCCGCCCATCTCGCGGATGCCGCCCAGAGATGCCTGCAGCTTGGATTGCTCGCGCTCGATGTGAAGCCGTTCCTTCTTGGTCAGGCCCCCGGCGCCGTCGGCCAGGAGCGCATCGATCTGCTTCAGCCGCGAGATCGACTGCGAAACCGTCTTCCAGTTGGTCAGCGTGCCGCCCAGCCAGCGGTGGTTCATGTAGTACTGGGCGCATTTCTCCGCTGCCTCGGCGATCGCATTCTGCGCCTGCCGCTTGGTGCCCACGAACAGGATGCGGCCGCCCTTGGCCACGGTGTCGCGGATCACCTTCAGCGCCTGGTCCAGCATCGGGACGGTCTGCGTCAGGTCGAGGATGTGGATGCCGTTGCGCTCGCCGTAGATGAACTCGCCCATGCGCGGGTTCCAGCGTTGCGTCTGGTGGCCGTAGTGAACGCCAGCTTCAAGAAGCTGACGCATGTTGAAATCGGGAAGCGCCATTCCTGTTTCCTTTCCGGTTTGCGCCGCAGCCGGGGTTTCACCCTGTGTCAAGCACGGGGCAACCGGTGGATCCTTGGGGATGTCTCCCCCGCGGACCCGTCCCGACCTGTGAAGTGGCGCGCGTTTAGGCGAAGTGGCCAGTGCGCGCAAGGGGCGTCAGAGCAGCGTCCGCTCCACCACCCAGAACGCGCCCACCGCGGCGATGGCCAGCGAGGCGGGGACGGCCACGGCGCGGCGATACCAGTCCTGCCGCGCCGCCCAGGTCCAGAACAGGACCGAGGCACAGGAGATCACGAACAGCTGGCCCAGCTCCACGCCGATGTTGAAGCCGATCAGCGCCGGCAGGAAGGCGCCCTCGGGCAGACCGAATTCGCCCAGCACGGCGGCGAAGCCGAGCCCGTGCAGCAGGCCGAAGCCGAAGACGACCGCCGGCCGCCAGGGCGACAGCCGACCCCCCGCGAGCGCGTTCTCCACCGCCACGAAGACGATGGAGGCGGCGATCAGCGGCTCGACGATGCTGCCCGGCAGCTGCACGTAGCCCAGCGAGGACAGCGCCAGCGTGACCGTATGGGCCACGGTGAAGGCGGTGACCTGCCAAAGGAGCGGCCCGGCGCGCGTGGAGAAAAAGAACAGGCCTAGCACGAACAGGATATGGTCCAGCCCCTTGGGCACGATGTGGTCGAACCCCACGGGGATATAGTCGACGAAGGTCTGCAACTGCCCGACCTCGCCGCCGCCGCCGACGGAAATCGGCCCGCTGTCCGCCCCGGCTTCCAGAAAGCCGGTATAGGGCGCGTCCACACCCAGCTGGCGCACGACCAGGGTGCCGAAGGCGGCATCCCAGCCGACACTGACGGTCTTAGCCCCGGCGGGTAACGCGGCGGAGAAGCGCAGCACCGACCGGCGCGGCAGGCTCACGTCGTCCTCCGGCCGCACCTCGATTCCGTCCAGATCCGGCACCAGCGGCGCACTGTCAGCGGTCAGGTACAGCCGCGCCGCCATCTCCGGCCAGAATTCGCGGAACCGCGCCTCCATGTCCTCGGGTGGCAGTGCGCGCAGGCTGTCGTAGTCGGCTGCCTCGGGCGCTTCGTTGGTATTGCTTACCGCCGTCAGGTCCACCCCGGCGACGAAGGCCTCGGCCGCCATCGCGACAGACAGCGTCAATCGCCCCCCTTTCAGTTCCAGATCGGCGATGGCGGGCACGACTTCGTGCGCGGTCGCCGCGCCGCCGAGGCTTGACAGCACCGCGAGCGCCCGCAGGATTCCCCTGACCCATGCCCGGATGATCCCCATGCGCGTACTCCTTGCCCTTGTCGCTTGCCTCGCCGGTCCCGCCTTCGGCCACGAATACTGGATCGAGCCGGAGGACTACGCCGTCGCGCCGGACGCTACCGTGACTGCGGGGCTTTTCAACGGACAGAAGTTCGCGGGCGTGGAGTTTCCCTTCATTCCGGAACGGTTCTCGCGCTTCGACCTGACGCTCGGCGACCAGGTTGTGCCGGTTGCCGGGCGGCTTGGCGACGTGCCGGCGCTGAACATGCCGCACTTGGGCGAGGGGCTGCATGTCGCGATCTTCGAATCCTCGGGCGATGTGGTGAACTACGAGGACTTCGCAGTCTTCACCCGCTTCGTGCAGCACAAGGATTTCCCCGGCGCGCTGGAGCGTCATGCCGCGCGCGGGCTGCCCGAGGGCGGCTTCCGCGAATTCTACACCCGCCACGCCAAGGCGCTGATCGCGGTCGGTGCGGGCGCCGGACAGGACCGGGTCTTCGGCCTTGAGACCGAGATCGTGGCGCTGAAAAACCCCTACACGGACGATGTCTCGGGTGGCCTGCCGGTGCAGGTGTTCTACCAGGGCAGGCCGCGCGCCGACACGCAGGTGGAACTGTTTGCCAAGGCGCCGGACCGGACCGTGACGGTCACGCTGCTGCGCACCGATGCCGAGGGGATCGCGCTGCTCCCCGTCGCGCCGGGCAATAGCTACCTCGCCGATGCGGTGGTGTTGCGCGAGCCCGATGCGGAGACCGCGGCGGCGCAGGACGCAGTCTGGGAATCGCTCTGGGCGGCGTTGACTTTCGCGGTGCCGGAGTAGGGTTCGCGCGGCCACGCGCCTGCCAGACGGGTCAGCAGAACCCAATGTGCGCTGTCGCTGGACCAGCCCGCGGGCGGGCGCAGCGGCAGGCGGGCGCGTTCGGCGAAGCCTTCGGCAGTGTAGAGCGACAGCGCGGGGCGGTTGCGGTCGGCCACGATCAGGCTCAACGGGGCGCCGCCCCCGCGGCGGGCCGCCTCGGCCAGCAGCACCCGGGCGATACCCCGGTTGCGAAAGGCGGGATAGACCGCCAGCACGTTGATATACTGGCTGTCCGGCGCGAGGTTTTCGAGCGCCTGGAGGTTTTGGAACGCCTCGGGCAGGCCGTCGAGCGGCTGCGGGTCGGGGGCGAGGCGATAGGTGACGAGCCCGCCGGCCACGGCCCCCTCGGCCTCGGCCAGCACCGCATTGCGCCAGGTGAAGGCGCCCGCGTCACGCAGCGCCCGCTGTCGGCCGACGTCCCAGCCGGTTTCCCCCGGGCCCGCCATGGCAGCCCAGAGGTGCAGCGGCAAGCCCTCGCCCGCGAGGTTCACCAGGCGGGCGAGGTCCTGGGCATCGTCCGGCACCGCGGGGCGCAGGTGAAGGCTCACCGCCGGCCCTCGTAGTCGCGCCAGAGGAACAGGTGACCCTGCGGCGGCAGCAGCAGCGGCAGGCCGATGTGGCGGCGCAGGTGGTCGTTGCCCGGGGTTTCGGCCGGGCGCGGGCGGCGGCGGAAACGGGAGAGCATCCGAAGAGTCCTTGAGGGGTTGGATCACGCCGCCCGGGCGTGCAGGTGATGGCAGGCGGCGCCGACGTGCCGGTGGTCCGACCCGCAGCAGCCGCCGATCAGGCGCAGCCCCGGCAGGAGCCGCGCAGCCTCGACATGGAGCGCGCCGAATTCGTCCGGGTCGCCGTCGTCAAGTGCGGTCGCGGCATCCAGTTCGGCGTGGCTCTGGCGCGAGGCATTGGCGCGCAATCCGCCGATGCGGTGACCCATCGGACCCCTGAGTGCCGGCAGGAAGTGCGTCGGATGGGCGCAGTTCACCATGTAGAATAGCGCGCTGCCCCCGGTCGCGGTCTCGGTCTCTGCCAGCGCGTCCTGCAGGCTCTGACCCGACGGCAGGCGCCCGTCGGTTTCCACCGTGAAGGACACGACGTGCTCCAGGCCGGCGCGCTGCGCGGCGCGGGCGATGCCGACGGCCTCGGCGACGTAGTTCATCGTCATCGCGGTCAGCATATCGACGCCCGCCGCTGCCAGTGCCGCGGCCTGGACGCTGTGCAGGGCCTCGGCCTCGGCTGCCGTCATGGCATGGCCGATCCGGTAGCCGTCGCCCGCCGGGCCGATCACGCCGTTGATCAGGATCGGCAGATCGGCGGTCTCGCGCGGCGCGCGCCAGGTCTTGGCGAAGGCCACCGCAGCGTGGTTGGCCTCGGTGATCGCGGCGGCGTCGAGATCCATCGCGGGCGCCCATCCCATGTTCGCCCGCCAGGTCGCGGTGTCGAGCACGAAACCGGTCGCGGTCTCGCGGGCATAGGCCAGAAAGCCGTCGAAATACCGCGTAAGTGCGGCGCGGCCTTCCTCGCGTTCGAGCAGGATGAAGGAGGCAAACTGCGGCAGGTCGAGGCCCTCGTGGTAGATCATCACGGTTTCCAGCCCGGCATCGGCGGGCCAGGGGGCGGTGGCGGACATCAGACGGTCGAGACGGGTCATGAGGTTTCTCCTGGGGTCGTCATTCGGAATGCGCGGTGGTATCCTGCGGATCGGCCCGCCGCGACAGTCGACCCGTGGTACAGTCGCGGCTTGGCCGGTTTGCCCTTTGTGTCCAGTGCGTTGGCATTGGCGAGAGAAAGCGTTCCCCGGTTCTGTCCCGGACCAACCAGACTGCGAGTCAAGTGATGCGCGACATTGCCGGAGACCGCCAGTCCCGACCCGCCACGCGCGAGCGCATCCTCGCGGTGGCCCACGAGGCGGTGGTGGCCAAGGGCTTCGATGCCACCTCGGTCGAGGAGATCGCGGCGGCGGTGGAGATCAGCCGCGCCGGCTTCTTCTACCACTTCCCGGACAAGAACGCGCTGGCGCTGGCGCTGGTCGAACGGCACGCGGCTTTCGAGGGCCAGCTGATGACGGACCTGATGGGCCGGGCCGCCGACCTGTCGGACGACCCGCTGCAGCGGCTGCTGATCATGGTGCGGCTCTATGCCGAGATGTTCGCCGACATGCCGAACGGCTATCCCGGCTGCATCGTCGCCAGTGCCGCCTATCAGGACCGCATGTTCGACGCCCGGGTGAAGTCGGCCACCCGCAGCGCCGTTTTGGCCTGGCGCGTCCGTCTTCGCGCGCTGCTGGACGAGGTCGCCGCCGCCTATCCGCCGCGTGAGCCGGTGGAGATGGCAGCTTTGGCGGACATGATGAACACGGTCGTCGAGGGTGGCCTGGTGCTCAGCCGCGCGCTGGGCGAGCCGCACATGATCGTGGGTCAGGTCCTGCTGCTGCGGCAGTACCTCAAGCTCCTGTTCAGCCCGCGCTGAGCCAGGCCAGCAGCGGCAGGTGCGCGGTGGCGAGCCGCTCCAGTTCGCTAACCGCCCGCGGCGAGAACAGCCAGTCCGGCAGAGGCATCTCGCCGCGCAGGATCACCGACTTGCGGCGCAGCAGGTGCTCCCAGTCGGCCGTCGCAGCGTAGCCGGCAGGCATGCGCTTGAGGTCGGGAGCGTCCCAGCGGCTGCCCGCGGCTTGGGCCTCTGCCGCGGCGGCAAACAGCGCGGCGCGGTCGGCGGCGTCCTGCACCCGCGCGCGGAACCGGGCGAGCGCGGGCGGCGCCAGCATCCACTCCCCTGCCCCGAAGGCGAGCCGGTCGGGCTGCACCACCAGATGCACGCCGGTGTGGGCAGCGCTGCCGGCCAGCGTCAGCGCGATGTGCATCTGCGGCTCATAGGGCCGCTTGTCGGCCGAAAAGCGGGTATCGCGGTGGATGCGGCGCAGGGCGCCGCCGACCTTCGGCACTGCGGTCAGCCGCGGCACCGCAGCCTGCGCGAACGGCACCAGCACGGTCACGAGGTCGAGCCCCGCCGCCTCCCAGTCCTGCTCGTAGGCCGCGCGGTTGGCCTCGAACCATGTCTTGTCATTGTGCGCGGACAGGCCGGCGAGGAAGTCGAGCGTGCCGTGCGGCAGTCCCGGATAGGCCATCGGCGCCCCCTGCCCCGCCCCTCTTGTGATCCCCTGGGCGCCACGCGACAAGAGGCCATGCCGCACCCGGACTTTCTTTGCCTCGGCTCCGTCCTGTGGGACATCATTGGCCGCGCCCCGGCGGCGCTGCGGTTGGGCTCGGACGTGCCGGGGCGGATCACCCGGCTGCCCGGCGGCGTGGCGATGAATATCGCGATGACGCTGGCCCGCATGGGCCTGCGACCCGCGATCCTGACCGCCATCGGCCGCGATGCGGAGGGCGAGGAGCTGGTCGCCGCCTGCACCCGGCTGGGGCTGGAGACGGCCTTCGCCTACCGCTCCGACGACCTGCCGACCGACCGCTACATGGCGATCGAGGGGGCCAACGGGCTGATCGCCGCCGTGGCCGATGCACATTCGCTGGAGGCGGCCGGCGCCAAGGTGCTGGCGCCTCTGGCCGACGGGCGACTGGGCACGGCCGAAGCGCCGTTCGCGGGGACGGTCGCGCTCGACGGCAACCTGACCGAGGCGCTGCTGGCCGAGATCGCCGCCTCGGCCCTTTTCGCCGCGGCCGACCTGCGGGTAGCGCCGGCCTCGCCCGGCAAGGCGGAACGGCTGCGCCCGCTGCTGTCGCATCCCCGGGCGACGCTGTACCTCAACCGCGAGGAGGCGGCGCTGTTGGCCAAGGCGGATTTCTCCGATGCGGCAGCGGCGGCCGCCGGGTTGGTCGCGCGGGGTGCGCGCCGGGTGCTGGTCACGGACGGCGGTCGGGCGGCGGCGGATGGCATGGCCGGAGCGGACGTGGTGACGGCGCAACCACCGCAGGTGCTGGTCGCGCGGGTGACCGGGGCGGGCGACACGTTCATGGCCGCGCATCTCGTGGCCGAGGCGCGGGGCGCAGACCGGGCCGCCGCGCTGGCCGCCGCGATCCGGGCGGCGGCGGACTATGTGTCGGGAGAGATCGGATCATGACCCTGCCGTTGGACATCCTGCCCGAAGTCGCCGCCGCCCTGCGCGACGGCCAGCCGGTGGTGGCGCTGGAATCGACCATCATCACCCATGGCATGCCCTGGCCGCAGAACGTGGAGACGGCGCGCGCGGTGGAGGCCGAGGTGCGGGCCGGCGGCGCCATCCCGGCGACCGTCGCCGTGATCGGCGGCGCGATCCGCATCGGGCTGGACGACGCGGCGCTGGCGGCACTGGGGCGGTCGCCGGACGCGATGAAGCTGTCGCGCGCCGATCTGGCGGCCTGCCTGGCGCAGGGCCGCACCGGGGCGACGACGGTCGCCGCCACGATGATCTGCGCCCGGCTGGCCGGGATCGAGGTCTTTGCCACCGGCGGCATCGGCGGGGTGCATCGGGGGGCGGAGGCGAGCTTCGACATTTCCGCCGACCTGCGCGAGCTGTCGGCCACGGCGGTCACCGTGGTCGCCGCCGGGGCCAAGGCGATTCTCGACCTGCCAAAGACGCTGGAGGTGCTGGAGACCCTTGGGGTGCCGGTCATCGCCTATGGGCAGGACGAGGTTCCGGCCTTCTGGAGCCGGTCCTCGGGGCTGGCGGCGCCGCTGCGGATGGACAGCCCCGCCGGGATCGCCGCGGCGCATGTGATGCGCGGGCGGCTGGGGCTGCCGGGAGGGCAGCTGGTCGCGAACCCGATCCCCGCCGCGGACGAGATTGCGCGCGAGGAGATCGCGCCGGTCATCGAGGCCGCGCTGGCCGAGGCCGCGGCGCAGGGCATCGCGGGCAAGATGGTGACGCCGTTTCTGCTCGACGCGGTGTTCCGCGCCACCGCCGGGCGGTCGCTCGTCGCCAACATGGCGCTGGTGCGGGCGAACGCCCGGCTGGGCGCCGCCATCGCGGACGAGATCGCCGCCTTGCGGCGCCTGCCGTCACGGCCGGCATTGTGAACCGGCCCTGCCATCCTTAAGTTCGCGCCGATGCCCGCCGGAGCCGCATGACCGACCCCGTCCCCCACCCTCGTCGATCCATGTTCGCGAGCCTTCGCGGCGCGTTCCTGACCGGGCTCGTCGTCGTCCTGCCGGTGGGGCTGACCATCTATGTTGTCTGGGCGGTGATCGGCTGGATTGACGGCTGGATCCTGCCGCTGATCCCGGCCGCCTATCAGCCCGAGGCGCTGATGCAGCGCTGGTTCGGGCCGGAGGCGAATTTCCCGGTCCGCGGCATGGGGGTGCTGGCCTTCCTGATGGTCACCACGCTGGTCGGCTGGCTGGCACGGGGGCTGATCGGCCGGACGGTAATGCGGCGGGCGGAAAACTTTGTCTCCCGCGTGCCGCTGGTCCGCTCGGTCTACTCCGGGTTCAAGCAGATCACCGAAACCTTTTTTGCCAACAACGAGCGCAGCTTCGACCGCACCTGCCTGATCGAGTTCCCGCGCGCCGGCTACTGGGCGGTGGGGATGGTCGCGACCCGCCCCAAGGGCGAGATCGCGGCCAAGCTGCCATCGCCCGAAGGCATGGTGGCGGTGTTCGTGGGGCTGACGCCTTTGACATCGGGATTTCTCGTCTTCGTGCCGGAAAAGGAGATCATCCTGCTGGACCTCAAGACCGACGAGGTGGTGAAGCTGATCGTCTCGGCCGGCCTCGTATATCCGGCAAGCCGGGACCAGGTGCAGACGGCGGTCCAAGGGAAGTAGGGCGTTGCGCCAGGGGCGCGGCGCCGGCCGTCAGAGCGCGGTCCAGCCGCCGTCCACGCTGATCGTGGTGCCCGTCACCTGATCGGCCGCGGGCGAGCAGAGGAAAGCGACCGTGCCCCCGATCTGGTCCACCGTGGCGAACTGGCGCGAGGGCTGGCGCAGCAGCATCACGTCGCGGATCACCGTCTCGCGGTCCATGCCGTGGACCTTCATCTGGTCGGGAATCTGCGCCTCCACGAGCGGCGTCAGGACATATCCGGGGCAGATCGCGTTGCAGGTGATCCCCTGCCCCGCCGTCTCCAGCGCCACCGTCTTCGACAGGCCGACGAGCCCGTGCTTGGCGGCGATGTAGGCGGACTTGTAGGGCGAGGCGGTCAGGCCGTGGGCCGAGGCGATGTTGACCACGCGGCCCCAGCCCTTCGCCTTCATCCCCGGCAGGGCCGCGGCGGTGGTGTGGAAGGCGGAGGACAGGTTGATCGCGAGGATCGCGTTCCATTTCTCGGGCGGGAAGTCCTCGATCGGGCTGACGAACTGGATGCCGGCGTTGTTGACGAGGATGTCGCAGCCGCCGGCCTGCGCGACAAGCGCGCGACACTCCGCGCCCATCCCCATGTCGGCCTGAATGTAGCGCACTGGCACGCCGTGCCGGGCGGAGAGGCTGGCGGCCAGCGCATGGTCGGCTTCGGTGTCGGTGAAACTGTTCAGGACGACCTCGGCGCCCTGCGATGCCAGGGCCTCGGCGATGCCGAGGCCGATGCCGGAGGTCGATCCGGTGACGATGGCGCGTTTTTCGTGAAGCATGGTCCCCCTCCGTCTGTCGCCGGGAGCCTGCCATGCCGCAGCTGCGAGGGAAACGGCCGCAACGCAGAAAAAAACGCCGGCCAGAGGCCGGCGTCAAGTCATTGAGGCAGGTTTCATACAGGCAAGAAACCTATCGAGCAGTGCCATCTTTATACGCGCCTTGTTGCGCAGGGCCAAGCCAAAAGTTTGAAATGGCTGGGCTTCGGGCCTAGGCTGGCGGCGTGCGGCCGGGTCGGCAACAGGAGTGAGGCAGGGATGACACAGGTGAATGCAACCCTCGATTGGGCTGCGCGGGCGCTGGTCCTTTGGGTGGCGTTGGCCGGAGGGGCGGCGGCGGAGACGGCGCACGGCATAGCTATGTATGGCGACCCCGCATTGCCACCGGATTTTGTGTCCCTGCCCTACGCCAACCCGGACGCGCCCAAGGGCGGAGAGATCCGGTTCGGCGAATCGGGCAGCTTCGATTCGCTCAACCCCTTCATCGTGAAGGGACGCGCGCCCGCGGGTCTGTCGGCGCTGACGGTGGAGACACTTCTGGGGCGGTCCTACGACGAGCCCTTCGCGCTGTACGGCCTTCTGGCCGAATCGGTCGAGACCGATGCCGAGCGGACTTTCGTGGAATTCACGCTGCGCGAGGGCGCGACCTTCTCGGACGGCACGCCGGTGACAGTCGATGACGTGCTTTGGTCGATGGAGGTGCTCGGGACGCTGGGGTCGCCGCGCTACCACACCGCCTGGAAGAAGATCGCCAGGGCCGAGAAGGTGGGCGCGCGCGGGGTGCGGTTCACGTTCAATGCCGTGGACCGCGAACTGCCGCTGATCCTCGGCCTGCGCCCGATCCTGAAGCGCGCGCAGTGGGAGGGGAAGGTCTTCGACGAGTCCTCGCTCGAAGCACCCATCGGTTCCGGACCCTATGTCGTTGACGGTTTCGAGCCCGGCAGGTTCATCGTCTACCGCAAGAACGCTGACTGGTGGGGGGCGGAACTGCCGTTCAACCGCGGCCTGCACAACTTCGACGTCGTGCGCTACGACTATTTCGGCGACGGCGGCGTGGTGTTCGAGGCGTTCAAGGCCGGCGAGGTCACGACCTTTCGCGAAGGCAACGCGGCGAAGTGGGACACCGCCTACGACTTCCCGGCGGTGGCCTCGGGCGAGGTGGTGAGGTCGGAGATACCGCACCAGCGGCCTTCAGGGATCGAGGGCCTGGTGATGAACACGCGCCGGCCGCTGTTTGCCGACTGGCGGGTGCGGCAGGCGATGATCGAGGCCTTCAACTTCGAGCAGATCAACCGCACCGTGACCGGCGGCCAGCAACCGCGCATCTGTTCCTACTTCTGCAACTCGACCCTCGGCATGACGCCGGGAAGTGCTGCGGAGGGAGCGGAGCTGGCCCTTTTGGAGCCGTTCCGCGCCGATCTGCTGCCCGGCAGCATTGAAGGTTACGCCTTGCCGGTGGCGGCGGACGAGACCAACCGCAAGGGCATCCGCGCGGCGACCGCGCTGTTGGAGGAGGCCGGATGGACCTTGCAGGAGGGCGTGCTGAAGAACGTCGCAGGCGAGCCCTTCGCGTTCGAGATCCTGCTGCAGAACGGTCAGGACGACATGATCGCGGTGGCCAACATCTACATCGAGGCACTGAAACGGCTGGGGATGGAGGTCCGCATCGCCACGGTCGACAGCGCGCAGTACAACGAACGCACCAACGCCTACGACTTCGACATGACGCATTACGTCCGCTCGCTGTCGCTCAGCCCCGGCAACGAACAGACGCTCTACTGGGGTTCGGGTGGCGTGACCGAACCCGGCACGCGCAACTGGATGGGCATGGCTTCGCCCGCAGCCGAGGCGATGATCGCGACGCTGCTGTCCACCACCGACCCGGCTGCGTTCGAGGCGGCGGTGCGGGCGCTCGACCGGGTGCTGACCTCGGGGCGCTACGTGATCCCGATCTGGTATGCGGAAAAGGCAAGGATCGCGCATCGTGCGGCATTGAAGTTCCCCGAGCGATTGCCGATCTATGGCGACTGGATCGGGTTCCAACCCGATGTCTGGTGGGTTCAGGAATGAGGACCGGCATGCGCAGATGGATTCTGGCGGCGGCGCTGGCGCTGGCTGGCTGCAACACGATCGCCGGCGTGGGTGAGGACATCTCCTCCGGCGCGCGGACGGTGCAGCGCACCTTCTGACACGGCCCATCGACCGGCGCGCGGTGGCCGCGCTCCTGCTGGCCGGGCGTCCCTGAAGCCGGGGCGCAACGTCGCCGTCGCCGGGGTCGGCTGGCCGAGTCCGGGACCGCATGGTAAGCGGCCGCATGGTCCGCCTCGACATCTTTTCCGACCCGGTCTGCCCCTGGTGCATGATCGGCAAGGCTAACCTCGACCGGGCGCTGGAAAGCCGTCCGGACCATCCTTTCGTCGTCGAATGGCATCCGTTCCGGCTGAACCCCGATATGCCGGCCGCCGGAACCGACCGGCGAGAGTACCTGCTCGCGAAGTTCGGCGGCGCCGAACGGCTGGCCGCGGCCGAGGCGCGTGTCGAGGCGATGGCCACGGCGGCGGGGCTGGAGATCGACCTTGCCCGCGCCACGCGCAGCCCGCAGACGCTCGATGCACACCGGCTGATCCACTGGGCCGGGATCGAGCGGCGCCAGACCCCGGTGGTCGCTGCCCTTTTCCGCGCCTATTTCCGCGACGGACGGGACATCGGAGACCCGGCGGTTCTGGCCGATGTCGCGGCAGAGGCCGGGATGGACCGCGCTGCCGTGGCCCGGCTGCTCGCCTCGGACGCCGATGCCGAAGAGGTCGCCGCCCGCGATGCCGACGCGCGGGCCAAGGGGGTCCAGGCGGTCCCAACCTTTCTGATCGATAGCCGCTATGTGGTCTCCGGCGCGCAACCCGTGGCGATGTGGCAGGGCGTGATCGACGAGATCGCGGGACTGGCGAAGGCCGCGCCGTGACCTTCGCTACCCTTCCCGCCACCGCCGCCCCGCGTCCGGCCTTCATCGCGCTGATGGCTTCGCTCTTTGCCACCATCGCCTTTGCCATCGACGCGATGCTGCCGGCGATGCCGGCGATTGCCGCGGACCTGTCGCCCGGGGCGCCCAACGCGGCATCGCTGGTGCTGTCGTCCTTCGTGCTCGGCATGGGGTTGGGCACGTTTTTTGCGGGCCCGCTTTCGGACGCCATCGGCCGGCGGGCGACGATCCTGGGCGGGCTGGCGATCTTCGCGGCGGGCGCGGTCCTTGCGGCCTTCGCGCCGTCGATGGAAGTTCTGCTGCTGGCCCGGGTCCTGCAGGGCTTCGGCGCTGCCGGGCCGCGGGTGGCCTCCATGGCGCTGGTGCGTGATCTCTATGCCGGGCCGCGGATGGCGCAGGTGGTGTCCTTTGCCATGATGGTCTTCATGATCGTCCCGGCCGCCGCCCCTGCGGTTGGGCAGGCGATCCTGCATCTGGCCGACTGGCGCGCGATCTTCTGGGCCTTCCTGGCCTTTGCCGCGGTGATCGGCACCTGGTTCTGGGCCGTGCAGCCCGAGACCCTGCCACCCGCCTCCCGCCGTCCGCTGCGCGCCGGTCCGCTGTGAGAAGGGGTGCGGGAGGTGCTCGGCAGCCGGCGGGTGCTGGCCTCGGTCTTCGTGCAGTCGATGGTCTTCGGCGCGTTGTTCGGCACGCTGTCCTCGGTCCAGCCGGTATTCGCTGCCTTCGGCAAGGCCGAAACATTTCCGGCCTGGTTCGCCGGGATCGCGCTGGTCTCGGCCGGGGCGAGCCTGACCAACGCGCTTCTGGTGCGGCGGCTCGGCATGTACCGTCTGGTGCGCGCCACGCTGATCGCTGTCTGCGCCGCCAGCACGGTCATGGCGGCGGTGACGCTGGGCGACCTGTTGCCGGAGAACCTGCGCTTCGGGGGATTCTTCCTCTGGGCGGTCACGGTGTTCGCCATGGCCTCGCTGACCATCGGTAACCTGAATGCGATCACGCTGGAGCCATTGGGCCATATCGCCGGGCTGGCGTCCTCGGTGGTGCTGGCGCTGCCGACGGTGGCAGCGGCGGCGATCGCCTCGGCCCTGGGGCTGGCCTTCGACGGCACCCCCGGTCCGCTGGCCGCCGGGATCGCGGTGGGCCTCGCGGCGGCGCTGGTCACGCTTCCGTGGGCGCGCCAGGCCTGAGCAGCGCCGCAAGGTCGCGGGCGATGGCGAAGGCGCCCTTGATGCGGTCGGCCTCGGTCCGCCAATCCGCCGCGAAGACGAGCTTCGGGCCGGTGACGCGCACCCCCTGCCCCTGCGCCCCGATCCAGCGGATCAGCGCCGGCGGGTCGGCGAAGATGTTCTGGTGGAACTGCACCGTCGCGCCCTTCGGTCCTGCGTCCAGCCGGGCGATCCCCGCGCGCCGGCACATCGCCTTGATCCGCATGACGAGCAGCAGCGTGTTGACCTCCCGCGGCAGCTTGCCGAAGCGGTCGATCAGCTCGGCGGCGAAGCCTTCCAGCTCCACCTTGGTCGCAAGGCCGGTCAGGCGCCGGTACAGGCCGAGGCGCAGATCGAGGTCGGGGACATAGACCTCCGGGATCAGCACCGGCACGCCGAGGTTGAGCACCGGGGCCCAGGCGTCTTCGGCCTCGGCCCCCTCGGCGGTCTGGCCGGCGCGCAGTCGGGCGATCGTCTCCTCCAGCATCTGCTGGTACAGCTCGTAGCCAACCTCGCGGATGTGCCCGGACTGTTCCTCGCCAAGCAGGTTTCCAGCGCCGCGCGCGTCGAGGTCGTGCGAGGCGAGGTTGAAGCCGGCGCCCAGCGTGTCGAGCGAGGCCAACGTCTTCAGCCGCCGCTCCGCCTGCGGCGTGAGCGGCGTGCGCGGCCGCGTGGTCAGGTAGCAGAAGGCGCGGGCCTTGGACCGGCCGACCCGGCCGCGCAACTGATAGAGCTGCGCCAGCCCGAACATGTCGGCGCGGTGGATCACCATGGTGTTGGCGGTCGGGATGTCGAGGCCCGATTCGATGATCGTGGTGGCCAGCAGGACCTCGCCCTTGCCGTCGTAGAAATCGTTCATCCGCTGGTCGAGATCGCCCGCAGCCAGTTGCCCGTGGGCGACGATGAAGGACACTTCGGGCACCTCGCGGCGCAGGAACTCCTCGATCTCCGGCAGGTCGACGATGCGCGGGACGACGAAAAAGGACTGCCCGCCGCGCGCGCGTTCGCGCATCAGCGCTTCGCGGACCGTGATCGTGTCGAACTCGCTGACGTAGCTGCGGATGGCCAGGCGGTCCACCGGCGGGGTGGCGATGATGGAGAGGTCGCGCACACCGGTGAGGCTAAGCTGCAACGTCCGCGGGATCGGCGTGGCCGAGAGCGTCAGCACATGCACCTCGGCCCGCATCTCCTTCAACCGCTCTTTGTGGGCGACGCCGAAGTGCTGCTCCTCGTCGATGACCAGGAGGCCGAGCTCCCCGAAGGCGATGCCCTTGGCCAGGAGCGCATGGGTGCCGATGCAGATGTCCACGGACCCGTCGGCAAGGCCCGCGCGCGTCGCGGCCGCCTCCTTCGCGCCGACAAAGCGCGACAGCGGACGCACGGTGATCGGAAAGCCGCGGAAGCGGTCGGCGAAGGTGCGATAGTGCTGCCGGGCCAGCAGCGTGGTGGGGCAGACCACGGCGACCTGCCGTCCGGAGAGTGCCGCGGCGAAGGCCGCGCGCATCGCCACCTCGGTCTTGCCAAAGCCGACGTCGCCGACGATCAGTCGGTCCATCGGCGCGCCCTTTTCCAGGTCGGCCATGACATCGGCGATGGCCGAGAGCTGGTCGTCCGTCTCCTGCCAGGGGAAGCGCGCGGCGAATTCCTCCCAGGCGCCGTGCGGTGTGTCGAAGACCGGCGCCTTGCGGGTGGCGCGTTCGGCGGCGATTTTCATCAGCCGGTCGGCGATGTCGCGGATGCGTTGCTTGAGCCGTGCCTTTTTCGCCTGCCAGGCTCCGCCGCCCAGGCGGTCCAACTCGCCCTCCTCCTGCCCGTAGCGCGACAGCAGATCGAGGTTCTCGACGGGCAGGTACAGCTTCGCGGTCTCCGCGTATTCCAGCGCCAGGCACTCGTGCGGCGCGCCCAGCGCGGTGATCGTCTCCAGCCCGCGGTAGCGGCCGAGCCCGTGCTCGACATGCACGACGAGGTCGCCGGGCTGGATCGTGTCGAGGTCGCGCAGGAAGTTCTCGGCCTTGCGCTTCCGCGGACGGGAAATCAGGCGTTCGCCGAGGACGTCCTGTTCGGAGATGACCGCGAGGCCGGGGGCGGTGAACCCGGCCTCCAGCGACCAGAGCGCGAGGAACAGGCCGCCACTGCCCTCCGGCGCGTCGCGGATGTCGCGAATGGGTCGGGCGCCATGGACGCCATGGTCGGTCAGGATGCCGGACAGCCGCTCGCGGGCGCCTTCGGACCAGGAGGCGAGAATGACCCTTGCGTCTTTGGACAGACTCTGAAGATGATCCGCCAGAGCATTGAAAAGGTTCACATCCTCACGCTGTCTTTCTGGCGCGAAGCTACGTCCGGCCCGACCCCCGGCGTCAAGGATGCCGGGGCCAGGCGGCTGCGGCAGTGGCGAGAACTGGATCATGCGGCGGGACGCGGTCGCGGCCTCCCAGGCCGCGTCGTCGAGATACAGAAGCTGCGGCGGGCAGGGCTTGTAGACCGAATCGATCCTGCCCCGCGACGCCATCGCCTCGACGCGGTTGCCATAGGCGTCCTGCACCGCCTGCCAGCGGGCGGTGCGGCGGGCGGGGATACCGTGGTCGAGCATCACGGCGGCCCCGGGCAGGTAGTCGAAGACCGTGGCGAGGTCGTCGTGGAAGAAAGGCAGCCAATGCTCGTAGCCCTGATGCTTGCGCCCGGCGCTGACCGCCTCGTAAAGCGGATCGCCCGAGCCGCCTGCGCCGAACTCCAGCCGGTACGCCTGGCGGAATCGGGTGATCGAGGCGGGGTCCAGCATGACCTCGGACACCGGGGCGAAATCGACCGAGGCGAGTTTCTCGGTGGTGCGCTGGGTCGCGGCATCGAAGCGGCGGATGCCGTCCAGCGTGTCGCCGAAGAAGTCGAGCCGGATCGGGCCAGTGGCACCGGGCCCATAGATGTCGACGATGCCGCCGCGGATCGCGAAGTCGCCGGGTTCGGCCACCGTGGCGGCCGGGACAAAGCCCATGCGCGAGAGAAACTCGCGCAGCCGCCCCTCCGGCACGCGGTCGCCCAGGCTGGCGGCGAAGCTGGTGGCGGCAACGGTCCGCGGCGCCGGCAGGCACTGGGTGGCGGCATTGAGCGTGGTGAGCAGGACGAAGCGTCCGGGCAGACCGTGGGCCAGGGCCGCCAGAGTCGCCATCCGCCGTGCGGAAATGTCCGGGTTCGGCGACACGCGGTCATAGGGCAGGCAGTCCCAGGCGGGCAGGTCCAGCACGGCCAGGTCCGGCGCCATGAAGGCCAGCGCCCCGCGCATCGCCGCCAGCCGCTTGTCGTCGCGCGCGATGTGGATCACCGGCCCGGCCGCCGCCTCGCGGGCCAGAAGCCGGGCGTCGAAGCCTTCGGGAGCGCCGCCGATCAGGATGCGGGACGTGGTCATGGCGGCGCTTCCTGCCCCCCGGCGGTGCCGGCGGCAAGAGCCTATTGCAGCACGGGGACGTAGAGATTGTGCCACATGCCCCAGAGCGCGGTCACGAATATCGCCAGCATCCCGATCCCCTGCACCGCGATGCGGTGGCGGAACAGGAGCCGGTACAGCGCCTCGCCCTCGGGCAGCTCGATCTCGTAGCGACGGGTCGTGTGCAGGCTGACCAGAGCGACGAAAACCATGGGAAAGGTCAAAAGGAAAAAGGCCTGAGCGAGTTCCACCCGATAGAGGAAGCCCAGCACCGCGAGCGTCGTCACCAGAAAGGCGCAGATCGCGACCAGAAGCAGGCCCGCCACCCGTCCGATGTACAGAAGCCGCCGGGCGTTGATGGCGACCAGTGTCTCGACATCCGCCTGCGCCTGCCCGCCCTGGCGGCGCCCGCGCGAGATCATGTCATAAGGAACGCCCAGCACCCAATGGCTGACCGAGGACCACAGAACGGCCAGCACGATCCAGAACCAGAGATTGGAGAAGGACCGGGCGTCGATCAGCTCGAAGACGGTGTCATACCATTCCACCGCGATCCCCGGCCTCCCCCACGTGCCGCACTTGCGGCCTTGAGGCGCGCGCCTTTGCATGGCAGGCAAGCATCTGATGCGCAAGCCCTCGGGGAGAGACCGCCGATGACGCCCGCCCAAGGCCCGTTTCCCGCCACCCGCTTCCGCCGCCTGCGCCGCAGCGACGCGCTGCGCCGGCTGGCGCAGGAGCACCGCCTTTCGGTGGACGACCTGATCTGGCCGCTGTTCGTGCGCGAGGGCGTGAACGTCGAGGAGCCGGTCTCCTCGATGCCCGGCGTGATGCGGCGGTCGGTGGACCGGATCGTGGCTGCGGCCGAGGAAGCGGCGGGGCTCGGCATCCCGGCGGTGTGCCTTTTCCCCTACACCGATTCCGCATTGCGGACAGAGGGTTGCGAGGAAGCGTGGAACCCGGACAACCTCGCCAACCGGGCGATCCGGGCGATCAAGACGGCAGTGCCGCAGATCGCGGTGATGACCGACGTGGCGCTCGATCCGTACAACGCCAACGGCCACGACGGGCTGGTGCGCGACGGGGTGATCCTGAACGACGAGACCGTCGAGGCGCTGGTGAAGATGAGCCTCGCCCAGGCCGAGGCGGGGGCCGACATCCTGGGGCCGTCGGACATGATGGACGGGCGTGTGGGCGCGATGCGACAGGCGCTGGAGGCGGCGGGGTTCCCGGATGTGGCGATCCTGTCCTATGCGGCGAAATACGCCAGCGCCTTCTACGGGCCGTTCCGCGAGGCGGTGGGGGCGGCGGAGCGGCTGGTCGGGGACAAGAAGACCTACCAGATGAACCCCGGCAACCGGGACGAGGCCCTAAGGCTTGTGGCGCGCGACCTGGCCGAGGGGGCGGACATGGTGATGGTCAAGCCGGGGATGCCCTATCTCGACATCTGCCGCGCGGTGAAGGACGCCTTCGGCGCGCCGACCTATGCCTACCAGGTCTCGGGCGAATACGCGATGATCCGGGCGGCGGCGGCAAACGGCTGGATCGACGGCGAAAAAGCCATGCTGGAGAGCCTCTTGTCGTTCCGCCGCGCGGGCTGTGACGGGGTGTTGACCTATTTCGCGCCAGAGCTGGCGCGGCTTCTGAAGACTTGATGGCAAGCCTCTGACAGGGCTTGATAACACCGTTCCCCGGTTGCCGCCTCTTGTCGGGCTTCGGTCGGGCTTCGGTCGGGCTTCGGTCGGGCATCCGTCGGGTTTCCGTCACGACAGGCCGGCACCGCGGCGCCGGGTTTGGCTGATCGCCGCCGAAGTGCTGCCAAGGCGGGTGACAGCGACCCCGGCATCCGCTATCTTGCGTCCCAAGGGGCAACAGACCCCAGATCGAGGCATCGGAGGGCACAGATGATCCATCGGCGAGGCTTGTTGTTGACCGGCGCGGCGGCCGCCCTGTCGGCCTGCGCGAACGGCGTCGGCAGCGAAGGCGGCCCGCGCATCGACGGGCGCGTCGATGCCGCGCGCGACTTCCTGTTCACCCACTATCCCGGCACCCGGGACCTCGCCTCGCGCAGTTCCGGCATCCTGTTCATGCCGCTGGTGACCGAGGCCGGCTTCGGCTTCGGCGGCAGTTTCGGGCGCGGCGCGCTGCGCATCGGCGGGGTGACAGTGGACTACTACTCAGCCGCGCGGGCGACCTTCGGCTTGCAGATCGGGGCGCAGCAGTATGCGCATGCGCTGTTCTTCATGACCGAGGCCGCGCTGGGCGAGTTCCGCCGCTCGCCCGGCTGGGCCGCAACCGCCGACATCCGCTATGCCACCCCCGACGAGGGCGCCTCGGTCGGCAAGGAGACAACCGAGATCGACCCGGTCATCGCCGTCGTCTACGGCCAGTCGGGGCTGATCGCCGGGGCGACGATCGGGGGCGTGAAGTATACCCGGATCATCCCGTGAGGCCGGCCGTCGCGCGCCGCGACGCGGTGCGTGCAAGCACGCGCCCTATCGCGTCAGACGCTTGATCAGCGAGGAGGTGTCCCACCTTCCGCCGCCCATCGCCTGCACCTCGCCGTAGAACTGGTCGACGAGCGCGGTCACCGGGAGCGTCGCCCCCACCTCGCGGGCGGCGGCGAGGCAGATGCCGAGGTCCTTGCGCATCCAGTCGGCGGCGAAGCCGAAGTCGAAGCGGTCCTCCAGCATCGTCTTGTGGCGGTTCACCATCTGCCAGGAGCCGGCGGCGCCCTGGCTGATGACTTCGACAACTGCCGCGCCGTCCATGCCGGACTTCTGGCCGAAGGCCAGCGCCTCGGCGAGGCCCTGGACGAGGCCGGCGATGCAGATCTGGTTCATCATCTTGGCGATCTGGCCCGACCCCGGCCCACCGAGGCGGCGGCAGACGCGGGCGTAGGCGGCCATCACCGGCTCCGCTGCGGCATAGTCGGATTCGGCGCCGCCGCACATGATTGAAAGCTGCCCGTTCTCGGCCCCCGCCTGCCCCCCCGAGACCGGGGCATCGACGAAGCCGAGCCCGCGGGCCGTCGCGAGGCCCTGCAACTCGCGCGTCACGCTGGCGGACACGGTGGTGTGGTCGACAAAGACCGCGCCCGGGTCCATCCCGGCGAAGGCGCCGTCCGGGCCGAGGCAGACCGCGCGCAGGTCGTCGTCGTTACCGACGCAGGCAAGCACGAAATGCTGGCCGAGCGCGGCCTCGCGCGGGGTCGGGACGGCACGGCCGCCGTGACGCGCGACCCAGGCCTCGGCGCGTACCTGCGTGCGGTTGTAGACCGTGACCTCGTGACCCTTGGCCTTGAGATGCCCTGCCATCGGCCCACCCATGACGCCCAGGCCCAGAAATGCCAGTTTCGCCATAGCCGGCCCCCCGAGAATTGCCCCTGTCCGAGGCATCGACTAGGTATCGGTTGCGTCCCGAGCGTCAAGGCCGCCGTCCCCGCCCATGTTCGCTGTCTTCACCTGGCTGATCCGCATCTTTCTGGCCCTGTCGGCGCTGGCGCTGCTGACGGTCATCGTCCTGTATTACATCCTCACCCGCTCGATCCCGGACTATTCCGAGACCGTCGAGGTGCCCGGGATCAGCGCGCCGGTCGAGATCGTGCGCAACAACGCCAACGTGCCGCACATCTTCGGAACCACCGACGCGGACGTGTTCTACGCCCTGGGCTATGTCCATGCGCAGGACCGGCTGTGGCAGATGACCATGCTGCGGCGCACGGCGCAGGGCCGGCTGTCGGAGATTTTTGGGGAACGTACACTGAAGATCGACGAGCTGTTGCGGCGGCTTGATCTCTATACGCTGGCGCTGTCGTCGGCCGAGGCGCAGGACGCGGAAACGACGGCGGCGCTTGATGCCTATTCGCGGGGCGTGAACGCCTGGATCGGGCAGGTCAACGCGCGCGCGCTGGGCCGGGGGGGGCCGGAGTTCTTCCTGTTCTCGGGCGAGATCGCGGCCTGGCAGCCGGCGGATTCCATTGCCATCGTCAAGCTGATGGCGCTGCAGCTGTCGTCGCATCTGGAAGCCGAGGTGCTGCGGGCGCAGGTGTCGCTGGCGGTGTCGCCCGATCAGTTGCGCGACATCCTGCCCGACGATCCCGGTCAGGGCATTACCGCGCTGCCCCCCTATGGCACGCTGGTCCCCGGCACGCGCCCGGGGCAGCCGCGGCTGCGGCTGGCCGACGATCCCCTGTCGCCGGTCCGCGGCCTGCCCTTCGCCGGCGCCTCCAACGCCTGGGCGGCGATGCCCGAGCGCTCGGCGGCGCGGGGGTCGCTTCTGGCCAACGACCCGCACCTGGGCTTCACCGCGCCGTCGCTCTGGTATCTGGCGCGGCTTGAGTTTCCTGGCGGCGGGGTGATCGGCGGCACGATTCCGGGGATTCCGCTGGTGCTGGTGGGGCGGTCCGAAGCGCTGGGCTGGGGCCTGACCACGGCCTATGTGGACGACCAGGACCTGGTGCTGGAGCGGCTGAACCCGGCGAACCCGGGCGAATATGCCGTGGCCGGGGGCTGGGTGCCGTTCGAGGAGCGGCGGTCGATCATCACGGTGAAGGATGCCCCTCCGGTCACCGTCACGCTGCAATGGTCGCAGGCCGGGCCGGTGCTGCCGGGGGATGTCTATGAGCTGGGCTCGGTCACCCCGCCCGGTCACGTCGCGGCCCTGTCCTGGACGATGCTCGACGGTGCCGACACCTCGATGACCGCGGCGTTGCGGCTGATGCGGGCGCGGTCGGTGGCCGAGGCGATCGCGGCGGGCGAGTTGTACATCGCGCCGGCGCAGAACCTGACGCTGGCCGACAAGGACGGAATCGCGCTGCAGGTGATCGGCCGCATCCCCGAGCGGGACGCGCGGCACGAGACGCTGGGGCGGATGCCGGCGCTGGGGGAACACCCGCAGAACCGCTGGCTGGGGGTATTCCCCTATGCCGGGAATCTGCGCGTGGTGAACCCCGGCAGCGGGCTTCTGGGCAATACCAACAACAAGACGGTCGAAGCCCCGTTCCCGCATCATGTCAGCTTCCTCTGGGGCGATACGATGCGCATCCAGCGCTGGCTGACGCTGATGGGCACGCGCGAGGTACACACGCGGGACAGTTTCATCGAGGCGCAGCTGGACACCGTCAGCCCGACCGCGCGGACACTGTTGCCGCTGATCGGCGCAGAACTTTGGTTCACCGGTTCGCCGGCCCCCGATGGCACACCCGAGCGGCAGCGGCAGCAGGCGCTGGACCTGATGGCGGCCTGGAACGGCGAGATGAACGAGCACCTGCCCGAGCCGCTGATCGCGGAAGCCTGGCTGCGCAAGCTGCAGGCCCGGCTGATCCGCGACGAGCTGGGGCCGCTGGCCGACCGCTTCACCCACATCGACCCGGTGTTCCTGGAGCGGGTGTTCCGCGACACCGAGGGTGCCAGCCGCTGGTGCGACGTGGTGCAGTCGGCCGAGGTCGAGACCTGCGCCGACATTTCGCTGCTGGCGCTGGACGAGGCGTTGTTGTGGTTGAACGAGACCCGGGGGTCGGGGATGGAAAGCTGGCGCTGGGGCGATGCGCACCAGGCCATGCATGACCATCCGGTGCTGGGGACGGCGCCGATCCTGCGGCTGATCGTCAACATCCGGCAGTCGACCTCGGGCAGTGACACCACGCTGATGCGCGGCCGCATGTCCGGCGAGGAGCCGCAGCCGTTCCTGAACGTCCACGGCGCGGGATACCGCGGCGTCTACGACTTCGCCGATCCGGATTCGAGCGTGTTCATCATCGCGACCGGCCAGTCCGGCCACCCGCTCAGCCGCCACTACGACGACCTGGGCGTGCTGTGGCGGCGGGGCGAATACATCCCGATGAGCCTTGACCCCGACCTGCCGCGGGCCGCAGCGGTGGGGGTTACAAGGCTCGAACCGATGGATTGACAGGCCCGCGAATTCAGGCGAGCCATTCATAACTTTGAACATAGACAGGACCTTGCAGATGGCCAATCTCGCCGAACACGACACCTCCAACCCGGCGGTCGCCGAGGCGCAGCAGCTTCTCAACAAGGCGCTGAAACAGTCGCGGGTGAAGGAGGATGGCGCCTTCGACAAGAACACGGTCGAGGCGCTGAATCAGTTCCAGAAGGAAAGCGGCCTGCCGCCCTCTGGCCAGCTCGACAAGCAGACGATGGACATCCTGAAGGACGTCGCAAACGAGGAACGGCCGAAATGGCAGGTCACCGTCAACGGCAAGGTCTACCTGCTCACGGACGGCGATCACAAGGCGTTGCTCAACCGCCTGAAATCCGAGTTCCGCCCGGCGATCACCACGCTGCAGAGCGCGGTCGCCGAAGCCCGCGGCTACTGGGACCACATGAAGGCGCTGAACGACAAGCAGTATATCGTCGCCTGGTGCATCGAGGCCTACAAGGGCGCCGCCCTGCCGTCCGAGAGCGAGATCAAGGCCGCCGAGGATGGCGCCAAGGCGGCCGAGGCGATGCTGAACGGCGGCAACCTCAAGGGTTTTGCCGCAGCCTTCCCCAAGGCCCAGGAGCAGGCCAACAAGGCCCGCGCCACGATCAAGAAATACGTCGCCGACATGATCGACGGCGGCGGCGACATCGCGCTGGGGCTGGAGATCGTCAAGACCACGAGCTTCATCGTGGTGGGCGTCCTCGCAGCACCTGTGGCGGCGAGCTACGGCCTGGGCGCGGTCGCCGCGGGCGTGGTCGCGGGCGCGGGGACGAACGCGGTCGAGACGCTGGCCGAGGAGGTCGGCAAAGGCATCGCGGGCGACAGCAAGGGGATCGGCGATGCGGCGTTGAACGTGCTGCGCGATGCGGTCATCGGCGGCACGATCGGCGCGGTGGTGAAGGGCAAGGCTGGCGAGAAGATCGTCGAATCGATTGCCGCCAGGGTCGGCAAGGAGGCCACCGGGGCGTTGTTCGACAAGGCGTCGAAGAATATCGTGTCGAAGTTCCTGGTCGGCTATTTCAAGAAGAACGGCGCCGACATCCTGGAAGGCATCATGAAGGAGACCCTGAAGGCGATGAAGGCCAACGCCAACACGCTGACGCTGGAGAAATTCGCCGGCATCGTCGCCAAGGAGGTACTGACCGCGGGCATCATGTCCAAGCTCGGCAAGGCGGGCGAGGTCGATGCCAAGGACGTGCTGAAGAAGATCGGCATGAAGCAGCGCGTCCAATGGCTGGAAGAGCTGGGCGACAAAGCCAAGCCGGGCGATGTGGAAGAGCTGTTCGGCAAGGTCTTCGGCGAGAGCTACAAGGAATGGGGCGGCAAGGTCTATGACTCGGTGCTGGACAAGGCGACCGGCGACGAAGACCCGAAAGCCATCCAGGAAAAGATTCTCGACGAGGCCGCGGTCAACAAGATGCTGATCGCCGCGGTGACGAAGGAAGTCGAGAAGCAGGGCAAGAAGGCGAAGAAGAAGTAGCCGCGACAGGGCGCCGGTCTGGCCCCCGGCCGGCGCCCTGTCCCCCGCCTTGACTCGGGCGCGCGGCGACCCGATACGCAACAAAGTTGCGCGCGAGGCGGGGGCAAGGACGGATCGTGACCGGGAGTTTCGAGGCCTGGGCCGGGCGACGGGAGACGGCGGAAGATGCCGTCTCCGCCCGTGACGTGGCGCGGCTGGCGGCGACGCTGGCGCCGGATCATGCCGCGCTGGAGGCGGCCGAAGGGGCGGACCTGCCGGCGCTGTGGCACTGGCTGGCCTTTGCCCCGGCCGTGCCGGCGGCGGAGCTGGGCGTGGACGGACATCCGGCTCTGGGAAAGTTCCTGCCGCCGCTGGAGGGGCGGCGGCGGTTGTGGGCGGGGGGACGCTTGCGTTTCACGGCGCCGCTGAAGGTGGGCGAGCGGCTGCGGCGCGCCTCGGAGATCGTGAAGATCAGCGAGAAGGCCGGGGCGACCGGGTCGCTGGTCTTCGTGACGGTGACGCATGTGATCACCGGCGACGGTGGCGGGCGGGTCGAGGAAGAGCAGGACATCGTCTACGCCGCCCTGCCCGACCGTTTCACCCCGCCGCCGAAGCAGCCCGCGCCCGACGGGTCCATCTTCCGTCACGCCGCCCGCGTCGATCCGGTGGTGCTGTTCCGGTTCTCGGCGCTGACCTTCAACGCCCACCGCATTCACTTTGACCTTCCCTATGCGGTCGAGGCGGAGAAATACCCCTCGCTCGTGGTCCACGGGCCGCTGCAGGCGATCTGGATGATGGCGGCGGCGTGCCGCCATGCCGGCCGGCCGCCGGTGCAGTTCCGCTACCGCGGGTTGCATCCGCTGTTCCCCGAAGACGCGCCGCAGGTGCTGGGCTGGGCCGGGGAGGCCGGCGCGCTGTCATTGGCGGTCGCGGCGGCAGCGGGGCACATGACGATGCAGGGCGAGGCGGGCTTCGCATGAGCGGGCCGCTGGCGGGGATGCGCGTGATCGAGGGCTCGGCCTTCGTGGCGGTGCCGCTGGCCGGGATGACGCTGGCGCAGATGGGCGCGGAGGTGATCCGCTTCGACCGCATCGGCGGGGGCCTGGACGCGCGGCGCTGGCCGGTGACGGCGGCGGGCGAGAGCCTGTTCTGGGCCGGCCTGAACAAGGGCAAGCGGTCGCTGGCGGTGGACATCAGCCGGCCCGAGGGGCAGGAGATCGTGCAGGCGCTGATCTGCGCGCCCGGGCCGGACGCGGGGCTCTACATCACCAACCTTCGGGCGAAGGGATGGCTGGACTGGCCGGCGCTGGCGGCGCGGCGGGAGGACCTGGTGATGGTCAGCCTGACCGGCACCCGGCGCGGAGAGCCCGCGGTGGACTACACCGTCAATGCGGCGGTGGGGTTTCCGATGGCCACGGGGCCGGAGGGGTCGGCCGATCCGGTGGCCCATGTGCTGCCGGCCTGGGACTGTGTGGCGGGGCAGACGGTGGTGGCGACGCTCCTGGCGGCGGAACGGCACCGGCTGAAGACGGGGCGGGGCCAGCTGGCGGAACTGTCGCTGAAGGACGTGGCGGCGGCGATGGTGGCGAACCTTGGAATTCTGGGCGAGGTGCAGGTCAACGGCGTGGACCGCGCCAAGGCCGGCAATGCGGTCTACGGCGCCTTCGGGCAGGACTTCCTGCTGGGTTGCGGAAGGCGGGTGATCGTGGTCGGACTGACCGACCGGCAGTGGCGCGGGATCGTGCAGGTGCTGGGCCTCGCCGAGGCGGTGGCGGCGCTGGGGGCGCGGCTGGGCCTCGACCTGTCGCGGGAAGGCGACCGCTGGCGGGCAAGGGCCGAGATCGCGGCGCTGGCCGCGCCCTGGTTCGCGGCGCGGCGGCTGGAGCAGGTGGCGCCGCTGTTCGACCGCGCCGGGCTGACCTGGTCGGTGTTCCGCAGCTTTGCCGGGGCTGTGGCGGAGGACCCCGACCTGTCGGCGGACAACCCGATGTTCGCGCGGATCGACCAGCCGGGGATCGGGCCGCTGCTGGCGCCGGGCAGCCCGGTTTCCTGGGGCGCCCATCCGCGGCAGCCCCCTGCCCCGGCGCCGCGGCTGGGCGCGGATACCGAGGCGATCCTGGCGGAGGTGCTGGGGCTGGGGTCGGGGCAGATCGGCCGGCTGATGGATGCGGGTGTGGTCAGCGGACCGGCAAGCGTTTGATTGCCCTGATGGCAGCGGCTAGACTGCCGTGACGGGAGGCACTGATGTTCCCCTTGGCGCAACCATCCGACCTGGCGCGTGTGACGGCCTGCGTGCGGGCCGCCTATGAGCCATCCGCCGCCGAGATCGGTGTGCGGCTGGCACCGCTCGACACCGACTATGCTGCGTCGATTGCCCGCAACGAGGTGCACCTGAGTCTGACGCCCGACGGTGAGGTGGACGGGCTGATCCTCTTTCGCGCCGAGCCGCCGGTCATGCACCTGGACAACGTGGCCGTGCCGCCTGCGGGACAGGGCAAGGGCATCGGCGGCCGGCTGATCGCCTTTTGCGAGGGCGAGGCGCGCCGGCTGGGCTGCACATCGGTCGAGCTTTACACCAACCAGATGCTGCTGCGGAACATCGCCATCTATCTTCGCCTTGGCTACGAGGTGACGGATCGCCGGCTGGACGAGGGCTTCCATCGCATCTTCTTCCGCAAGCGGCTGCCGCCGGGCTAGGCACCCGGTCCGTTCCGGTCCTCCGCCAGCGCCCCGTATTCCGCTGCCTGCCGGGCGGTCCAGCGGATCGCGAGGTGCCAGCCGGTGTCGTCCTCGCGCTCTTCGGCGACCACGCCGGCGGCGTGCAGCCAGGCGCGGCGGCGGCCCTCGGCGAAGCTCAGCTGCAGGCGGGCGGCGGTGACGGGTTCGGCCAGCGCCGCGGTGATCGCGTCGAGCAGCGCCGCGATGCCCTCGCCGGTCAGAGCGGAAATGATGCGCACGCCCTGCCCCGCCTGGCCCGTGAGCGCGGTGCGGGCGGAGCCCTCCACGAGGTCGAACTTGTTCCAGAGCTCGATCCTGGGCGTGGTCTCGGCCACCCCCAGCGCGCCCAGGATGTCGGCCACGTCGGCGGCCTGTTCGGCGGTCTCGGGATGGCTGATGTCGCGCACATGCAGGATCAGGTCGGCCTCCAGCACCTCTTCCAGCGTGGCGCGGAAGGCGGCGACAAGCTCGGTCGGCAGGTCGGAGATGAAGCCCACGGTGTCGGACAGGATGACCTTGCGGCCCCCCGAAGTTCCGGGCGGCAGCGTGACGCCGCGCATGGTCGGGTCGAGCGTGGCGAAGAGCATGTCGCGGGCCAGCACCTCGGCCCCGGTCATCCGGTTGAACAGCGTGGACTTGCCGGCGTTGGTGTAGCCGACCAGCGCCACCACCGGGAACGGCACCTTGCGCCGGGCGGCGCGGTGCAGCTCGCGCGTGCGCACCACGCGGTCAAGCTGGCGGTGCAGCTTGACCACCTGCTCGTCGATCGCCCGGCGATCGGCCTCGATCTGCGTCTCGCCCGGGCCGCCGACAAAGCCGAAGCCGCCGCGCTGGCGTTCGAGGTGGGTCCAGGCACGCACCAGGCGGGTGCGCTGGTAGCTGAGCGCGGCCAGTTCGACCTGCAGCACGCCTTCCCGTGTTCGGGCGCGGTCGGCGAAGATCTCGAGGATCAGTCCGGTGCGGTCGAGGACCTTGCAGCCCCATTGCTTTTCCAGGTTGCGCTGCTGCACCGGCCCCACCGGCCCGTCCACCAGCACCAGATCGACCGCGCCGGCGAAGCGGTCCTTCAGTTCGGCGACCTTGCCCGAGCCGAACAGCGTGCCCGGCGCGACGCGGCCGATGCGCACCACCTCGGCGCCTGCGACGGTCAGCCCCGGAAGGGCAGCGGCGAGGGCCACCGCCTCGGCCAGCCCGTGTTCGGGCAGCCGACGCTTGCGGACGGACTTGCGGTCCGGGTGCAGGACGAAGGCGCGCGTGGGCTTGGCCGCGGTCTCGTGCGACCGCGCCGCCCGCCGCTCCTCGAAGAGGTCGTCGTCGGTAATCAGTCTTCGCCTTCGTAGAGGTTGATCGCGGCGCCGGGCATGATCGTGGAGATCGCGTGCTTGTAGACAAGCTGCGACTGTCCGTCGCGGCGCAGGAGCACGCAGAAATTGTCGAACCAGCTGATGACGCCCTGCAACTTGACGCCGTTGATCAGGAAGATGGTGACCGCAACCTTGGATTTGCGGACGTGGTTGAGAAACGCATCCTGAAGATTCTGCTTGTCGCCAGCCATGGCCGCTGCCTTTTTTTCTTTTCTGTTCCGTCCCCGCGGGTGCCCACCTGCACCGGGAAATGCCGGACGCCATGGACGCGAACCGAGTATGGACCGGGAACGCGCGGACAATCCAGCACAAAAAACAGGCCGTTAGGCCCCGCCCCTAGCGCTGCCAGGAGAGCGGGGTCAGAAGCGCGAGCACCGCCAGCACTTCCAGCCGTCCGGCAATCATGGCGAAGGCCAGGATGGCCTTCACCGGCGCGCCGAAATCGTCGTAGAGGATCGGCGCATCGACGGCGACCTGGGCCAGCGGGCCGGTGTTGGTGACGGCGGCGATGGTCAGGACCATCGCGTGTTCGAAATTGACCTGGGCCAGCGACAGCGCCCCGATCACCACGGCGAGGGTGACCGCGAACAGCATGAAGTAGATCCAGGCCGCATAGGCGCCCTCGTTGCGCAGCCGCCGTTCGAGTTCGCCGCCGCCCTCGACCGAATTCGGGTAGACGATCCGGTTCAGCTCGCGTTCGCCGTGGCGGGCGAGCGCGTAGACCCGCAGGAGCTTGAGCCCGCCCGCCGTGGTGGCGATGCCGCCGCCCATCATCGCGAGCCCGAGCAGGATCAGTCCCGGGGCCGGAATTCCGGCCCAGTTGCGCGACGCTTCCCAGCCCGCGCTTTCGAAGCCGGTGGTGGTCAGGAAACTCAGCGCGGTGAACAGCGCCCCCCAGAGCGCGTGCAGCGCGGCGCCGAGGTTCTCGCCCTCGCCGAGGTCGATGGCGACGATCCAGTTGCGCAGCAGCACCGCCGCCGGGACCAGCGTGAGGAAGATCATGGCGAGGCGCACCTCGTGGTCGCGCCACAGCGGCAGCGTCCGGTCGGCCATGGCGGTGCCGGGCAGGCTGCGGCGGGTCAGGGCGAGGAGCAGGAAGGCAAACACGAAGACCTCGGTGAGAATTCCTGAAAAGGCGGACTGAAGGCCGCTGCCGGGCAGGATGCCGCTGGTCGAGAGCGTCGAGAGCGCCAGCGTCATCGCCAGCAGCCCGTCTTCGCCACCGATCAGCAGGAGTACCCAGAGCGCCAGCGTCAGGCCGGTGTAGGCGGGCAGGATGACCAGCGTGTGCCGCACCAGCCGCTCGGCCGGATCGGCGATCCGCGAGATCTGCATCCCGCCGGCAACGCGCCCCGGCACCCGGCCGGTGGTGACCTCGGTCCCGCCGAGGTTCAGCGGCGCCAGGATCGCCGCGCCCGCGATCAGGATGAAGGCGCCGCCGATCCAGCCCACGAGCGCCCGCCAGAGGTGGATCGACGGCACCAGGGCATCATCGGCGTCAAACAGCGTGGCGCCGGTCGTGGTCAAGCAGGACACCATCTCGAACCAGGCATCGACAAAGGCGGTCTCGGGCCGCGCCTGCAGCAGCGGCAGGGCAAGGACCGCGGGCAGCACGATGAAGGCGCCGACGAGCGAGGCGAGCAGGCTGCGCGGGACGTCGGCGGGCCGGTAATTCGAGGTGGCGACCGCCACCATCCCGATCAGCACCAGAACGAGGACCGCGGAGTAGAAGAACGCGCGGGCCACGCGGTGCTGGTCCATGGCGCTGGCATGAGCCGCCGGCAGCAGCATCGCCAGCGCCGCCACCCCCGTAAGGATCACCAACAAGGGCAGGTTGGAGAGCCGCGTCATCGGGTCAGAAGAAGTCGATCGAGACCTGCAGGAGCCGCTCGACCTCCGGCACGTCCTTGGCCATGGCAAAGAGCGCGATCACGTTGCCTTCCTCCAGCCGCAGGTCGCCGGTGGGCTTGAGCACCTTGTCCCCCTTCATCACCGCGCCGACGAGGACGCCCTCGGGGAACACGATGTAGCGGATGTAGCGGCCGGCCATCGGCGAGGTGGACAGGACCTGCGCCTCGATCATCTCGGCCTCGGCATCGCCGATGGAATAGACCGCGCGCACCTTGCCGTGCCGGATGTGGCGCAGGATCGAGGACACCGTCGTGGCCCGCGGGTTGATGTAGGCGTCGATGTCGAGCGCCCCCATCAGCGGCACCAGCGTCGGGTCGTTCACCAGCGCGATGGCCATCTGGCAGCCGGCCTGCTTGGCACGGACGGCGGCCAGGAGGTTGGTCTTGTCGTCTTCGGTCAGCGTCAGCACCGCGTCGGCACGGTCGATCCCGGCCTCGGCCAGCATCTCGCTGTCCATGCCGTCGCCGTTCAGCACGATGGTGCGTTCCAGCGTGTCGGCGGCGTGCTCGGCCCGGGGGCGTTTCTTCTCGATGATCTTGGCCCGTACCCGGTCGGTCCGGGCCTCCAGCGCGCGGGCGACGCCGAGGCCGACATTGCCGCCGCCGATGATGACGATGCGGCTCTGCTTCTTCGTCGCCTTGCCAAAGATTTCCAGCGTGCGGTTCATGTCCTCGGTGTGGCTGAAGACGTAGATCCGGTCGCCGGCAAACAGCTGGTCGCCGGCGTCCGGGGCGAAAAGGTGGTCCTCGCGGCGGATGCCGACGACGATGGCGCGCAGCGTGGAGAAGAGTTCGGACAATTGCCGCAGCGGCGTGTTGAGGACCGGGCAGTCCGCGTCCAGCAGGATGCCGAGCAACTGCGCCCGTCCGCCCATGAAGCTTTCGGTGTCGAAGGTCGCGGGCGCGGCGAGGCGTTGCAGGACCGCCTCGGCCACTTCTTTTTCCGGCGAGATCACCACGTCGATGGGCAGGTGGCCTTGCGCGTAGAGGTCGGAATAAGCCGGATCGAGGTAACTGCCGGCGCGGATCCGGGCGATCTTGCGGGTGACGTTGAAAATCGCCTGCGCCACCTCGCAGGTGACCATGTTCACCTCGTCGGAGTGGGTCGCCGCGATGATCATGTCGGCGTCGCGCGCGCCGGCGCGTTCCAGAACGTCGGGGTGGCTGGAAAAGCCCGCGACGCCCTTTACATCGAGGGTTTCGGTGGCGCGGCGTACCAGATCGGGGTTCATGTCGACCACGGTGACGTCGTTCTTCTCGCCCGCCAGATGCCGCGCGATCTGCCAGCCGACCTGACCCGCGCCGCAGATGATGACTTTCACCGAGAGGCTCCCGTCTGGTCCGGCAGGACTTTGGCAGAAGCGGCGGCGGAGTTCAATTCAGCCGTCCTCTGCCTCGCCGTCCTCCTGCCCGCCCGGCCGCCCGCCAGCCTTGGAGCCGCCGACCACGCCCAGCGACTTGAGCTTGCGGTGCAGCGCCGAGCGTTCCATGCCGACGAAGTTCGCCGTCCGGCTGATGTTGCCGCCGAAGCGGTTGATCTGGGTCAGCAGGTATTCCTTCTCGAACAACTCGCGCGCCTCGCGCAGCGGCAGCGTCGCCAGCGCACCGCCGACCACGAGCTTGCCGTCGTCCTCGGCCGGGCCGTCGCGGGCGGGCAGTTCCCGCGCCTCGATCTGGCCGCCGCTCTCGCCGAGGATCAGCACCCGTTCGACCACGTTGCGCAACTGGCGGACGTTGCCGGGCCAGGACATGGTCTGCAGCATCGCCTCGGCTTCGACAGTGAGCTTGCGCTGCGGCAGGCCCTGGCTGCGGTGGAAGTGGTCGATGAAGTGTTTCGCCAGCGGCGGGATGTCCTCGCGACGGTCCTCGAGCGCCGGGACCACGATGGGCACCACGTTCAGCCGGTCGTAGAGCTCTTGCCGGAAGCGCCCGGCCCTGATCTCCGACCGCAGGTCGCGGGTGGTGGAAGAGACCACCCGCAGGTCGACACGCACCTTGTCGGTGCCGCCGGAGCGGCTGAACTGTTGTTCGGTCAGCACGCGGAGGATTTTCGACTGCGTGCCGGGCGGCATGTCGGCGACCTCGTCGAAATAGACCACGCCGCCGTGGGCCTGTTCCAGGAGCCCCTTTTCAAGGCCGCGGTCGGCGGTCTCGCGGCCGAACAAGACCTCCTCCATCCGGTCGGGTTCCACCGTGGCAGAGGTAACGGTGACGAACGGCCCCGCGGCGCGGGTGGACTGGGAATGGATGTAGCGGGCGGCCATTTCCTTGCCGCAGCCCGGGCCGCCGGTCAGCATGACCCGGGCGTTGGACTTGGTGACCTTGTCGAGATTCGACTTCAGCGTGCGGAAGGCCGAGGAGTTGCCCACCATGTCCGAGGTGGTGACCTCGCGCTTGCGCAGGTCGGCGTTCTCGCGGCGCAGCTTGCTGGCCTCCATCGCGCGGCTGACCACCACCAGCAACTGGTCGATGTTGAACGGCTTTTCGATGAAGTCGTAGGCGCCCTGCCTGATCGCGGCGACGGCGATCTCGATGTTGCCGTGACCGGAGATGATGACCACAGGCACATCCGGGTTGTCGCGCTTGACCGCCTTGAGGATGTCGATGCCATCCATCTGGCTGTCCTTGAGCCAGATATCGAGGATCATCAGCGACGGCGGATCGGCGTTGACCTCGGCCATGCAGTCGTCCGACGACCCCGCGAGGCGCACCACGTAGCCTTCGTCGCGCAGGATGTCCCCGATCAGCTCGCGGATGTCCTTCTCGTCGTCCACGATCAGGATGCCACTCATCTCACCCTCCTTGCCCAGAAGCCGCCCGCCGTGCGCGCGCCGGGTGCGCCAGTCGCGGCAGCCTGATTTCCGCCAATGCCCCGGCGTGGTCGTTGCCGGGGAAAACCTCTGCGTCCAGAAGCGCCAGCGTGCCGCCATGCTCCTCGACGATCTTCTTGACGATGGGCAGGCCGAGGCCGGTGCCCTTCTCGCGCGTGGTCACGTAGGGCTCGAACAGCCGTGCCCGGTCGGGCGGCAGGCCGATCCCGTTGTCGCTGATGCGGATCACGACATGGTCCGGCTGCGGCTCCAGACCGACGCGGATCTCGGGGACGAAGCCCGCGGCCGCGGCTTTCTGCTGCAGGGACTCGATCGCCTCGCCGGCATTCTTGATCAGGTTGGTCAGCGCCTGGCCGATCATCGTGGCATCGAGGTCCATGGCAATGACCTCGTCGGGCAGGTCGGCCGTGACCGGCAGACCTTCGGACTGAAGCGTGACCGCGTCGCGCACCAGGCGGACGATGTCCTCCTCGCGCCGGTCGGGTTCCGGCATGCGGGCGAATTTCGAGAATTCATCGACAATCCGGCGCAGGTCGCCGGTCTGGCGGATGATGACATCGGCGTATTGTTCCAGATCCTCGGGTTCGGCGACCTGGCTGCGGAACTTGCGACGGATGCGTTCGGCCGAAAGCTGGATCGGCGTCAGCGGGTTCTTGATCTCGTGGGCGATGCGGCGGGCGACGTCGCCCCAGGCGGCCATGCGCTGCGCACTGACCAGGTCGGTGACGTCGTCGAAGGCGATCACGTAGCCTTCGACGCCACTTTCCGCCTTGCGCTCGGCGATGCGGACCAGAAGGCTCTCCATCCGCCCCTGTCGCACCAGACGAACCTCCTCCTGCGCCGCGGTCTGCCGGGTGTCGCGCAGGCGGTCGAGCACGACGGCGAATTCCGGCACCAGTGCTGCCAGTTCCGTGCCGTGCGCTGTGCCGGGGATGTCGAGCAGGCGCTCGCCGGCGCGGTTCACGAAATCGACCCGGCCCTCGGCGTCAAGCCCGATCACTCCGGCGGTGACCGAGGACAGGACCGAATCGAACAGCCGACCCCGCTCCTCGGTCTGGCGGTTGCTGTCCATCAGCGCGTCGCGCTGGCCCTTGAGCTGCCGCGTCATCTGGTTGAACAGGCGTCCCAGCATGGAGATCTCGTCGTCCGCCGCCTCTTCGGGGACCTGCACGTCAAGGTCGCCCTGCCCGACCCGCTGCGCCGCCCCGGCGAGCCGGCCGACCGGCCGGGCGATGCGTTCGGCGAACCACAGGCCCAGCCAGATCGCGGCGAGGATCAGGATGATGGCGAAGCCGAGGTACAGGAGACCGAATTCAAAGAGGAGCTGGCCACGCTCGGCCTCCAGTTGCTGGTAGAGGCGGACCGTTTCGCGGGTTTCGTCCAGCAGTGACAGGATGCTGCCGTCGACCTTGCGGGTGACGTAGAGATAGCGGTCGGCGTAGGCATCGAGGTGGACCAGCGCGCGCAGCTCGTCGTTCGGCCAGTCGTCGATCAGCACCACCTCGCCGCCGCGCGCGCGCGTCAGTTCTTCCGCCGTCGGCGGCTCGAAATCGAACAGGTAGCTGCGCTCGCCCCGGGTCTTCAGCGCGCCCGCGCCGTCGATCAGGTAGGCCTCGCGCAGGCCGCGCTGGATGCGGGTCTGGCCCTCGGTCAGGACCGGGCGCACCTGGTCGTCGGCCAGGAAGAAGGTCGACTGTTTGGCGATGTTGAGATAGGCCGCCAGCGCCTGCGAGTCCTCGGTCAGATCGAGCCGGTGCTCGTTGTCATAGGCTTCCGCGGCCGACAGCGACGAGCCCACCACGTTGCGCACGCGGTCGGAGAACCAGCCCTCGAGGCCGACGTTGACGGTCAGCACGGCAAAGACCGCAACCAGGATCGTGGGGATCAGCGCGACGCCGGCGAAGACGCCCGACAGGCGCAGGTGCAGGCGCGATCCGGCCGATTGGCTGCGGCGGTCGGCAACGATACGGGCGATGCGGCCCAGCACCAGCGTCGCGACGACGAGGACGTAGACGAGGTCGGCCAGCAGGATCAGCCGCAGGAACGGCGACTGCGCGCCCTGGTTCATCGGCCCGAGCGCGAGGAAGGTGGCGAGCGCCAGCGCCGGGCCCAGGACGACGAGGCCGAAAGTCATCGCCGTCTGCACCCGGCGCTGCCGGCGCAGGCGGACGAGGCGTTCCCAGGTGTTGCCGCGCATGACAGCCGCCAAGCGACGCGCCCCCCTACATATGGTGATCCGGCGGGAGGCAACCCCTACCGGTCACACCACCTGTGGCGGGTTTACATCAGTTTGCGGCGCCGTGTCACGCGGATATCTAGGTCGGTGATCTTCTTGCGCAAGGTATTGCGGTTGATCCCGAGCAGATCGGCGCAGCGCGCCTGGTTGCCGCCGGTGGCGTCGAGCGCGATCTCGATCAGCGGCGTTTCCACCTCGCGCAGGATGCGCTGGTAGACCCCTGGCGGCGGCAACTGGCCGCCGTGCAGGTCGAAGTAGCGCTTCAGGTGCCGGGCGACCGAGGCCGACAGTTTCTCGCCCTCGCCGCCGCCACGCAGCGGCTCCAGCACCGGCTGCGCACCCAGCGCGGCCTCGACCTCGGCCCGCGCGATTTCGGGCTCTGCCGAGGTGATGACGAGCCGGCGCAGCAAGTTCTCCAGCTGCCGCACGTTGCCGGGCCAGGAGTGGCCGCGCACCAGGTCGCGCGCCTCGCCCGACAGGCGGCGCAGCGGCGCGCCGTCACGCTCGGCCCGGGCCAGGAAATGGTCGGCCAGAAGCGGGATGTCGTCCACCCGTTCGCGCAGTGCCGGCACCTGAAATGTCACGCCGGTCAGGCGGTAGTAGAGGTTCTGGCGGAAGCGCCCCGCCTCCATCCGCGCCTGCAGATCGACCTGGCTCGTGGCCATCACGCGCGGCGCGTGTTCGCCGCCGAGGTCGAGGATGCGCGCCGCGCGGGCCTGTGTCTCGTCATCGAAATCGCCCACCTCGTCGAACACCAGGCTGCCGCCGCGGGCCCGTGCAACCAGCGCCGAAGGCCCGTCGATGCCGGCCATGTCACCGGCCTGCGCCACCACGAAGGGCTGGGTGCGGCGGTCAGAGTAGTCGTGGATCGCGCGCGCGATCAGGCTCTTGCCGGTGCCCGATTCGCCGGTGACCAGGACCGTCAGGTCGCTGTTCATCACCCGGGCCACCAGCCGGTAGAGCGCCTGCATCGCCGGTGTCCGGCCGACCAGCGGCAGGTCGTCGCCGCTCTCCCGCGGGGCGAGGGGCGCCCGCGCCGGGCTGCGGCGCTTGAGGTCCAGCGCCTTGGCGGACCGTTTCATCAGGTCGGGCAGGTCAAAGGGTTTGGGCAGGTAGTCCCAAACCTCGGCTTCGGCCGCCTGGATCGCGGTCATGATCGTGTTCTGCGCCGAAATCACGATCACCGGCAGTCCGGGGCGCAGCTTGCCGATGCGCGGCAAGGCGTCGAGCCCGTTGCCGTCGGGCATGATGACGTCGGAGATCACGAGGTCGCCCTTGCCTTCCTCGACCCAGCGCATCAGCGTCATCAGCGAAGAGGTTGCGTGCACCTTGCAGCCCGCGCGGGTCAGCGCCTGGGTCAGCACCGTGCGGATCGTGCGGTCGTCGTCGGCGACCAGAACCGTGCCATCCATGCGTCACACCTCGTTCATGAGAGTTCGTCCGACCGCTCGGCCTTGCTGGCCACCGGAAGCGACAGGCGAAAGACCGTCCGCCCCGGCACCGAATCGACGCTGATCCAGCCGTCGTGGTCCGAGACGATCCTGGAGACCAGCGCGAGCCCCAGCCCGGTGCCGTTCTCGCGGCCGGAGACGAAGGGTTCGAAGACGTTGGCGGCGATGTCGGGCGGCAGGCCGGGGCCGTCGTCAACGATCTCGACCTGCAGGGCCAGCGGCCGGCCGGAGCCGTCCTTGCGCCGCAGCCGCAGCGACAGGTCGTAGAAGCTGCGCAGCCGGATCGTGCCGCCCTGCGGCCCCGCCGCCTCGGCCGCGTTGCGGATCAGGTTCAGGAACACCTGGGTCAGCTGGTCGGGATCGGCGAAGGTGGGCGGCAGCGAGGGGTCGTAATCCTCGACGAAGGTCATCTTCGCGGCGAAGCCCACCATCGCCGACCGCCGCACGCGGTCGAGCACGTCGTGGATGTTCACCGCGCGCCGGTCCGGCGGGCGCAGGTTGCCGAACTGCTCGACCTGTTCGAGAAGCTTCACGATCCGCCGCGTCTCCTCGACGATCAGGTCGGCAAGCTCGCGATCCTCGCGGGCCAGGCCCATCGACAGCAGCTGTGCCGCGCCGGAAATGCCGGCCAGCGGGTTCTTGATCTCGTGCGCCAGCATCTCGGCCATGCCGATGGCCGACTTCGCGGCGGATTTCACCTGGCTCGCCCGCTCCATCCGTTCGGCAAGCTGGCGCGGCGCGATCAGCATCATCACCACGCCCGGGTTGTCGTGCATCGGCGCAAGATGCAGCGCGCAGGCTACCGGCGGGCGCTCTCCGGTGGTGACATCGACGTCGTTGACCACCAGCGCCGAGCGGTTGTCGCGCGCACGTGCCAGCGCCTCTTCCATCGGCGCGTCGATGTGCAGCCGGTCCCAGGCCGGCTGGCCGGTCAGCGTGCGGGCCGAGGCGTTCATGAAGGCCTCGGCCGCGGGATTGGCTTCGACGATGCGGCCGTCGCTGTCGATCAGCACCGCCGGCAAGGGCAGCGAGGCCCAGACCACGCCGGGCACCGGATAGGGCGCGCGGTAGCCGATCATGCGGCGAAGGCCCGGCGCAGCCCGGCGTGGACGGCGCGCTCGTCGGTCAGCGTCAGCAGGTCGCCGGTCGCGACGCCGGCGGCATCGAGATACCAGCGCAGGTGCTTGCGGGCGCAGCGCAGGCCGAGGTCGCGGCCGTAGTGGGAGAGCATCGCCTGATGGTGTTCGATCACCAGATCGGCCAGTGCTGTGCCGCAAGGCGCAGGCGGTATCGGGCGGCCGGCGAGGTTGGCGGCGATCTGCCCGGGCAACCAGGGGCGGCCCTGGGCGCCGCGGCCCAGCATCACCGCGCGAGCGCCGGAGGCGGCCAGCGCGGCACGGGCCGAGGCAGCGTCGGTGATGTCGCCGTTGACGACGACGGGGATGCGCACGGCCTCGACCACCGGGCGGACCGCGGCCCAATTGGCGCGGCCGGTGTAGAACTGCGCCCGCGTGCGGCCGTGGACGACGATCTGGCGCGCGCCGGCGGCCTCCGCCCTGCGGGCGATGTCGGCGGCATTCAGGGTGCTGTCGTCCCAGCCCAGCCGCAGCTTCAGCGTGACCGGCAGATCGACCGCCGCCACCACCGCCGCGACCACAGCCAGCGCCGCCTCCGGCGCCCGCATCAGTGCCGCGCCCGCCCAGCCGGACGTCACGCGCTTAGCCGGGCAGCCCATGTTGATGTCGATCTGCCGCGCCCCCTGCCCGGCCACGATTCGCGCCGCCTCGGCCATCGTTTCGGGATCGCAGCCGGCGAGCTGCACCGCGGTGCCCGGCTCGTCGGCGCCGATTTCGGCCCGCGCCCGCGCCTCGATCCCGCCGGTCAGAATCTCGCGGCTGGCCACCATCTCGGAGGTGACCAGCCCCGCGCCGAACCTGCGGGCCAGCCGGCGGAACGGCAAATCGGTGATCCCTGCCATCGGCGCCAGAAGGACCGGCGGGTCGAGCGGGACGGCATCTGGCGCGGGAAAGTCCTCGGTCATCCCTGTCAGGTAGCGGTCCCGCGACCCGGAGACAAACGGTGTTGCCTGCAAAAGTGGCCTGAAAGTCTGGTTTGCACGAAAAACAGGCAGACGGCCCGGCGTACAGGCGGATTGCGCCCCCTCGCCCAGCCGGTAGTCTGGCCGCCGACTGCCAGTGCAGCCGGAGGCAATTGTGGCCGACAGTCCCTCGCGCACCGCCATCGTGATCGTCGCTGCCGGGCGCGGCACGCGCATGGGCCACGGCCTGCCCAAGCAGTGGCGCCCGCTCGCAGGCCAGCCCGTGGCGGCCCATGCCATCGCCGCGCTGGCCCGCTTCGGGGCTGTCCACCTTGTCGTCCACCCTGACGACCGGGGGCTGGCGGAGCCGCTGGGCGTCGCGCTGGTGACCGGGGCCGCCGACCGGGCCGGCAGCGTGCGCGCGGCACTGGAGGCGCTGGCGGGCAAGGGCTTTGCCCGTGTCCTGATCCACGACGCCGCCCGCCCGCTGGTGCCGGCTTCGCTGGTCGGGCGGCTTCTGGCCGCACTCGACGCCGGGGCGCAGGCCGCCGCGCCCGGGGTCGCGGTGACCGATGCGCTCTGGCGCGGCGCGGACGGAAGGGTTGCGGGTTTCGTCCCGCGCGAGGGGCTGTTCCGCGCCCAGACGCCGCAGGCTTTTGCCTTCGACGCGATCCTGGCCGCCCACCGCGCCCATCCCGGCGGCGCGGCCGACGATGTCGAGGTGGCGCGCGCCGCCGGGCTTGACGTGGTGATCGTGGAAGGCGACGAGGAGAACATGAAGCTCACGCTTCCGGGTGATTTTGCCCGGGCCGGGCGACTGCTGGGGGCGCGCGTGGACGTACGGACAGGCAACGGCATCGACGTGCACGCCTTCGGCGCGGGCAACCACGTCACGCTCTGCGGGGTGCAGGTCACCCACGACCAGGGTCTGGTCGGCCATTCCGACGCCGATGTGGGCATGCACGCACTGACCGATGCGATTTACGGCGCGCTGGCCGAGGGCGACATCGGCCGGCATTTTCCGCCGTCGGACCCGCAATGGAAGGGAGCCGACAGCCGCATCTTCCTCGCCCATGCCGCCAGCCTCGCCCGCGACCGCGGGTTCCGCATCACTGCGGCCGACGTGACGCTGGTCTGCGAGCGGCCGAAGGTCGCGCCGCATGCCGCGGCGATGCAGACCTCGCTGGCGGGCACGCTGGGGATCGAACCCGGCCGGGTGTCGGTCAAGGCCACGACCTCGGAAGGTCTGGGTTTCACCGGGCGCGGCGAGGGCATCGCGGCGCTGGCCACCGCCACGCTGGTGTCGCCATGAGCCGGATGATCACCACCGTGTTCGGTCTCGGCCACCTGCGCCCCGCGCCGGGCACCTGGGCCTCTCTGGTCACGATCCTTGCAGGCCTCCTGGTCTGGCGAGTGCTGGGCTTTCCCGGTCTGGCGCTTCTGACCGCCGCGGTCACCGCGGCCGGGTTCATCGCCTGCGCCGAGGACGTCATCCACGACGACGACCCGCCCGAGGTGGTGATCGACGAGGTGGCGGGGCAGCTCCTGACGCTGCTGTTCCCGGCCTTCGCCTTCTGGCTGCAGGACTGGGGCGGCTGGCTGCCCTGGCCGGTGCCGGTGGCGTGTTTCGCGCTGTTCCGGCTGTTCGACATCTGGAAGCCCGGTCCGGTGGGCTGGGTCGACCGGCGCAACACACCGTCCGCGGTGATGCTCGACGATCTGGTCGCGGGCGTTCTGGCCGGGTTCGGGGTCCTGGTCCTGGGGGCGGTATGGCACGCGGTCCTGATGCTGACACCCTGAGCGCGATCCTCGCCGCTGCGCGGGCCAGGGGTTTGCGGCTGGCAGTGGCGGAAAGCTGCACCGGCGGCATGGTGGCGGCGGCGCTGACCCAGCTGCCGGGGTCGTCCGATGTCTTCGACCGGGGGTTCGTGACCTATTCCAACGCGGCCAAGGTGGCGATGCTGGCTGTGGCGCCGCGCACGCTGGACGAGCACGGCGCAGTGTCGGAGGCGGTGGCGCGCGAAATGGCGGCGGGCGCGCTGGCCACCGCCGGCGCCAGCCTCGCTGTCGCGATCACCGGCATCGCCGGCCCGGGCGGATCGGAATTCAAGCCCGAGGGCCGGGTCTGCTTCGCGCTTGCCACCCCCGACCGCACGCTCACCGAGACGCTGGATTTCGGCCCGCTCGGCCGCGACCGGGTGCGGGCGGCGGCGCGGGACCACGCGCTGGCGCTGGTGTTGCGCGGGCTCAAGGCGGGCTAGGGCCCGCCCGACCCGGCCGACGGCGGATAGCCGTGCAGCTCGGCCGCCCGGCGTTCGAAGGCGCGCACGACGCGGTGCATGGCCTCGGTGAAGACCAGCCCGATGATGCGCTGCAGGATGGCGTTGCGGAATTCGAAATCGACGTCAAAGTCGATCTCGCAGCCGCCTCCGGGGTGCGGACGGAAGACCCAGGTGGAGCGCATGTGGCGGAAGGGTCCTTCGAGGTAGGCGGTCTCGATCCGCCGGTCGGCGGGACGCAGGATCACCCGGCTGCCGAAGGTTTCGCGGAATACCTTGAACGAGATCACCAGATCGGCCTCGACCTGTTCGCCGCCGTCGACCGGCTGGCGCCGGCGGATGCGGGCGGCGGCGCACCAGGGCAGGAACTGCGGGTAGCTCTCGATGTCGGCAACGAGCGCGAACATCTCCTCCGCCGACCACGGCAGCAGCTTGACTTCGTGGTGTTTCGGCATCGGTCTTTCGCGTGGCGCCCCAGCGCCACTTGGGCTAGGACGGTGCGGGTTTTCAAGGGGTCTGCGGATGAAGCCCTATGTCATCGACCCGATGATCTCGGCCAAGGCCATCGCCGCGCGGGTCGAAGCGCTGGCGCGCGAGATCACCGCGCATTTCGCCGGCACCGAGAAGCTGGTCGTGGTGGGCCTGCTGCGCGGGTCCTTCGTCTTCATCGCCGACCTGGTGCGCGAGATCGACCTGCCGGTGGAGGTCGATTTCCTCGAAGCCTCGTCCTACGGCATGGGCACCGAAAGCTCGCGCGAGGTGCGCCTTCTCAAGGACCTCTCGGGCGAGATCGGCGGCCGTGACGTGCTGGTGGTCGAGGACATCGTCGATACCGGGTTTACCCTGCACCACGTGGTGGGCCTGTTGCGCGCGCGGGCGCCGAAGCGGCTGGAGGTCTGCGCTTTGCTCGACAAGCCGACGCGGCGCGAGGTGGCGATGCAGGCGACCTGGGTCGGCTTCACCATCCCCGACGAGTTCGTGGTGGGCTACGGCATCGACTTTGCGCAGCGCAACCGCAACCTGCCCTACATCGGCAAGGTGCGGTTCACGTGATCCTGCCGGATCACCTCGCGCCCGGGCTGCGCGCGGTGTTCTGCGGCACGGCGGTGGGGGCGATGTCGGCGGCGCGCGGGCACTACTATGCCAATCCGGGCAATCGGTTCTGGCGGCTGCTGGCGGAGACCGGGCTGACGCCGCGGCGGCTGATGCCAGAGGAGGATAGGCTGGTGCTGTCCTTCGGGCTTGGCCTGACCGACCTGTGCAAGGTGGCAGCGGGGCAGGACGCGGCGATCCCGAAGACGGCCTATGATCCCGGGCGGCTGTTCGCGGTGCTGGCGCCGCTGCGTCCCCGGGCCTTGGCCTTCACCAGCCTGACCGGCGCGCGGCTGGCCCTCGCAGGCCTGGTGCGGCCGGGTCGGCTGGCGGACGACCCGCGCCTGCCTGGGGTCGCACTCTGGGCCCTGCCCTCGCCCTCCGGCCTGGCGCGGCGCCACTTTTCCGCAGCACCGTGGCTGGCGCTGGCCGGCTGGCTCGGGGACTAGATGTGGAACCTCAACAGGTTGTCCATCGGTAACGCGAGACGGCTGATGGGTGGCTTGGAGTTTAGACTGCCGTGCGGGCGGTGCCAATTGTACATGTGGGTCCATTCCGGGAGGTGGGATTTGCGCTGATCCGAGGT
>JANOGU010000248.1:0-8923 GCA_031406135.1 Rhodobacterales bacterium
GTTTCGGCGTCGGGCGCGGGCCGTTCAGCGGGGTGGGCGGCGCCTTTGCGTCGCCGAGGGGGTCGTCGCGCCGCTGCACCGAGCCCTCGAAATGCGCGCCCGACTCGATGGCGATGGTCTTGTGGATGATGTCGCCCTCGACCTTGGCGGTGGAGGTCAGGCGCACCTTGAGGCCCCGCACCCGGCCGACGACGCGGCCGTTGACGACAATGTCGTCGGCCACGATCTCGCCGCGGATCGTCGCGGTCTCGCCCACGGTCAAGAGATGAGCGCGGATGTCGCCTTCGACCGTGCCCTCGATCTGGATGTCGCCGCTGGTCCGGAGATTGCCGGTCACCGTCAGGTCGGCCGACAGGACCGAGGCGCCGGGTTTGCTCTTGGGCATCGAGGGGGTGTAGTCCATCGTGGATTTCATCGCCGTGCTTTCGGGGGGCCTGGTCTTGTCGGGGTCGCCGGGCTTGGACCCGGGTTCGTTGATGCGGCTCTTAGAAAACATTGCTGCCTGCCTTGATGAAGGTCATCGGGTTGACGGCGCGCCCCCCGATCCGGACCTCGTAGTGGAGATGCGTGCCGGTTGACCGGCCCGAGGAACCCATATCACCGATACGGTCGCCGCGCGATACCCTATCCCCGACGCTGACCCGGATCTGGCTGAGATGCGCGTAGCGCGTCAGGATGCCGAACTCGTGCTGGATCTCGACCGAGCGGCCGTAGCCTGAGTCCCAGCCGGCATGGACGACGACCCCGTCGCCGGTGGCGAAAATCGCCGTGCCGGACGAGCCGGCAAAGTCGGTGCCCTCATGCATCCGGCTGCCGGCGCCCTTGGGGTCGCGGCGGAAGCCGAAGCCGGAGGTGAAGCGGAACGCCGCGGTCACCGGCATCGCGAAGGGCGTCTTCTCGGCGGCGATGCGGTACAGGTTCATCCGGTCGAGCCCGGTCAGGATGCCGTTGGCGCGGACCTCGTCGGGCGACAGCGCCGCATTGGAAGTGGACAGGACGAAGGGCCCCAGCGGCCCGCCCTGGCCCGAGTAGCCGCGTTTGACCGAGTCCAGCAGGGCCTCCGTCGACAGGCCGGCGGACGAGAACATCTTGTCGAGCGGCTCCATCGAGACGGTGACGGCCTCTTCCAGCCGGGCGAAGATCAGGTCGTTCTTGGCCAGGATCGCGCGTTTCTCGGCTTCCACCTCGTCGATCGTCTGCTGCGCGGCCAGCGCGGCGCCGGCCATGGCATCGCGCTCGGCGGCGGTCCCGGCCAGCGTGTCGGTAATCACCGCGATGGTGTCCGCCGCGTCGCGGGCGGTGGCTTCGGCGGTGCGGGTGGTTCCGGTCTCGCTTCGCAGGGTGGATTCCAGCGCCACGACCTCGGTCCGCGCGATGTCGCGCTCGTCCATCACCCGGCGCAGCGTGTCCTGGATGACCTCGATGCCCGTCTCAAGTTCCTTGCGCGCCTCCTCGGACGTCAGCAGCCGCCCCTGCATCGCCGAAACCTCGGCCAGCGCGAGGTTGAAGCGGTCCTGGGCGCTGATCGCCTCTTCCGCGCGCAGGTCGCGGTCGGCGGACAGCGCGGTCAGCCGGCCCTCGAACTCTGTCTGCTGGCGCTCGACCTGGGCCATGTCGCTGGAGGTCAGCCCGTCCATCGCGATGATCGCGGTCGCCACGATCGCCCAGGCGATCAGCATCGAGCCCCCGGCCAGCGCCACCGCCTGGGTCAGCGGGCGAAGGCGGACGAAACGGGTGGTGGTCTCGGATTTCAGGAACAGCCGCTGCTCCGGCAGGTGGTGTTCCAGAGCCGCATGGACGCGGTGGGTCAGACGTTTCAGCACGTATCCAGGCCCCGTTTGGTCGATCCCCGACTGCGGCACCCGGCCGCAACCCCCGAGGGCAGGGATAGTGGGCCGGGACCCCTGCCGCAACCAGCTTTGGAGCGCGCGGCGGGCAACCCAGGTATCGAAGCGCCAAACCGGCAGATTCCTGCCGACCTGCGAGGCACTTAGGGGCGTTCCGCCGTGGCAAGGGGCCAGTAGAAATCCGGCGGCAGGCCGGCCTCGGCGCGCTTTTCATCGTTGAACGGCGGCTTTAGCGTGCCGTGGAAGTGGCGGCGGACGAGGCTGTGGAATTCGTCCCTGGGATCGAGGCCGTCGCGGCCACAGAGCCAGTTGAACCACTTCGAGCCATAGGCGACGTGGCCGACCTCTTCGGCGTAGATCGTTTCCAGGACGGAAACGGCCGCGGCGTCACCCGCCGCGCGGAAAATGCCGATCATCCCCGGCGTCACATCCAGGCCGCGGGCTTCCAGCACCATCGGCACCACGGCCAGGCGGGCGCGCAGGTCGTGGGCGGTGTCTTCGGCCGCGCGCCACATGAAGGCATGCGCGGGGAGCGCCCCGTAGTGGCTGCCGGCCGCTTCAAGACAGTCGGCCAGAAGGTTGAAATGCTTGGACTCTTCGTCCGCGGCCTTGACCCAGTCGTCATGGAAACCGGGCGGCATCCTCTGGTCGGTGAAGCGGGCCAGGATGTCCCAGTGCAGATCGACCGCGTTCAGTTCGATATGCGCCACCGCGTGCAGCAGAGCTATCCGCCCCGCTTCCGTGCCGGGCCGGCGCCGGGGCATGTCGCGGGGATTGAGCAGTTCCGGCCGTTCCGGCCGGGCGGGCCGGTCCGGTGGTGATTGTATACCGACCGGAAACGGTGTCCCCGCGGCGCGGGCGGCGAACCAGGCCGCGGCATGGCGCCGCGACAGGGCGGTCTTGGCGCGCGCGTCGGCGGTGGAGAGCACCTCCACCGCCATCGCCGCCAGCGTCGGGCTCTTGTCGGACATCTGTCGGGCTCGCGTCGGGTTTCCGTCCCGACAGCGCGTACGATCCCGGACCGCCGGACGCAACCGGCCGCCGGCGTCAGAACCACCGCACCACCCCCGCGAACGGATAGCGCGGGATCGTGCAGCGGCCGACCTCGGCGATGGCTGCGGCCAGTTCCCGCCTGGCATCGGCGCTCATCTTCTTGACCTTGTCGGCGTCGGCCCGGAACTTGGCGCGCGCCTTCTCGACGTCCTTGGCGAAGGCGCTGATCTGGGCGATCAGGGCGTTCTTCTCGGACTCGGACGCGAAGCACTCGCCGATGTCGATGCCGATGTTGACGAGGTCCATCACCGGGCCAAGGTGGGTCGGCAGCTTGTCGAAGGCGTCCGCGGCGCCGCCGACCTTGTCGGCGTAGTCCCAGGCGGTCTTCAGCGTCGTGTCCTCGCGCCCGGCGAGCGCGGAATCGAGCACCTGGTCGAGCGCGATGTTGCCGGCGAAGATCAGCACGCCGACCGGCGCGCTGACCGGACCCAGCGCCATGGTCGCGCCGACCAGCGCGGCCCCGATCGCGGCCTTGATCTTGGTGTCGCGGGCCAGACGGTTCGCGGCATCCAGTTTCTTCTTGATCATCGCAAGCTCAACCTGGAGCCGCTTCAGTTCCGACCCGGACCCGGCGATCAGCGCATAGGCGCCCAGAAGGTCGGCGATCAGCACGTCCACCCCGGCATCGACGACCGCCTGGACCTGTTCGCTCAGCAGGTCGCACTCGCCCAGCGCGTCGATCTGGGTCTGCACATAGGTGTTCAGCTTGCGCAGGTCCTTGAGCTTGCCTTTCAGCCCCTCGGCCCGTTCGTATTCGCTGTCTTCGAGACAGTCGTAGAGGTCCTTTGAGGCCGTCTTCAGCTGCGACTTGATCGAGGAGGCGCTGCGCAGCATCGCGTTCTTGCCGAGGTCGTCGGCGATGTCGGCGGAATTGACGCTGGCCTCCATGAGGTCGTTGAGCATGCTGTCGACCTTGCGGTCTTTCAGAACCTGCTGCGGCGTGGTCGTTGTGCTGGCCATCGGAAAAGTCCTTTCGCGGGAAAAGTGGTTGCGTGATCCCTCAACGGCGGGTGTTTGCGATTCCGTCGCAGCTACGCAAAGATTCTCATCGCGCGGCGAAACGTAAGGTCCGCGCGCCCGCAAGACGCCAAAGCGCGCGCGCCGCCCATCTAGGCGCGGCCGTAGATGCTTTTCTCGACCCAGACGCCCGAGGCCTCGCAGACCTCGCCGTCGGAGAAGCCCTGCGCCTCGTTGGCACAACTGCCGCTGTCGTCCCTGGCGCAGAACCAGAGCACCACCTTGCCCGGCCGCAGTGACGCGAGCGTCAGCGCGGTGCCGCCGTCGCGCGGCAGGGTGAGGCCCGGGGCGGCGTCGCCGGGGACGGGCATTGCGGCTTCCTTTGCAAGATGGCGTGAGACGCATGGCGTTCCAGGGGCCGATCCGCAAAGATAACCGCCGCAGCGGACGGCAGGGCACATGGTAGCGGAGAATCCAGGCGAAGGCGGCGCGGAAAGTGCGGGGCAGGGCGACGCCCCGGCGCGCCTGCCCATGCTGGTGCTGCGCCAGCCGGCGGCGGTGCGCCGCGCGCCGCTGGCGCGCCGCCGGGCGCCGCCGCGGGAACGACGCGGCGGGCTGTGGCTGTTCCTGACGCTGATGTTCGCGGCGATCCTCCTGGCCGGGGCGGGCCTGTCGCTCCTTGGCCGGTCGGTGCCGCTGCCGGTCTGGGCGGTGGCCGAGGCCGAGGCGCGGCTCAACCGGGCGCTCGACGCCGCGGTGCCGGGAGAGGCGGACCTGTCGCTGGGCGGCGCCAGCGTGACGGTCGGCCCCGACGGGACCGCCCGGCTGACGCTGACCGACATCCGCCTGTTGCAGCCCGGCGGCGAGGCGGTGGTGACCCTGCCCGAGGCGCATGCGACGCTGGACCTCTGGTCGGCGCTGACCGGCGAGCCGCGGGTGACCTCGCTGCGGCTGGTGGGGCCGCGCATCGGGCTCAGGCGCCTGCCCGACGGGCGGCTCGATCTGGCCTTCGGCAGCGGCATGGCGTTGAGCTTCGACAACGCCGCAGACCTGATGGACGCGGCCGACGCGCTGGCGGCGCGGCCGGCGCTGGCGGAACTGCGGCTGGTCGAGGCCGAGGCGATGACGCTGACGCTGGAGGACCAGCGCGCCGGGCGCAGCTGGGACCTTGGCGACGGGCGCCTGACGCTGGAACGGCGCGACGACGGGCTGGCGGCCGAGGCCAGCGTGACGCTGCTGGGCGGCGCGCAGGCGGCGCGGGCGACGGCGACGATCCTGACCGAGGCCGCCAGCCCGGCGGCGCGGCTGGCGGTGCGGATCGAGGGGGTGAGCGCCGCCGACCTCGCCAGCCAGGCCGCGCCACTGGATTGGCTGCGGCTTCTGGACGCGACGGCCTCGGGCGAGGTGACCTCGGACCTGGGGCCGGACGGGGCGTTGGCCGGGCTGACCGCCCGGCTGGAGATCGGCGCCGGGGCGCTGACCCCGGGATCGGGGGCGGCGCCGGTGGCCTTTGACAGGATCGCGATCAGCGCCGGCTACGATCCGGCGCGGGAACGCCTGGACCTTGCCAGCCTGCGGATCGAGGGGCCGACGCTGAAGCTTTCCGCCTCCGGCCATGCCGACCTGCCCGGCGTTACGGCGGGCCGCCCTCGCGAGGTGCTGGCGCAGGTGACGCTGGATGCGCTGACGGTCGATCCGGAGGGCGTGTTCCAGAGCCCGGCCGAGTTTTCCGGCGGCGCGCTGGACCTGCGGCTGCGGCTCGACCCGTTCGTGCTGGACGTAGGCCAGCTGGTGCTGATCGACGGGCCGAACCGCGGCGTGGCCTCGGGGCGGGTGACCGCCGGGCCGCAGGGCTGGACGCTGGCGCTGGATTTCGGCATCGACGCGATCACCAGCGACCGGCTTCTGGCGCTCTGGCCGGTGAAGCTGATCGACCGCACCCGCACCTGGTTTGCCGCCAACGTGCAGGAGGGCACGCTCTTCGACGTGACCGGCGGCATCCGGCTGCAGCCCGGGCAGGCGCCGAAAGTGTCGCTGTCCTACGAATTCGCCGGCGCCGGCGTGCGCTTCCTGCGCACCCTGCCGCCGGTCGAGGGCGGCCAGGGCTATGCCACGCTGGAGGGGCAGACCTACACGATGGTGTTCGACCGCGGCCGGGTGACCGCGCCGCGGGGCGGCGCGGTCGATGTCGCGCGCTCGGTCTTTGCCATCGCCGACATCCTGCAGCGGCCGGCGCGCGGCGACCTGATCCTGCGCACCAAGGGTCCGCTGACGGCGACGCTGGCGCTCTTGGACGAGCCGCCGTTCCGGTTCCTCACCAAGGCGGACCGTCCGGTGGACCTCGGCAGCGGCGAGGCCGAGGCCGAGGCGCGGATCAACCTGTCGCTCAGCGGCCGGGTGACGTTCGACCAGGTCGTCTGGTCAATGACCGCGACGGTCACCGACTTTGCCTCCACGGTGCTGGTGCCGGGGCGGGCGCTGGCGGCGCCGGTGCTGCAGGTGCGGGGCGGGCCGGACGCGCTGGAGATCGCGGGGCAGGGGACGCTGGACGGCGTGCCGTTCAACGCGACGCTGCGCCAGCCGCTGGGGGCCGACGCGCTGGGCCGGTCGGAGATCCGTGGCACGGTGGAGCTTTCGGCCGCGACCGTGGACCGGCTGGACCTGGGCCTGCCGGCGGGGATGGTGTCGGGTCAGGGCGAGGCGGAGTTCACCGTGGCGCTGGCGCGCGGCGCGGCGCCGTTGCTGACGCTGACCTCGGGCCTGCGCGGCGTCGGACTGACCATCCCGGAACTGGGCTGGACCAAGGCGCGCGGCACGGGCGGGACGCTTGAGGTGGAGGCGGTCCTCGACAGCCCGGCCCGCGTCACCCGCCTGGCGCTCGACGCGGCCGGGCTCGTCGCTGAAGGCAGCGTCAGCCTGCGCCCGGGTGGCGGGCTGGAGCGGGCGGCGTTTTCGCGGGTGCGGCTGGACGGCTGGCTCGATGCCGCCGTCACCCTGACGGGTCGCGGTGGCAGCCGGTCCCCGGCGGTGGAGATCACCGGCGGCAGCGTCGATCTGCGGCGGATGGCCGAGCGCGGCGACACCGGCCGCGGCGGCGGCACCGATCTGGCGGTCCGGCTCGACCGGGTGCAGGCGTCGGACGGCATCGCGCTGACCGGCCTGCGCGGCGAGTTTTCCACCCGCGGCGGGTTCAACGGCCGCTTCGTCGCCAGCGTGAACGGCGACGCCGCGGTCGAGGGCACGGTCGCCCCCACCGCCAACGGGGCCGGGGTGCGGCTGACCTCGGGCGACGGCGGCCGGGTGCTGTCGGCCGCCGGCATCTTTCCCAACGCCCGCGGCGGCGCCTTCGAGATGACGCTGACGCCTCGCGCCGAGGGCGGCTACGACGGCGAGGCCCGGATCACCGCCGTGCGCGTGCGCGATGTCCCTGCCCTGGGCGAACTGCTCAATGCGATCAGCGTCGTGGGGCTGCTGGAGCAGCTCGACGGCCAAGGCATCCTGTTTGCCGCCGCCGATGCGCGGTTCCTGCTGACCGCGCGGGGGGTGGAGGTAAGCGAAGGCGCGGCGGTCGGCGCCTCGCTGGGCGTGTCGATGGCCGGGGTCTATCGCTTCGGGACGGGCCAGATTGACATGCAGGGGACGATCTCGCCGATCTATCTCGTCAACGCCGTGGGCCGGGTGATCTCGCGGCGGGGCGAGGGGCTGTTCGGCTTCAACTACCGGCTGACCGGCACCGCGGCGGACCCCAATGTCGCGGTGAACCCGCTGTCGATCTTCACGCCGGGGATGTTCCGCGACATTTTCCGCCGCCCGGTGCCGCGGATCGAGGGCGACGGATGAAGCTGTCGGACTTCGACTACCTGTTGCCGGAGGCGCTGATCGCGGTGCGGCCGGTGAAGCCGCGCTCGTCGGCGCGGCTTCTGGTGGTGGAGCCGGCGCGGCTGCGCGACCTGCAGGTCAACGACCTGCCGGGGGTGCTGCGGCCCGGTGACCGGCTGGTGCTGAACAACACGCGGGTGATCCCGGCGCGGCTGTTCGGCCACCGGGTGCGGGGGGAGGCGGTGGCGCAGGTCGAGGTGACGCTGATGGCGCCAGCCGCCGCCGGCGGCTGGCGGGCGATGGCGCGGGGCTTGCGCAAGTTGGCGGCGGGGGAGGTTGTGCGGTTCGCCGGCGGGCTGGAAGGGCTGGTCGCGGAGAAGGGGGCCGAGGATGTCCGGCTGGTGTTCAACCGGGAGGGGCCGGCCTTCGATGCGGCGCTGGAGGCGGCCGGGGTGATGCCGCTGCCGCCCTATATCGCGGGACGGCGGGCGGCGGATGCGGCCGACCGGGAGGACTACCAGACGGTCTTTGCCAGCCAGCGGGGCGCGGTGGCCGCCCCGACGGCGTCGCTGCATTTCGATGCCGGGCTGCTCGCGGCGTTGCGGGCGCGGGGCGTGGCGATGACCGAGGTCACGCTGCATGTGGGGGCGGGGACCTTCCTGCCGGTGAAGGTGGAGGATGTGGCGACCCACCGGATGCATGCGGAATGGGGCGAGGTGACCGAGGCCGCCGCCGCCGAGATCGCGGCGACCAGGGCGGCGGGGGGGCGGGTGATCCCGGTGGGGACCACGGCCTTGCGGCTATTGGAGAGCGCCGGGCTGGGACAAGCGTGGCGGGGCCACACCGACATCTTCATCACCCCCGGTTTCCGGTTCCGGGTGGCGGACGGGCTGATGACCAACTTTCACCTGCCGAAATCCACGCTGCTGATGCTCGTGTCCGCCCTGATGGGGCGGGAGCGGATGATGGCGGCCTATGCTCATGCGATCCGGGAAGGGTATCGGTTCTTCAGCTATGGGGATGCGTCGTTGTTGCTGCCGGAGGGGTGACGGGGGGAGCGTCACACGGTGGGACGTTTTTTTAGGTGTTTGCGATCAAGGGGTTGGAGTGAGTCGGTAAGGGTTGGCGGATTCAAGGGCCAAGCGCAACGTTTGTGGTGAAGGCGGCGAGTTCTTCGGCGAGGGCTTCGGCGGGGGTTTTCCAGTTCAGGGTCTTGCGCGGTCGGCCGTTCATCAGCCTGGCGATGT
>JANOGU010000246.1:0-1961 GCA_031406135.1 Rhodobacterales bacterium
TTGACCCGGCAACCCGCCGCGTCCTCGTCGCGGACCAGGATGCGGTACTGCTCGGTCTTGGGTTTCTCCGTGCTGCCCCAGAACTTCAATCTCGAGAACCAGGTGCTCTCCTGCTTCTTGGTCTGGACGTCGAGCTGCGGATCGATGTAGCGCACGAAATAAAGGCCCTTGGAACGGTCGCGGTCCTCGACCGTGAATCCGACGCGGTCGAGCGCCAACCCCACCCGCCGCCAGGCGCGGTCGAACTGCTCGTTCAGCGCCAGCGAGCCCGCACCGTCGCCGCCCTTGGACAGCGTCGCGCGCGGCGTCGCGGTCTCGGTGGCGATGGCCAGCTGCGATTTGGCACGCGCCTCCTGCACGCCGAAGCGCATCATCAGCCGGCGCAGCATCTCGACCTCGAGGCTGGGGTCGGGCGGGCGCGGCTGCCACTTGGTATTTTCCTGGGCGGAGGTGGTGAATACCTCCTCCATGCCCCGGTGGCTGATGTAGATTTCCGTGGAGTCGGACTCGACGCCGCGTTCCAGCCGTGTGCGGAATTTGTCGCGCTCTCCGGTCGAATAAATCTGGTCCAGCACCTTGCCCAGGAACCCGCGCAGGCCGCCGAGCGGGAGCTTGGCGCGGTTCTCGGCCCAGTCGGTCTCCATCACGCCGGCCTCGGGAATTTCGAGGTTGACCAGGAACCCGGACTCCTGCCAGAAGTCCTTCACCACCGGCCATATCTGGTCGGGCACGCCCTTGACCACCAGCCAGCGCTGGTTGCCCTGGCGCTCGACGCGCACGTTGTCCTGGGACGGCAGGACGCCGGACGACGAGGAGCCGGGCTGGGCCGAGCGATCGCGGCTGTACTCGGAATAGGTCGCCGTGCTCCTGGCGTCGGGGACTGCGTAGCGATTGTCGGTGCCCGGGCGCGTCAGGTCGGGCGGCACTTCGAGCGGCGGCAATTTGCCCGCCGACTTGTAATCGATCTTCTTCGATTCGATCTCGATACTGGGAAGCGCGCTGCACGCCGCCATGGCCGCGCCGAGCAGCAGGTACAGGACGACACGCGCCGGCCTATGCAGCGGCATACTGCCCTCCCCGCGCTTCGGCACGGATGCCGGCATGACGCATCGCCTCGCGCACCTGCTCGTGGCAGGCGGCGGAAAGCGGTGTCAGCGGCAGCCGGATGCCGCCCTTGATCAGCCCCATCTGCTGGACCGCCCATTTGACCGGGATCGGGTTGGCCTCGACGAACAGGTGGCGGTGCAACGGCAACAGGCGGTTGTTGAGCTCGCGCGCCTTGGCAGCCTCACCGGCAAGCGCGGCCGCGCACATTTCGTGCACGAGCCGCGGCGCCACGTTGGCGGTGACCGAGATCACCCCGTTTCCGCCGAGCAGCATCAGCGCCAGGCCGGTGGCATCGTCGCCGCTGTAGACGCGGAAATCGCGCGGCTTGCGGCGGATCAGATCGGAGCCGCGCTCGAGGTTGGCGGTCGCGTCCTTGATGCCGACGATGCCCGGGACCTGGGCAAGCCTGAGCGTCGTCTCGTTCTGCAGGTCGGCCACGGTGCGCCCGGGCACGTTGTAGACGATCATCGGAAGATCCACCGCCTCGGCGATCGCCTTGAAGTGGCGGTAGAGCCCTTCCTGCGTCGGCTTGTTGTAATACGGCACCACCGACAGGCTGAGATCGGCGCCCGCTTCCCTGGCGTAGGCAGAGAGCTCGATGGCTTCGCTGGTGGAGTTGGCCCCGGTGCCGGCGATGACCGGGACACGCTTCGCGGCGTGGTCCACCGCGGTCTTGATCAGCAGCCGGTGCTCGTCCCAGTCCACCGTCGGCGACTCGCCGGTCGTGCCGACCACCACGATGCCGTCGGTGCCTTCCTTGATGTGCCAGTCGAGCAGCCGGCGGAACGCGTCGAGGTCGAGACCGCCGTCTTCCTGCATCGGCGTCACGATCGCGACCAGGCTGCCCTGCAACG
>JANOGU010000295.1:0-12122 GCA_031406135.1 Rhodobacterales bacterium
CACAGGTCAGGCCAGCATGACCATCGGGTTCTCAAGCGCCTCGATCACCGCCTTCAGGAACTCTGCCCCCAAGGCGCCATCAATCACCCGGTGATCGACCGACAGCGTCATCGACATCACCGTCGCCACGCCAATCGTCCCGTCCGCCATGACCACCGGCTTCTTGATCCCCGCACCTACCGCCAGGATCGAGCCATGCGGCGGGTTGATGACCGCGTCGAAGTTCTCGATCCCCATCATCCCGAGGTTCGAGATTGCAAAGCTCCCGCCCTGATACTCATGCGGCGCAAGCTTCTTGGTCTTCGCCCGGCCCGCCAGGTCCTTCATCTCGGCCGACAGCGCGCTCAGCGACTTCTTGTCGGCATCGCGCAGGACCGGCGTGAAAAGCCCCCCCTCTACCGCGACCGCAACCGCCACGTCGGACGGTTTCAGCCGTAGCATGCGGTCGCCGGCCCAGACTGCATTCGCGTTCGGCACCGCCTGCAGCGCCATCGCACAGGCCTTGATGATGAAGTCGTTGACCGACAGCTTCACCCCACGGGCCTCAAGCTGCTTGTTCAGCTGCTCGCGGAAGGCCATCAGCGCGTCCAGCCGCACCTCACGCCGCAGGTAGAAATGCGGGATGGTCTGCTTCGCCTCGGTCAGCCGCGCCGCGATGGTCCGGCGCATGCCGTCCAGCGGAATCACTTCGAAGACGCGGTCCGCATAGATCTTCAGCACGGTTTCCGCAGCCATCCCCATCGGCATCGCCGCCGCGGCCGGTTTGGCCGGGGCGGGGGCCTGCGCCGCCACTGCTGCAACCGGAACCGCGGCCACCGGCTGCGCGCCTTCCACATCCGCCTTGACGATCCGGCCGTGCGGCCCTGAACCCTTGACCGTGTTCAGATCAAGCCCCTTCTCCGCCGCGATCCGACGTGCGAGGGGCGAGGCAAAGACCCGCGCGCCGGCTGATCCACCAAGGTCCGCGGCAATCGGGGCCGCGGCCGCAGGCGCGGCAGCTGCAGCAACCGGGGCCGCGACAGGCGCGGCTTTCGCGGGAGCAGGGGCAGCGTCGGCGCTTTCCCCCTCCTCGATCATCACCGCGATGGGCGTGTTCACCTTCACGCCGGCCGTCCCGGCGGCGACGAGGAGCTTGCCGACGATCCCCTCGTCGACCGCCTCGAACTCCATCGTCGCCTTGTCGGTCTCGATCTCGGCCAGGATCTGGCCGGACTTCACTGTGTCGCCTTCCTTGACCAGCCATTTGGCCAGTGTCCCCTCCTCCATCGTCGGGGACAGGGCAGGCATCAGGATTTGCGTCGCCATGACCTCACCTCACCGATAGCAGACGGACTTGACCGCCGCGATCACCTCGGCCGTCGTGGTCAGCGCGAGCTTCTCGAGGTTGGCGGCATAGGGCATCGGCACGTCCTTGCCGGTGCAATTGACCACCGGCGCATCCAGGTAGTCGAAGGCCCGGCTCATGATCGCCGCCGACAGGTGGTTGCCGATGGCGCCGACCGGGAAGCCCTCTTCCACGGTCACGCAGCGGTTGGTCTTCATCACCGAGGCGATCACCGTGTCATAGTCGATGGGCCTGAGCGTGCGCAGGTCGATCACCTCGGCCGAAATCCCCTCCGCCGCCAGCTTGTCCGCCGCATCCAGCGCATAGGTCATCCCGATCCCGAAGCTCACGATGGTCACATCCGTCCCCTCGCGCCAGATGCGCGCCTTGCCGAAGGGGATGGTGAAATCGGGCAGGTCCGGCACCTCGAACGACCGGCCGTAGAGAATCTCGTTCTCCAGAAAGATCACCGGGTTGGGGTCGCGGATCGCGGTCTTCAGCAGACCCTTCGCGTCCGAGGCCGAATAGGGCATCGCCACCTTCACCCCCGGGATCATCGCATACCAGGCGGCGAAGTCCTGGCTGTGCTGCGCGCCCACCCGTGCCGCCGCCCCGTTCGGGCCGCGGAACACGATGGGGCAGCCCAGTTGTCCGCCGGACATGTAGTTGGTCTTGGCGGCCGAGTTGATGATGTGGTCGATCGCCTGCATCGAGAAGTTGAAGGTCATGAACTCCACGATGGGGTTGAGGCCCCCCCAGGCCGCCCCCACCGCGATCCCGGCAAAGCCGATCTCGGTGATCGGCGTATCGACGATCCGCTTCGGCCCGAACTCGTCCAGCAGGCCCTGGCTGATCTTGTAGGCGCCCTGGTATTCGCCCACCTCCTCGCCGATCAGCATGACCATCGGGTTGGCGCGCATTTCCTCGGCCATCGCCTCGCGCAAGGCCTCGCGCACCGTCATCGTCTTCATCGCCGTGCCGGGCGCCCAGTCGGGGCTGGCCTTCGACACCACCGCGACCGCCGCCGCAGCCGTCGCCGGCACCGCGGCTGGGGCTTGGGTTGCCGAAGCGGCAGCGGGGACCGCCGGGGCCGGGGCAGGGGCCGCCGCAAGCGGCGCATCCGCGGACTCGCCGGCCTCCACCAGCACCGCAATCGGCGTGTTCACCTTCACGCCGGCCGTCCCGGCGGCGACGAGGAGCTTGCCGACGATCCCCTCGTCGACCGCCTCGAACTCCATCGTCGCCTTGTCGGTCTCGATCTCGGCCAGGATCTGGCCGGACTTCACCGTATCGCCCTCCTTGACCAGCCACTTGGCGAGCGTGCCTTCCTCCATCGTCGGGGACAGCGCCGGCATCAGAACCTGAGTTGCCATGATCCTACCCCCTCACACGTAGATGTCGGTCCAGAGGTCGCTCAACGGCGGCTCCGGGCTTTCCTTGGAGAATTCGGCGGCCTCGTTCACCACCGCCTTGATCTCCTTGTCGATCGCCTTCAGGTCGTCCTCTGACGCCAGGCCCCCGCCGACCAGCAGGTCGCGCACGTGGTCGATGCAGTCCTTTTCGGACCGGATCTTCTCCACTTCCTCGCGCGTGCGGTATTTCGCCGGGTCCGACATCGAATGCCCGCGATAGCGGTAGGTCATCATTTCCAGGATGTAGGGGCCATTGCCCGCCCGGCAGTGCGCCGTGGCCTTGGCGCCTGCGGCCTTGACCGCCAGCACGTCCATCCCGTCGACCTGCTCGCCCGGGATGCCGTAGGCCAGGCCGCGGCCGAAAAACGTCGTCGACTTGGTCGACCGCTTGACCGAAGTGCCCATGGCATATTGGTTGTTCTCGATCACGAAGATCACCGGAAGGTCCCAGATCTCCGCCATGTTGTAGGTCTCGTAAACCTGCCCCTGGTTCGACGCGCCGTCGCCGAAATAAGTGAAGGTGACGTTGTCGTTGCCCTTGTAGCGGTCCGACAGCGCCAGCCCGGCGCCCAGCGGCACCTGCGCGGCGACGATCCCATGCCCGCCGTAGAAATGCTTCTCGCGGCTGAACATGTGCATCGAGCCGCCCTTGCCCTTGGAATAACCGCCGATGCGCCCGGTCAGTTCCGCCATCACCCCCTTGGGGTCCATGCCGCAGGCCAGCATGTGGCCGTGATCGCGATAGCTGGTGATCCGCTTGTCGCCGTCCTTGGCCACCGCCTCGAGGCCGACGACGACCGCCTCCTGCCCGATATACAGATGGCAGAACCCGCCGATCAGCCCCATCCCGTAGAGCTGCCCCGCCTTTTCCTCGAATCGGCGGATCAGCAGCATCTCGCGGTAGTACTGCAGCAGCTCTTCCTTGGAGACGTTCGACTTTTCGGCAGGTTTCTTGGCGGCCATGCCGGCATCCTCCCCGGGACAAGGATCGTTCAACGTTAAACGATCACAGAAGGGACGGAAAAACAAGGCCATTGGGCAGGTCTGGCCACGCCGCCGGACGGGTTTCGGCAGGCAGCGGGCGTGCCGATTGACCGACTGGGAGCCGACGGAAACCCGACGGAAACCCGACGGAAACCCGACAGAGGACCGACTGGCCGAACTGCGTCCGGCAGACGACTTTGCGCGTGATGGAAAGCCGGCGGCCCGCCTCAGCGGATGACGATCTCGTCGCCTCGGAGATACCCCAGCACGTCCCGCGCCTGCTCGTCCAGCAGGTCCAGGTCCAGCCACTGGTCCGACAGCCGGTGGGTCAGGTTCTGCATCCCGGCGAGGTCCGCCGCCAGCCGATCACGCTCGGCCCGCAGCGCGTCGCGCTCGGCCGACAGTTGGACCTGGCGGAACACGCCGTATTCGCCCTGCACCGCGGCAAAGGCGAAGTAGCCGCCGACCAGCAGCGCCAGTGTCGTCACCAGCAGGGTCCCGAACCCGGGCCGCATCATCGCAGGGAACATGCCCGTAACCTCGCCGCCCCCTCGTTCGGCCGGGGGACGTTCAGGCCTGAGTCTGACACAGGCCGGGGCCACTGTGAATCCCGAAAATGCAAAGGGCCGCAGGATGTTGCGGCCCCTCGTTTCAGCGGCGGGATGGCTGGGCGGGCGCGCGCCCTACGCCTTGCCCTTGTAGATGTCGACCATGGTCTGCAACAGCGCCATCGCCTCGGCCCGCGGCCGCTGGAAGCAGTTGCGCCCGATGATCGAGCCGTTGCCGCCGCCGTCGCGGATCGCGCGGGTGTCGTCCAGGACCGAGTCGCCGCCCTTGGCCGCCCCGCCCGAGAACACGATCAGCCGCCGCCCGTTCAGGGCTGCCCGCACGCATTCCCGCACCCGCGCCGCCTGGGTGGAGACGTCCACCTTGTTCTTCTCGAAGGCCTCCTTGGCCTCCTTCTGGCTCAGGTGCGCGGTGGACAGCTTCACCTTGATGATATGCGCGCCCAGCAGGCCGGCAATGTGGGCGGCGTAGGCCGTCACGTCCACCGCCGTCTCGCCGTCCTTGTCCAGGTCCTCGCCACGCGGATAGGACCAGATCACCGTGGCGATCCCGACCGACGCCGCCTCGCGCCGCATCTCGGCAATGTCGCTGAACATGTCGAGCGAGGCCGACGAGCCGGGATAGATGGTGAAGCCGATGGCCGAACAGCCCAGCCGCAGCGCGTCCTGCACCGACCCGGTGATCGCCTGCGTCTTTGGCGCCACCTTGGGCAACAGCGAATTGGCCGAGTTCACCTTCAGGATCAGCGGGATCTGCCCGGCAAAGGCATCCGCGCCGGCCTCCAGCGGACCTAGCGGCGCGGCATAGGCCGACAGGCCCGCATCCACCGCCAGCTGGTAGTGGTAATGCGGATCGAAAGCCGCCGGGTTGACCGCGAAGGAGCGGTGCGGCCCGTGCTCAAAACCCTGGTCCACCGGCAGGATGATCATCTTGCCGGTACCGCCGAGCTTTCCTTCCATCAGGATGCGGGCGAGGTTGGCCTTCACGCCGGGGTTCTCGCCCGCGTAGTTGGCAAGGATGTTCTGCACGATCCGGGTGGTCTTCATCGCAAGCGCCTCCGCAAGTCCTGGGTCGCGCTGCCTTTAGGCGCGCGCGCGGCGCCGTGCAATGGCAAAGCCGGCGGTGCGGCGCGGCGCAGGTTTCAAACCGTCACGCGGCGGTGAACCCATGGTTGTTGCAAATGCTTCGCATCCGGCCTAGCGTCGCCGGACGGGCCGGTTCGTGTCGGCCCCGGTTTGACGAAACGATTTTCCGATAGCGACTGCGGCGCTTTGTCGCCCGGCCGGGACAGACAGGAATGATGTCAGGGAGACGGCCATGAACATGAAGATCCAAAAGATTGCCGATGCCGAGATTCAGATCGGCAAGCTCGTCACCGAGGAAAAGAAGAAGCGGCGGGAGTATCTTGCCGACGGCACCATCGACGCCAAGGAGCAGAAGCAGCTCGACGGCGTGACCGACAAGATGGGCAAGCTCAAGGGCGCCGTGGCCAGGATCAGGGCCGAGATCGAGGTCGCCCGCCGCGCCTGGGAAAGCCGTGCCACCGACTGGGCCCAGGCCAAAGCCGACATCGCCGATCTTGCCGCCTGGGGCCATGCGGACCACGCGAAGGTCAAGGCCGAAGCCGACAAGATCGACCCCATGGCCAAAGACGAGCAGTGGGAGGAGGCGACCAAGCAGCTCGATGTCCTGCTCAAGGCGCTGATGCCGGTGATGACGGACTACGAGGCGCAGGTCGCCGCCAAGGCCGAATACGATCCCCTGCGCAAGGACAGCGACGCCCGCGTCCGGCGGCTGGAAGCCGCCGATCCCCAGACCCCCGACCTTGAGGCGATGCGCACCGACCTCTCGACCGGGCTCGATGCCGCCGGAAAGTCGGCCGCGTCCAAGGGCTTCGTCGCAGGCCTGAAATCGGTTCAGGCGATGCAGCCCGACCTCGACGCCGCCGAAGTCGTGGCCCGCGATGCGCGCACGCAGAAGGCGGAGTTCGACAAGGAATGGGCCTCCGCCGGTCCGCGCGTCACCGAAGCCGTGTCCTGCGTGCCGCCGGAGGCCGGCGACCTGGACGGCAAGCGCAAGGGCCTGGAAACCGGCAAGTCCCAGATCGAGGAAATGCTCACCCGCCACGACTACGCTGCCGCCACCCTGCTGTCGAAAGACCTCGGCGCCCGGTCGGACGCCTACATGGCGGAATACGCGGCGGTAGTGGACGCCAAGACGCTCTATGAAAAGCGCCTGCCCCGGATCGCCGCCAAGCTCGCCGAGATCGCCAAGTGCCAGTTCCCCGACCTGACTTCGTTGCAGGAAGACATCGTCGGCACCGACGAGGTGATGCGCGGGGCGGCCGGTGCCGGTGGTTACGACCAGGCGCTGAAGGGGATGGACAAGCTCGACGCGCTGCTGGTGAAGTTCGACGAGGCCTATGAGATCGCCAAGCTGGGCAAGGACTTCGCTGACCGCAAGGCCAGGCTCTCCCCGCGCATCGACAAGGCCAAGGTCAGCGGCTTTGGCCCCGTGGACGATCTCTCCAACGCGCTGACCTCCGACGCCGACGCTGCCGACAAGGCGGCGGCCGGCAAGAAATACCCCGAGGCGCTGGCGCTGCTCGACGATGTCGAGGTCAAACTCGGCGATTACGAGGCCAAGCGCGATGCGCAGGAAAAGGCCCGCGCCGACTACGAGAACGGCGCGCCTCAGCTTCTGGAACGGTCGCTGGACCTCGGCCGCAGCGAGTTTCCGCAACTGGCCGAGAAGACCTCGACGATCGTCGCCCTGACCGACCAGATGAAGACGGCGGCCGAGAAGCGCGACTTCGTCGTCGCCTCCGAGCACATGTTCAAGCTGGAAAAGGAGCTGAGCGTGGTGGAGACCACGCTCGACATGCTCCGGGCCAGGCAGACCGAATACGAAACCCGCCTTCCCCCGCTTTTGAGCCGCTTCGACGGCGAGATGGTGAGCGACTTCGCGCAGTTGGAAGACGAACGCGATGCCCTGCTGACGGCCCGCGCCGACATGGAATCGGCCGCGAAGAACCGGGACTTCTCGCTGGCGGTCGACCACATGAACAAGGTCGAGAACCTTCTCAACAACCTCGCGTCGCAGCGCGGCACCATCGAGGGGCTCAAGAAGCAGTACGAGGACATTCTCGCGCGGATCGAGGCGCAGCTGAAGCGGGCCGGCGACTGTGCCTATGAGGAGCTGGCCACGAAGAAGGCCGCCATCGTCGCGCTGCGCACCGAAATGCTGGCCACGGCGCAGGAGGAGGATTTCGCCGTCGCGCTGCAGAAGGCCACGGCACTGATCCCGCTGCTGAACGAATTCGACAAGATGGAAGCGCTGGTCGCGACCTACCGCGAGCATCTGGAGAAACTGAAGCCGCAGCTGGCGACCATCAAGGCCTACACCTACAAGTCGCTGAAGAAGAAACAGGACGAGATCGCGACGGCATTCACCGAAATGACCGCGACAGCGGCCAAGGGCGAAATGTCCACGGCGTTGACCCAGATGGGCAAGCTGGAAAAGCTCGCCGCCGACACGATCGCGCTGCACACCGAACTGTTCCGCCAGGAAGCCGTCTACCAGAAACTGTCCGGCGATCTGGCCGCACGCATGGTGGTTGTGGAGGCCAGCAAGAAAAGGGAGGATGCCCTGGGCAAGGCCGCCACGGAGGCCATCGCGGCCCGCGACAAGCTGAAGGAGCTTGGCGACAAGCACGAATTCATCGAGGCGGTGGCGCAGGCCGACGTGGTCTCGGCCAAGATCGACGCCTTCGAGAAAGCGGTGAACGATATTGGCGATGCGAAGGAAGCCTATGAAATTCTGGCGAAACTCGCGCTGGCAGGTTACGCCGACGCCAAGAAGCAGTCCGATGAATACGAGGACCTGAAGAACGACCTGATCCCCGTGACCAAGGCCAAGACCGCCATGGAGGAGGCGGCCAAGGGCGACACTCCGAACTGGGAGGACGCCAAGACCAAGGCCAATGCTCTGCTCGCGGCGCTCGACACCTTCCGCGGTGCCTACATGAAGAACACCAACCGCGAGGCCGCCGTGCGGGCCGCCGCCGATGCGGCCAAGGACCGCTTCAAGGCCCTGCCCGAAGACGCAAAGAAAAAGGCCGAGGGCGCCTGGGACGATGCCGAGGACGCGATCGCGGACCTGGACGAGGCGCTCAAGCAGAAGAAGCTGGAGCGGGCGGAGGAAAAGGTCGCCGCGCTCAACAAGGCGATCGAACAGATCGAAAGCGCCCAGAAGACCAAGGAACAGCACAAGGCCGACTACGATGCGCGCCTCGCCACCCTGATGCCGAGGGTCGAAAAGGCCCCAGACTCAAAGTTCGCCAAAGCGCTGGTCGAAGAGTTGAAGGCGGTGACGGCGGCGCTGAAGGCGATGACCGACCTCGCCGCGGACGAGGACTACGAAGGCGGCAGCAAGGCCGCGCCCGCGCTGGAAAAGGCGCTGGCCGACTTCGACGCCGCCGAGGAGAAACTGAAACCTCTCGACGCCACCCTGACCGAACGCTTCGTCGAGATCGACACCGACATGAAGATCATCGACGCGGAGATCGCCAAGCTCGACCTGGTCAATCAGGCACGGTTCACGGTGCGGTCCGACGCCATGAAGTCCAAATACGCCGAAGCCAAGACAAAGCGTGCCGAGATCATGCTCGCCGAGGCCGGCGACATCTCGAAACAGGTGCGAAAGGACCAGCGCACGCTGCTCGCCGAGATCGAGAAGCTTGAGGACGACGCGGCGCAGGCGGAGAAGCAGAAGGAGAAGGACAAGACCACGTTGGACAAGGTCCTCGAAGTTGGCGAGGAAGTCGTCGACAAGGTCGTGGACAAGGCCATCGACGTGGCGTGGGACGAGGTCGACTCGAGGATCAAGGGTGGCAAGAATATCGGCAAGGGCGTGGTCGAGATCGTGACCGGCGACCCGATCGACGGCGCGATCGACGTGGTCAAGGGGGTCGATGAAGCCGTCGGCCTCTCCAAGAATGTCAAGCGGGGCGTCAAGGTCGCAGAAGAGGTCTACGACGTCATCAAGGACGTATTTTAAGTATGCGCTACCGGGTCAAGCGGCAGACACCTGCGCCGCAGATGCATTGAGGAGTTGCGGAATGGCTGACAAGGGCAAGGCGGACGGCGGATTGAGCCTTGAGGAGATCCTCAAGATGGCGCGGACCAAGCCGATGAATGTGGCATTGGTGATGGGCAAGGACGGCCTCGCGGTCGCCGGCGACCTGCGCAAGGGCGTCGAGGCGATGTGGCGCGAGGCCAAGGCCAAGGCCGGCGGCAACAAGGGCGGCATGGGCGTCTGCAATATCGTCGGCAAGGAGGTCCAGATCCAGTTCACCGAGGACGGCTATCCCGCCTCGCTGAAGAAGGCGCTGAAGACCGCGCTGCGCGACCTCGGGCTGCAGTTCAAGCCGGTGTTCATCGGCGTGGACGGGACCGTGGACGGCGAGGGCGACGAGGAAGAGCCGGGTGCTGAGGGCGCAAACGTCGCTGCCGCGTCGGGAGGTGGCGACCAGGACGGCGGCATGACCGGCGACATGGAGACGCAGTTGCGCGATCAGCTCGCGCAGGAATACGAAGCGCTGAAACCGAACCTCGCCGAGGCCAAGGGCGCGAGCCCGCCGCCGATGGTGAAAAAGATCGAGGGGCTGGAGGCGATGCTGACCGCCGAACTGGACCGCGCGCCGAAAAAGGGGATCGCGGTCCTCGGCCTCCTGAAGAAGATGATCGATGGCTTCAAACCGGACTCGGGCGGCGCTCCGGACCCCGCGTCCGACGCGCGGCGGTCCTCGCTCGCCGATCTGGAAAAATCGGTCGACGCGCTCCTGAAGGAATTCGCCTGACCGGACACCGGTTGGGCGTCCGCCCTCGCGGCGGATCGTGGGGCTATCGGGGGGTGACGGCAAGTTTGCCCGAACGGCCCGATGCGGCGGTCTGTCCCGCCTCAGCCCGGCGAAAGCCGGCGCCCCGGCCGAACCTGCACAGCAATAGGGACCCCTGCCTCCGCCGGGCTGGTGTCCCGCGCTGACAGCCCAACCAACTGTCCGCGCTAGCGCATGTCTCTGCCGTCTGGATTCAATGGCGCGGGGTTTCCCGTTCCTGATTGGGCGCGACATGGCCTAACCTTTTGTTAACAAACGCCGTTCTATGCACGCATGTTCGCGGTTCAGACCTTCCCGGCGTGGCGCGCACCTTCCCCGCGGGGAAGGTCCGCCGGGGCACTATTTCAGTGCCGCCACGCCCGGCAGGGTCTTGCCTTCCATCCACTCCAGGAACGCCCCCCCGGCCGTGGAGATGAACGAGAACTCCGCCGCCGCCCCGGCCTGGTTCAGCGCCGCCACCGTGTCACCGCCGCCCGCGACCGAGACCAGCTTGCCCGCCCTCGTCAGCCGGGCAACCTCCCGCGCCGCCGCCTTGGTCGCGGCATCGAAAGGTTCGATCTCGAAGGCCCCCAGTGGCCCGTTCCAGATCACCGTCTTGGCCGCGGCAAACACGCCCTTGAGCGCCGCCACCGTCGCCGGTCCGGCGTCGAGGATCATCGCATCCGGCGGGCAGGCCCCCGCCGCCACCAGCTCCGAGGCCGCGCCCGCCTTGAACTCGCGCGCGATCACCACGTCCACCGGCAGATGCACCGTGCAGCCTGCCGTCTTCGCTTTCTCCAGTATCTCCCGCGCCGTCCCGGCCATGTCACGCTCGGCGAGGCTCCTGCCGACCTCCACCCCCTGCGCCACGAGGAAGGTGTTGGCCATCCCGCCGCCGATCACCAGATGATCGACCTTGGCGACCAGGTTGCCCAGCAGCTCCAGCTTGGTCGACACCTTCGCCCCGCCCACCACTGCCACCAGCGGCCGCGCCGGCTTCGTCAGCGCCCCTTCCAGGGCGCGCAGCTCCACCTCCATCAGACGCCCGGCACAGGAGGGCAGCAGATGCGCCAGACCCTCGGTTGTGGCATGCGCCCGGTGCGCGGCGGAAAAGGCGTCGTTGACGAAGACATCGCCAAGCGCCGCGATCATCGCGGCCAGCCCGGGGTCGTTTTTCTCCTCGCCCCTGTGGAAGCGGGTGTTCTCCAAGAGCACCACCCGCGCCCGCCCATCCTCCACCGCCGCCTCGGCGGCAGGTCCGACGCAGCTGGCGCCGAAGACGACCTTCTGGCCCAACGCCTGCTCCAGCGCCGGCAGCACCACTTTCAGCGAAAACTCCGGGTCGGGTCCGCCCTTGGGCCGCCCGAAATGCGCCAGCAGGACCGGCCGGCCTCCTGCCTTCAGGATGTCGCGGATCGTCGGCACCGCCTTCGCGATCCGGGTGGCGTCGGTCACCTGTCCGGCCTCCACCGGCACGTTCAGGTCCACCCGGACCAGCACCACCTGGCCGTCGAGGTCCAAGTCGTCCAAGGTCTTCCAGGCCATCGCAGCACCCTCCAAAGCATTTGCGGACGCTTTGCCATGACGCGGCGCCCCCGTCCATCGCACGCGGTCCATCACACAGGTTTGCGCTTCCCCAAGCCGATTCTCATGTCTAGGAAGGCGGCAACGCCAAGGGAGAGCTGCATGGCCGAAATCACCGACCCCGAGAACACCATCCTGATCGAACTCAGGACCGGCACCGTGGCCATCGCGCTGCTGCCCAACATCGCCCCCCAGCACAGCGCCCGGATGAGGGAACTGGCCCGCGCCGGGACCTATGACAACGTGGTGTTCCACCGCGTCATCGACGGTTTCATGGCGCAGACAGGCGACGTGGAGCACGGCTGCACCAGCCGCGCCTTCAACGCCCGCCGGGCGGGGACCGGCGGGTCGGACCTGCCGGACCTGCCGGCCG
>JANOGU010000304.1:0-1958 GCA_031406135.1 Rhodobacterales bacterium
CGACCTGACCCACCGCCGTTTCGACGGCGGGACGAGCCTGCCGATCCGCCGGGTGGTGTTCCTGTCGGGCGACGCCGTCACCGTCCTGCCCTATGACCCGGTGCGCGATCGCGTGCTGCTGATCGAGCAGGTCCGCGCCGGCCCGATCGGCCGCGGCGATCCGCAGCCCTGGCAGCTCGAGGCCATCGCGGGGCGCATCGATCCTGGCGAGACGCCGGAGCAGGCGGCCCGCCGCGAGGCGCGCGAAGAAGCCGGCGTGACGCTGGGCCGGTTCCTGCATGTCGCGGATTACTACCCCTCGCCCGGTGCCAAGGCGGAATGGCTGGCCAGCTACGTGGCGCTGGCCGACCTGCCTGACGGGAGCGCGGGTCCGGGCGGCAAGGCCGAGGAGGCCGAGGACATCCGCGGCCATCTCGTGACCTGGGCCGAAACCGAAGCGCTCCTGTGCAGCGGCGAAATCAACAACGCCCCGCTGCTGATCGCGCTGCTCTGGCTGCAACGCGAACGCCCCGGGCTGAGAGCCTGATCCCCGCCCGCCGCCGTCCCGCGCCGTGCGCCGCGGGCGCGCCCCTCCGGCCTCGCCACCCAGGCGCGGACCCCGGGCAAACTTCCCCGGCGCCTCTCCGGGTCCGTGGGCCGCTTGAGTTCCAGCCCGGCGACCCCTAAACCCCTGGGACAAAGGGAGGCCCCCATGCGCATCTCGTCCGACCTCGCCGATGCCATCGGCCAGACGCCGCTGCTGCGCCTGCGACGCGCGTCCGAGATGACGGGCTGCGAGATCCTCGGCAAATGCGAGTTTCTCAACCCCGGCCAGTCGGTCAAGGACCGCGCGGCGCTGTGGATCATCCGCGACGCGGTGGCGCGCGGCGAACTCAGGCCGGGGGGCACCATCGTCGAGGGCACCGCCGGCAATACTGGTATCGGGCTGGCGCTGGTCGGCGCCTCGATGGGATACCGCACCGTGATCGTCATTCCCGAAACGCAAAGCCAGGAAAAGAAGGACATGCTGCGGCTGGCGGGGGCCGAGCTGGTGCAGGTGCCGGCGGCGCCCTATCGCAACCCCAACAACTACGTCCGCTATTCCGGGCGCCTGGCCGAGGAACTGGCGCGGACCGAACCCAACGGCGCGATCTGGGCCAACCAGTTCGACAACGTGGCGAACCGCCAGGCGCATGTCGAGACCACCGGCCCGGAAATCTGGGAGCAGACTGGCGGCAGGGTCGACGGCTTCGTTTCCTCCGTGGGCTCGGGCGGCACCATCGCCGGCGTGGCGATGGCCTTGCAGCCGCGGGGCGTCAAGATCGGCCTCGCCGATCCCGAGGGCGCGGCGCTGCATGCCTTCTACTCCGAGGGTGTGCTGGAAAGCCCCGGCACCTCGATCACCGAGGGCATCGGCCAGGGCCGGATCACCGCCAACCTCGAGGGCTTCACCCCCGACTTCAGCTGGCGCGTCCCGGACCGCGAGGCGCTGCCCATCGTCTTCGACCTCTTGAAGGAGGAGGGGCTCTGCATGGGCGGCTCGACCGGGATCAACATCGCGGGGGCGATCCGTATGGCGCGCGAGATGGGGCCGGGAAAGACGATTGTCACCATCCTTTGCGACTATGGCAGCCGGTACCAGTCAAAGGTCTACAACCCGACCTTCCTGCGCGAGAAGGGCCTGCCCGTACCGGAATGGCTGGACCGGCCGGGCCCGGCGATACCGGCCGTATTTGAGGACGCATGAGGCGGCTGCTTTCCTGGCTGGTCCTGGTGCTGTCGCTTGCGGCGCTGCCGCTGGCGGCGCAGGACCTGCCGAGCCCGGTGCCCTCGGGCGGCATCGTGCCGGATGCCGAAGCGGCAGAGCTTGACTACAATGCCTGGGAACAGACGGCCGAACGCGCCGAGGCAGAGATTGGCAACCGGCGGACCCCGACCGAGCGGATGGAGGAAATCCGGTCGCAGCTTGCCAAGTGGCG
>JANOGU010000323.1:0-8637 GCA_031406135.1 Rhodobacterales bacterium
CGATGCGGATGAGCTGTCGCCGCTGGTCAAGATCCAAGCCGCCGTCACCCGCCCGGCCGACGGTGCGCCGGACGTGACCACCGCGATCGAATGGATGACGATCAACCCGGCGCGTCTGCTGCAACAGGATGAGACGACCGGATCACTGGAGGTTGGCAAGTTCGCCGATCTGGTGGTGATTGACCAGGACATCACTGAATTGCCCGAGGATCAGATCGGCAGCGCCAAAGTGGTGGCAACGCTGCTGCAGGGCGATGCGGTCTATGACCCAGGAAATCTTTTCGCCGAGTAGGACCGTTGCCCCCCGGTCTAAAGGCCGGGGGGCTTTCCTGATCGCTGCTGCCATATCAGCCGATGACTGTCTGCCCGTCGAGGGTGCGCACCGTCTCATACATTTCAGGGCGGCGGTCGCGGAATATGCCCCAGGCGCGGCGGTATTCTTCGATTTCGTCCAGATCGAAGCTGGCGGTCAGATAGGTTTCATCCACCCGGTTCGCTTCGGCCACCTTGGCCCCCAGATGATCGGCGATGAAGGAACTGCCGTAGAATTCGCCCGAGGTTTTGCCCTCGGACTCGGTGCCGACCCGATTCGAGGCGACCAGCGGTGTCAGGTTTGCCGCCGCATGGCCCTGCATGGTCCGCTGCCAGTGGCCCGCACTATCGATCGCCACATTCTGCGGTTCCGACCCGATGGCGGTTGGAAAGAACAGCACCTCGGCCCCCTTCAATGCCAGAGAGCGCGCGGTTTCCGGGAACCACTGGTCCCAGCAGATGCCGCAGCCGATGGTGGCATGTTTGGTCTTGATCGCGCGAAAGCCGGTGTCGCCGGGGTTGAAGTAGAACTTTTCCTCATATCCCGGGGCCTGCGGAATGTGGGTCTTGCGGTAGTTCCACAGCATCTCGCCATCGGCATCAATGATGGCGAGCGAGTTGTAATAGGCCTTGCCGGCCCGCTCATAGTAGGAGATCGGCAGAACCACGCCCAACTGTTTGGCCAGAACGCGGAAATGCGCCACGGCTTTGTCCTCGTCCAGCGGGCGGGCAAGGTCGAAATATTGGAACTTCTGCTCCAGACAGAAATAGGGCGTCTGGAACAGCTCCTGCAACAGGATGATCTGCGCGCCGTCTTCCGCCGCCGCCGTCACCTGTTCCTCGGCCTTCTGGATGTTGTCATCCAGATCCCAGGAACAGGCCAATTGCGTAGCGGCCAGTGTCACGATTGCCATGTCTGTCTCCTTCAGTTCATCAGCTTGGTCCAAACCTTGTCGATCAGGGCGGTGGCCTCGGGCGAGCAGGTCGGGATGAATTCGGGGGCCGGCGCGTCGGCAGGCGGGTTGATTTCCGGCGCCGCGGCCAATGCGGGTTCGATAAAGGCCTCGGACCCTTTGATGCCATTGGAATAACGCGCGTAATTGGTGATCATCGCGGCATTCTCCGGCGCCATGACGAAGTTGACCCAGGCCTTGGCATTGTCCAGGTTCGGCGCACCCTTGGCCACCGCCACGTTGTCCATCCAGCCGGTATAGCCCTCTTTCGGGTAGACATAGACGATGGTCGGCTTTTCGTCGCGCGCCCGCATCGCATAGCCGTTCCAGGTCATCGAGACCACGGCCTCGCCCGAAACCAGCAGTTCCTTGCTCTCAGAGTCGTAGGACTTCACCCATTGCTTCTGGGTTTCCAGAAGCTCCAGCACCCGCTTCATCTCATCGGGGTTTTCGCTGCAACGCGGCACACCCAGATAGAATTCGGCCGCCTCAATCACGCCGTTCATGTCGCGCAGCATGTTGATACGGCCCTTTACCTCCTCGGCCGGATCGAAAAGCACCGAGAGCGAGGTTATATCGCCCTTCACAACGGCAGTATCGACGGCGAATGCTGTCGATCCCCAGGCCCATGGCGCGGAATATTCGCGCTTGGGGTCCCAAGGCACTTCGCGCCATTTGTCATCAACGTTGACAAAATTCGGCATGGCGAAAACGTCGATCTTCTCGACCATGTCTTCGGCGATCATCACCTGCATGGTGGCGTCGCCCACCACCAGCACGTCATAGCCCACCCCACCGGTGCGCAGCTTGGCGATCATCGTCTCCATGCTGTCGAACGTGTCGATATGGACCTTGACGCCGAACTCGGCCTCATACTTTGCCACCAGATCGGGCGGCGTGTATTCGCCCCAGGTGTAGATGAAGAGATCGCCTTCGGCGAAGGCCGGTGCGGCGGTCAGCAAAAGAACGGCAAGGGCGCGCATGTGACTTCCTTTCAGGTTTGTTTGCGGGCGATCAGGCCCGAGGTGATGACGACAAGGGCAGAGGCCAGAACCATCAGCGACGAGACCGCGTTGACCTCGGGCGTGATGCCGAGGCGCAGCATCGAATAGATGTGGACGGGCAGCGTGGTCGATCCGGGGCCGGACAGCATCGACGAGATGATGAAATCGTCCAGCGAAACGATGAAGGCCAGAAGCCAGCCCGAAATCAGGCCGGGGGCCAGAATCGGCAAGGTAATCAGGGTGAACCTGCGCCAGGGCCGGGCGTAAAGGTCGGCAGCGGCGGATTCCAGCGCCGGGTCCATCGAGGTCAGCCGCGCGGTGATCGGCAGATAGGCGAAGGGGATGCAGAAGGTGGTATGGGCGATGACCAGCGAGCCAAAGCCGAGGCCAAGCCCCACGGAGGAAAAGAAGATCAGGCTGGCGATGGCAGTGACAATCTCGGGCACCATCAACGGGAAGTTGAGGATCGCATAGGCGGCGGCCTTGCGGCGCACCCGCATCCGCACCATGGCCAGAGCGGCAGCGGTGGCCATGACGGTGGCGAGGCTCGCCGCGATCACCGCCAGCATCACCGAGTTCAGTGCGGCCCCGGCGATTTCCTCATTGGCGAAGACCGCGCTGTACCAGCGCCAGGACAGCCCGTCCAACCGGCTGATCGAACGGCCCGCGTTGAAGGAATACAGCACCAGAAACAGGATCGGCGCATAGAGGAAGGCCACCGCCAGCGTCGCCGTCAGGCCAAAGCCCGGCAGATTGCGGATATCCTTGGCGCGGGTGTCGAACAGGGCCATCACGCCTCCTCTCGCGCCGCGCGCCGGGCGATGATGAACAAGGCGACCAACGTGACGGCCATCAGGATGGTGGAGAGCGCCGCCCCAAACGGCCAGTTGCGGCTGCCCTGAAACTGCATGCCGATCAGGTTGCCCAGCATCAGCGTCTTGCCGCCGCCAAGGATGTCGGGCGCAAGGTAGGACCCGATGCCGGGGATGAAGACCAACAGGCCCCCGGCGATCAATCCGGGCCGCAGGATCGGCAGGACGACCGCGAAAAAGGCTTTGCGGCGGTTGGCGTGAAGGTCATAGGCGGCCTCCAGAAGCGAGAAGTCGAACCGTTCGATCGCGGCGTAAAGCGGCAGGATCATGAAGGGCAGGAAGGACGAGACCAACCCCAACCCGATGGCAAAGTTGTTATAGGCCAGGGGCAGCGGGCCGTCGGTCAGGCCAATGGATTGCAGCGCGCCGTTGATCGGCCCCTCGTCGCGCAGGATCAGGAGAAGGGCGATGGTGCGGACCAGAAGGTTGACCCAATAGGGCACCGTCACCAGCATCAGCCACAGCGATTTCTGCCCCGCGGGCCTTGTGGCGATGAACCATGCGGTGGGCAGGCCGATGATCAGGCACAGCACCGTGGCAAGCCCCGCCTGCAGCACCGACCGGCCAAGCACTTGCAGATAGTCGGTGTTGAAGACCAGCGTATCGTCAAAGATGTCGCGCTCGAACAGCAGGCGCACATAGGCCTCGGCCGAGGGTTCCCAGATCACCCCGCCGTATTGCGCGGGCGTCAGCACCGAATAGAGCGTGGTGATGGCGATGGGCAGCGCCATGAAGATCAGGATGGTGCCCAGTGACGGGGCCAGAAGCAGACGGTGCAGCTTCATGACGCGAGCACCCTGATCGCGCCGGCCTCGGGACGCAAACAAACTGCCTCGCCCAGGGAGAAATCCTGCGCGCCACGCAAACCGCCGCGCGGCAGGGTGACGTGCAGCGGCACCGAGGCGCCCTCCAGCCGGAACGACAGCTCGTTGCCCATATAGATGCGTTCAGCCACCGTCAGCGGCCCCAGATCGCCGGGCTGACGCTGCGCCTCGGGCAGGATCGCCAGCCGTTCGGGCCGGATTGCCAGCGTCACCTCGGCCCCCATGGCACCCTTGGCCGGGACCACGCCCAGGCCTTCGGCCTCGGCCCCCCCTGCCCCGATCCGCGCCGGGATCAGGTTGGCGCCGCCGATGAAATCGGCGACAAAACGGTTGGCCGGGGCCTCGTAGATTTCCTCGGGCCGGCCGAGTTGCTGGATCCGCCCGCCCTGCATCACCGCGATGCGGTCGGACATCGCCAAAGCCTCGTCCTGGTCATGGGTGACAAAGACAAAGGTGATGCCGGTCTCGCGCTGCAGCGCCTTCAGCTCGGACCGCATTCTCTGCCTCAGCTTGGCGTCCAGCGCAGACAAGGGTTCGTCCAGAAGCAGGATTTTCGGCCCCGGAGCCAGCGCCCGCGCCAGGGCAACCCGCTGCTTCTGCCCGCCCGAAAGCTGATCGGGGCGGCGGTGTTCCATCCCCTCCAGCCCCACCAGTTCCACCATCCGGGCGACTGTGGCGACGATCTCGGCCTTTGGGCGGCCCAGCATCCGCAAGGCAAAGCCCACATTCTGCGCCACGCTCAGATGCGGAAACAGCGCGTAGTGCTGGAACACCGTGTTGACCGGCCGAACCTCGGGCGGCAGGCCCGCGACATCGCGGCCAAAGATGGCGATCTCGCCCGTGGTCGGCTGGTCGAACCCGGCAATCAGGCGCAACAGCGTGGTCTTGCCGCAACCCGAGGGCCCCAGCAGCGTAAAGAACTCATTCGCGCGGATGCTGAGGTCGATGTCGTCCAAGGCATGGTGCGCCGACGCCCCCCTGCCATAGGTGCGGCCAAGCCCGGTCAGCCGACATGCATCGCCATCATCGCGCACCGTGACATCCTCAAACTGGCTGACCTTGCCAGACTTAACCGGAAGGCGGCCAGCACGTCATGTCACCAAGAAGGGGTATGCCAGTTGCGACGGCCCTGCGGACTCCGCAGGCAAGGGTGCTGAAGACTGCGTCGGGCCGGCGCTGCCGCTGTCGGGTTTCTGTCGGGTTTCTGTCGGGTTTCTGTCGGGCAAGCGCGGGGATCTGCGCCCGCCTCCCACCCCCGGACGGAGGGGCATCGCGACCGGCGCGCAGGGCGGGTCAGACCCGTTCCAGCGCGATCGCAATGCCCTGGCCGACACCGATGCACATCGCCGCCAGCGCCCGGCGGCCGCCGCCGTGCGCCAGCTCCAACGCCGCCGTTCCGGTCAGGCGCGCGCCGGTCATGCCCAAGGGGTGGCCGAGCGCGATGGCGCCGCCGTTGCGGTTCACCCGGCTGTCGTCCTCGGCAATGCCCAGCTGGCGCAGCGTGGCCACGCCCTGCGCCGCGAAGGCCTCGTTCATCTCGATCACGTCGAAATCGGCCGGCGTCAGTCCCAGCCGGTCCATCAGGCGCCGGGAGGCCGGGGCCGGGCCGATCCCCATGATCCGGGGCGGCACGCCGGCGGTGGCTCCGCCAAGCACGCGGGCAAAAGGGGTCAGGCCATGCGCCGTCACCGCCGCCTCGCTGGCCAGGATCAGCGCCGCCGCGCCGTCGTTCACGCCGGAGGCGTTGCCCGCCGTCACCGATCCGCCGGGAAACAGCGGCGGCAGCCGGGCCAGCGCCTCCATCGACGTGGCGCGGGGATGCTCGTCGCGGTCGACGATCAGTGCCTCGCCCTTCCGCTGCGCGACCGCGACCGGCGCGATCTCGGCCGCCAGCCGGCCGTTCCCTTGCGCCGCAGCCGCCTTGGCCTGGCTGGCCAGCGCCATGGCATCCTGGGCCTCACGCGAAATGCCGTAGTCGTCGGCGACGTTCTGCCCGGTCTGGGGCATCGAGTCGGTTCCGTAGGCCGCCTGCATCGCCGGGTTGACGAAGCGCCAGCCGATGGTCGTGTCGTGGATCGCCGTCTCGCGCGAAAACGCCGCCCCGGCCTTGGGCATGACAAAGGGCGCGCGCGACATGCTTTCCACCCCGCCCGCGATCATCAGCCGCGCCTCGCCCGCGGCGATGGCCCGGGCCGCCGTCAGCACCGCGTCCATCCCCGATCCGCACAGGCGGTTGATCGTGGTTCCGGTCACCGACACCGGCAGCCCGGCCAGCAGGGCGCACATCCGCGCGACGTTGCGGTTGTCCTCGCCCGCCTGATTGGCGCAGCCCAGGACCACGTCCTCGACCGCGGCCCAGTCCACGCCGGGGTTCCGCGCCATCAATGCGCGCAGCGGCACCGCGCCCAGATCGTCGGGCCGGACTGCGGAGAGCGCGCCGCCATACCGACCGATCGGGGTGCGGATGTAATCGCAGAGGAAGACCGGGATCATCGCAGGGCTCCGGAACGATCAGGAAGTCCGGCGGGCCGACGCCGGCAGGCGCATGGAGCACGCAGGCCGAAAGCGGCGGGCCTGTCGCGCTCGGACCGGCGCGCGTCGATCAAAGCCCCGGCTCTCGCTCCGCGCACTAGATCCATCCCCTTGCCACCCTCGCCCCCCCCGGTGCCCGGACTGCCGGTCCCGGCACCGTCATAGGCGCCGGGGGTCGCCACTTCCAGAGACCCTCCCTCGACCATTGCAAGTCCGGCGGCAGGGTGAAAGGAGGTCGTGCCCTCGGCGGCGTCCCGGGGCAGTGCCGCCGAGGGCTCTTCGACCCAGGCTCCCGACTTGCCTCACCCCCCGGGAAGGTAACCTGTGCCCGTGACCCAGCCGGATCGCCCCGCCAGCCACCCCCCCCTCGCCCGGAGGCTGAACCCTGCCGAGGCGGGTCCGGCGCGCACCATCGCCGGGACCGGCGAGGCGCAGGCCTGTCAGGTCATTGCCACGCGGCGGCCCGCGACCCGGCACGCCGTGGCGGCGGCGGGTCGGGCCTCGATCCACGACCGCATCGACCGCGGTCTTGCCGACAGGCCGGCCGGACCGGCCGGCCTCCAGACCCTGGCCGGACGGTCCTGAGATGCTCGCAGCGCTCTCCAACCCGGTGTTCCGGCACCTGTTCCTGGCCCAGGCGGTGGCGCTGGTCGGCACCGGCCTTGCCACCGTGGCGCTGGGCCTGCTCGCCTGGCGGCTGGCCGGAGAGAATGCCGGTGCGGTGCTGGGAACGGCGCTGGCGATCAAGATGGTGGCCTATGTCACGCTGGCCCCGGTGGTCGCGGCGCTGGCCGAACGCCTGCCGCGGCGGGCATTCCTGGTGGCGCTGGACCTGGTCCGGGCGGTCGTGGTCGCCTGCCTGCCCTTCGTGACCGAGGTCTGGCAGGTCTATCTGCTGATTTTCGCGCTGCAGGCGGCCGCGGCGGGGTTCACGCCGGCGTTCCAGGCCGTGGTGCCGGATGTGCTGAAGGCCGAGCGCGACTACACCAGCGCGCTGTCGCTGCTGCGGCTGGCCGAGGACCTCGAGCAGATCGTCTCGCCCATTCTGGCGGCGGCACTGCTGACGGTGGTCAGCTTTCCGGTGCTGTTCGGCGGCACGGTCGCGGGGTTCCTGCTGTCGGCGCTGATGATCGGCACCGTGGCCCTGCCCGCGCGCGCGCCCGCGGCGGGCGAGCCGTTCCTGGTCAGCGTGACCAAGGGGGTGCGCATCTACACCGCAACCCCCCGCCTGCGCGGCCTGATGGTGATGGAGGCCGCCGTCGCGGCGGCGGGGGCGATGGTCTACGTCAACACGGTCGTGCTGGTGCAGGATCGGCTGGCGCTGGGCGCGCCGCAGGTGGCGCTGGCCTTTGCCGCCTTTGGCGCTGGGTCCATCCTGGCCGCTGTCCTGTTGCCGCGCCTGCTGTCACGACTGCCCGAGCGCAGCGTGATGATCGCCGGCGCAGGCCTGATGGTCGCGGGCGTCGCGCTGGTGCCACTGACGGGGACATTCGCGGGCCTGCTGGCGCTCTGGGCGTTGATCGGCTTTGGCTTCTCCTTCACCCAGACGCCTATCGGGCTGATCATCAACCGCTCGGCGCGCGAGGAAGATCGCGGCGCGGTCTTTGCGGCGCAGTTCGCGCTGTCCCATGCCTGCTGGCTGGTGACCTATCCGCTGGCGGGCTGGATCGGGGCTACGGCAGGACTTGGCCCGGCGGCGCTGCTGCTGGCGGTGATCGGGGCGGCCGGGCTGGTCGCGGTCTGGCGGCTCTGGCCCGCCGCGGACAGGATCGAGCTGGCCCACGACCATCCCGGGCTGCCGCCCGGCCACCCGCACCTGACGGGACCGGGGTCGCACAGCCATGCTTTCGTCATCGACGACCTGCACCGGCGCTGGCCCGCCGCGCGATGATCGACAGTCCGCGGGTCGTGGTCATGGCGCCCTGGCATTGGCCGATGTTTGATCCCGCGGTTTGATGGCGCGATCCTTTCTCAGGACTGGAAGGAGGCCCGATGGGACAAGTTCGTCACGGGAACGCCACGACCACGGACGCCCCGCCGTGCGCCCGGTTAACCCGACCCCATTCCCTAACAAACCTCGCTCTCAAGTTTGAACTGCAACAGGGTCGGTTCAAATGTGGAGGAGGGGCGGGATGGCGCG
>JANOGU010000329.1:0-2921 GCA_031406135.1 Rhodobacterales bacterium
CCCCTTCCCCAAGCTTCGGCATCGGCGGCTCCCGGTGCCGAGCGGAGAGGGGGGCGCTGCCCCCCGCTGCGCTCCCCCCGGGATATTTGACAAGAGATGATCGGCAGGGGGGAGAGCCGCCTTCTGCCCGCAGGCATCATCCTTGCGCAAATACCCCACGGGGGTCCGGGGGTGTGAAACCCCCGGGGCGCGCGCCGCAGGCACAACCCCGCGGGCAAAGGCGCGACGCGAGGCGGGCGCCGCGGCTACGCCGTGTCGCGGATCGCGGCGAGGAACGCATCGCCGAAGCGGTCCAGCCGGGCCGGCCCCAGATCGCCGGCGCGGTCGAGGTCGGCCAGCGTCGCGGGCCGCGCCTCGGCGATGCGGCGCAGCACGGCGGGCGACAGGCTCATCGGCTTGCCGGTGCCGTCGGCGCCGCGCAGCAGGCGCAGCTGCGCCGCGGCCAGCGCGTCATAGACTTGCCCCGCCGCCCCGCCCGCCAGCCGCATCCGTGCCGGATGCGGGCGCGCGACCCCGGCCCCGGTGATGACGGCGAGGAAGGTCGCGCCATAGGTCTCGAGCTTGCGCGCGCCCACGCCGGTGATGCGGACCATTTCGTCCAGCGTCCGCGGCCGCCGTTCCGCCATCTCGATCAGCGTGCGGTCGGTGAAGATCACGTAGGCGGGCACCGCCTGGGCTTCGGCCAGGGCCCGCCGCGCTGCCTTGAGCGCGGCCAGAAGCGGCGCGTCGGCCTCGGCGACCAGCGCCCGCGGCGCGGCACGCTCCGGCCCGGCCAGCGTGTCCTCGCGCAGCGTGACCGGCACCTCGCCCCGCAGCACCGGCGCCGCGGCCTCCGTCATGCGCAGCGCGCCATGCCGTTCGGGATCGGGACGCAAAAGGTCGCGCCCCATCATCTGCCGGAACACCGCGCCCCAGGCCGCCCGCGTCAGCTCGCGCCCGGCAGCGAAGGTCGGCAGCCGGTCGTGGCCGCGTTCGCGCACCTTGGCCGAGGCGGTGCCGGTCAGGATGTCGATCAGATGCCCGGCCCCGAACCATTCCCCCGTCCGCGCCACCGCCGACAGCGCCTTGCGCACCGCCTCGGTTCCGTCGAACAGCTTCGCCGGCCGGTCGCAGAGGTCGCAGGTCCCGCATGGCCCGCTGTCCTCGCCGAAGTAGCGCAGCAGCACCTGGCGCCGGCAGCCCACGGCCTCGGCGATCCCCAGCAGCGCATTCAGCCGGCCGTGGTCGGCGGCCTTGCGCTCCGGCGGGGCCAGCCCCTCGTCGATCTGGGCGCGGCGGAAGCGGATGTCCTCGGCGCCGTAGAGCGTCAGCGTCTCGGCCGGCGCCCCGTCGCGGCCCGCCCGGCCGATTTCCTGGTAGTAGCTCTCGACGGACTTCGGCAGGTCGGCATGCGCCACCCAGCGGATGTCGGGCTTGTCGATACCCATGCCGAAGGCGACGGTGGCGACCACGATCAACCCGTCCTCGCGCTGGAACGCGACCTCGACCCGCCGCCGCTCCTCCGCCTCCAGACCGGCGTGATAGGCCATCGCCAGATGCCCCGCGGCGGTCAGCGCCGCGGCCAGCGTGCCGGTCTTGGCCCGGGTGCCGCAGTAGACGATGCCGGACCGTCCCCGCCGGGCGGCGGCGAAGGCCAGGATCTGGTCTCGGGGTGCGTCCTTGACGGCGAAGGCGAGGTGCAGGTTCGGCCGGTCGAAACCGCGCAGGAAGGTCGCGGGCTCCGTCCCGCCGAACAGCCGGTCGGTGATCTCTGCCCGGGTCTCGGCATCGGCGGTGGCGGTGAACGCCGAAAGCGGCACATCCAGCGCTCGGCGCAGCGCCCCGATCTTGAGGTAATCGGGGCGGAAGTCGTGGCCCCACTGGCTGACGCAATGCGCCTCGTCCACCGCCATTGCCGTGACACCGATCCGGCGCAGCATCGGCAGCGTGGCGGCGGAGGCCAGCCGTTCCGGCGCCAGGTACAGGAGTTTCAGCCGGCCCTCCTCCAGCGCCGCGAACACCTCCTCCGTCTCCGCCGCGGTGTTGCCCGAGGTCAGCGCGCCGGCCGCAACGCCGGCGGCTTGCAGGGCGCGGACCTGGTCGCGCATCAGCGCGATCAGCGGCGAGATCACCAGCGTCACCCCGTCGCGCATCAGCGCCGGCAGCTGGAAGCACAGCGACTTGCCGCCACCCGTGGGCATGATCGCCAGCGTGTCCTGCCCGGCGGCGACCGCGGCCACGATCTCCGCCTGGCCGGGCCGGAAGCCGGGGAAGCCGAAGACCCTGCGCAACAGATTCTCCGCCACCGCCAGCCCCGGGGAGTCGATTCGAGTTTGATCCAAGGAGCGGCCCTTGCGGTTAACGAAGGCTGAACGCCCGGCCGGCCGGAACCGGTCAGAGGTTGTTGGCCACGACGACCTGCAAGGCATAGATCGCGATCAGCACCACAAGCGGCGCAAAGTCGATGCCCGGGGTACGCGGCAAGACACTGCGGACCCGGCCGTAGACCGGCTCCAGCAGGCGGTTCAGCGTGTCCCAGAGCTGCGCCACCAGCGGCTGGCGCAGGTTCAGCACCTGGAAGTTGATGAGCCAGGACATGATCACGTGGATCAGCACGATCCACAGCGCGATGTTCAGGATCAGCATCAGGATCTGGCCAAGCGAGTCCAAGGGCGCCTCCGCGACAGGGTCGCGCAGAGGTAGCGGCGCACACCGAGGATGGCAACCACTTGACCTTGCCCCGCGCCCGGGGCCGGGGCGCGGCGGCCGCGGGAGGTGCCGATCCATCCGGGCCTGCGCAGGACCCGGGCGATCCGGAGCGGCGGGCGGGTGGGCCGGCCCGGGGCCCCCCCCGCGCAACGCGTTAGCCGGGCCCCCCGCGTGGGGGATCGTGTTGCCGGTGTTTTGACGGGGCGAAGCCCGTGACCGAGCTTTTAGGCACC
>JANOGU010000341.1:0-5227 GCA_031406135.1 Rhodobacterales bacterium
GAGTCTGCCCGGAAAGGGGCCTTGCGCTGCGGATGCGGCTCCAAAACCACGAAATCGGTGCCGTTTGCAAGAAAGGGGCGTCGCAGCGACGCTCAGGCGGCCATCTAGGCGAAGCCGAAGCCCTTGATCAGACGTTCCTTATGTTCGAAAGGTCGGTATTTGACCTTGTTCGGTTGAGGCGCGTTCTTGAGATCGAGCACAAGCAGATCAATACTTCATCCGAAAATCGTCGGCGATTTTGCCGTGCCATGAAGAAAATAGAGCAAATCAGGGGGTACTTTGAACACGGGCAAGACTCGCCAAAATCGCGAAACAAAAGGCCCGCGCCGTCTCCCGTCATTCTGCAAATTGGGAGTGGATTCGCTGCAATGAACCTACCTGGATTCACGATTACGAATGAGGCGGTCTTTCTCGCCGACTTGAACTACAGCGAAGTGATCGGGCTGGCTCGATCATTGTTTCCGTACGAATGACCTAATCGCATATTCTGAGCATTCACGATTCGTCTTTTTTGTTGCTAGGGGAGCCTTGTAGGACTGGTAGGATGGTTGCCCCGCACCCATTTTCCATACCACCAGTCACCCCTTCGCCCGCAACGCTCCCAGTCAAACATCGGGGTCTTCATGGATTTCCGTATGGCGGGTGCAACCCACCATTGCAACGAGGCTTGCACCCACCCTGCCACCGCTCGCGGCGATCAGGACGTCATCTGATCGACCCAATGTCCGCCGCCGCGCACCCCGTCGTCCGGACCGGGCGTTGCGTAAACTTATGAACACCTGGTAAATCGAATCAGCCAAGCCATTGAAATTGCTGACTTGGCAAAGCGTACCACCGTGGGACGTTTGCGCGGGGAGCCTTGTAAGCCGGATTCTGTCCCCGGCTTGCGCCGGAGGATGACCATTCCTCTGGGCCCCGCCTTGCGGCGGGGCTCAAGCTGCCAACCCGGGCCTCTCGGGCTGAAGCGTCCCTGCGGCGGTCTCCCGGCCTGGGCCGGGACCGGACCCGCGCGAGGCCCCTATTTGGCATTGCTCCGGGTGGGGCTTGCCGTGCCGTCCTTGTTGCCAAGTCCGCGGTGGGCTCTTGCCCCACCGTTTCACCTTTACCACGCAAGCGTGGAAGTCTCTTCTCTGTGGCGCTTTCCCTGGGGTTGCCCCCGCCGGGCGTTACCCGGCACCCTTGACTTCATGGAGTCCGGACTTTCCTCGGGGTCACCCCCGCGGTCATCCCGGCCCCCCGCGCGGACAGCCGGTTACGCCCCCGACCCGCCCCCGTCAACGGGAAACCGCACTGCCAGGTCCAGCGCCGCGCCCATCTCGGCGGGCGTCAGCGGGCCGGTCAGGCCTGGAAAGAACCGCAGCCGGAACGCCCCCAGCCGCACCTCCGGCGCGGCCTCGGGATAGCCGATGCGGGTCAGCGCCGCGGCGAAGGCCGCGGGTTCCGGGGCAACCTCCTTGCCCGCCGGCCAGACCGACAGACCGCACAGCGCCAGCCGCCGCCAGTCGAACCGCCGCCCCGGGTCGCCCTTTCGCGCCGGCGCCATGTCGGAATGGCCGATCACCCGCTGCGGCGGGATGGACCAGCGGTCCATCACCCCGGCCAGCAGCCGCTCCAGCGCCGCCATCTGCGGCGCCGGGAAGGGTTCGTCGCCGGAATTCGCCAGCTCGATGCCGATGGAACGCGAGTTGACGTCGGTCACCGAACCCCAGGACCCCGCCCCGGCGTGCCAGGCGCGCAGCGCCTCATCCACCAACTGCTCCGCTTGTCCGTCCGGTGCCACCAGCCAATGCGCCGAGACCTCCGCCGACGGGTCGCAGAGCCGCGTGCGCGCCTCGTCGCAGGACAGGACGGTGTAGTGCAAGACAATGAGATCGGGCCGCGCCCCGCCCCGCCGCTCGCCGAAGTTCGGCGAGGGGAAATCGCTCACTGCAGCGCCGTGCGGAACGGCCTTGGGTCCCAGGAACAGGCGAAGCCGTCGCCGTCGGGGTCGAGCCCCAGCCGGTCGCGCTCCGGCCCGCCGCCGCCGAGGAACGCCTCCTGCGCCTTGTCGGGCGAGGGATAGCGGCCGCAGCGCCCGCTCGCGTCGCCGCGCAGGCCGGACCGGCGATAGACCGGCGTGCCCGGGGCGTGGGTGGTCGAAAGCGCAAAGTTCACGATGTCGGGACCCGTCGCCCCGGGCCGCTGCGGCAGCGCGGTGGGCTGGTCCACGGTATAGGTCGCGCGGTTGCGGGCGATGCGCTCGGCGTCGGACTCGATCGTTTCCCGGGCCGAGACGGCGCCGAAGTCGTTCTCGTCCGAAATCGCCTCACCGCCGGCCACCACGCCATCCACCTCGCTGGTCTGCGGCTGGATCGTGGTGGGCTCGTTGCCGCGCGGGCGGGTGCCGTCGGCGGCGAGCGGCGGCAGGGGCGTCGCCGCGGCCGGCAGCGGGGCGGCGGGGTCGACGCGGTCGATGGCCGCGCCGATGCGGTCGGGCGAGAAGCCGGTGGCCGTTCCCTCCGGCGACACCGTCAGCGGCGGCGCGACGGGCGGCGCGGCGCCGGACGACAGCGCTGCGTCGCGCTCGCGCATGTAGTCGGTGTAGCTGCCAAAGCCCACGCCTGCCGCGCTGTTCGGCACGGTCGGCTCGCAGGCGGCCAGCGCCAGGACGGCCGCCAGGGGCCCCAGTGTCACAAGATACCGCATCGCCTCAGTCTCCGGTCGCCTTCGCGGCGACGTCTTCGGCGCGCGTTACCACCATTTCGCCGGTTTGGCCACGAACCCGGCCGCACGTTCCAGCACACTGGCGTGATTGAGCAACGCCCCCTCCTCCCATGGCCGCCCGATCAGCTGCAGGCCCAGCGGCAGCCCCCGCCGGTCGAGCCCCACCGGCACCGCCACCCCGGGCAGGCCAGCGAGGTTCACCGTCACGGTGAAGACGTCGTTGAGATACATCTCGATGGGCGAGGCATTGGCCATCTCGCCGAGGCCGAAAGCGGCCGAGGGCGTGGCCGGCGTCAGGATCGCGTCCACGCCTTCGGCGAAGACCGTCTCGAAGTCGCGCTTGATCAGCGCCCGCACCTTGCGCGCGCGGTTGTAGTAGGCGTCGTAGAACCCGGCGGACAGCACGTAGGTGCCGATCATCACCCGGCGCTGCACCTCCGGCCCGAAACCCTCCGCCCGGGTCTTCTCGTACATCTCGGTGATGCCGTCGCCCTGCGCCAGCCTCGCCCGGTGGCCGTAGCGCACCCCGTCATAGCGGGCGAGGTTCGACGAGGCCTCGGCCGGCGCCACCACGTAATAGGCGGGCAGTGCGTATTTCGTGTGCGGCAGACTGATGTCGCGGATCACGGCGCCGGCGTCGCGCAGCATCGCGATGCCGTCCTGCCACAACGCCTCAATCTCCGCCGGCATGCCCTCCATGCGATACTCGCGCGGGATGCCGATGACCTTGCCGCGGATGTCGCCGGTCAACGCCGCCTCGAAGTCCGGCACCGGCAGATCGGCGGAGGTCGAATCCTTCGGGTCTTGCCCGGCCATGGCGCGCAGCAGTATCGCCGCATCCCGGACCGACTTGGCCATCGGCCCCGCCTGATCCAGCGAGGACGCAAACGCCACGATCCCCCAGCGCGATACCCGGCCATAGGTCGGCTTGATCCCGACGATGCCGGTAAAGGCCGCGGGCTGGCGGATCGACCCGCCGGTATCCGTCCCCGTGGCGCCAAGGCACAGGTCCGCCGCCACCGCCGCCGCCGAGCCGCCGGAGGACCCGCCGGGCGTCAGCGAGGTGTCGTCGTTGCCGCGCCGCCATGGGTTGACCGCGTTGCCATAGCACGAGGTCTCGTTCGACGACCCCATGGCGAACTCGTCCATGTTCAGCTTGCCCAGCATCACCGCGCCGGCGGCGAACAACTGGCTGGTGACCGTCGATTCATACTCCGGGCGGAAGCCCTTCAGGATGTTCGACCCGGCCTGGCTCGGCACGCCCCGGGTGCAGAACAGGTCCTTGATCCCGAGCGGGATGCCGCAGAGGTCCGGCGCCTCCCCCAGCTTCAGCCGCGCGTCCGCCGCCCGCGCCTGATCGAGCGCGATCTCCGGCGTCTTGTGGACGAAGGCGTTCAGCCCATCGCCCGCATCAATGGCCGTCAGGCAGGCCATGGTCAGATCGACGGCGGTGATCTCGCCCGCGCGCAGGCGGTCCCGCGCCCCGGCAACCGTCAGCTCGTTCAGGCTCATTCCACCACCTTCGGCACCGCGAAGAACCCCTCGCGCGTCTCCGGCGCGTTCTTCAGGATGCGCGCCGGCATTCCCCCGTCGGTCACCCCGTCCGCCCGCCGCTTCAGCCGCATCGGCGTCACCGAGACCATCGGCTCGACCCCGGTCACGTCCACCTCGTTCAACTGCTCCATGAAGCTCAGGATGCCCGACAACTCCCGCGCAAGCCCCGGCAGCCGGTCCTCCTCGACCCGGATCCGGGCGAGTTTCGCGACCTTCCGGGCTGTGTCGGTATCGATGGCCATGCGGCACCTCCGGCAGGGGAGCTGGGACGGGGCCGTTTAGACGCGGGTTCCTGCGCATGCAAGCCGACCGCCGGCTGGACCGCGCGGGCTTGCCGGACCCGGTGCCGCCCTCGCCGTCAAGCGCCGCGCCGTCCGGCAAAGAAGCCGCTCATCAGCGCCGCCGCCTCCCGCGCGCCGATCCCGTCGTAGACCTCCGGCGCATGGTGGCATTGCGGATGGGCGAAGACGCGGGCGCCCTGGGCGACGCCGCCGGACTTCGGGTCGGCGGCGCCGTAGTAGAGCCGCGCGATCCGGGCGGCGGCGATGGCGCCGGCGCACATCGCACAGGGCTCCAGCGTGACGTAGAGGTCGCAGCCGGCCAGCCGCTCGGACCCCAGCGCGGCGCAGGCGGCGCGGATCGCCAGGATCTCGGCATGGGCGGTGGGGTCGGCCGCCTCGCGCATCCGGTTGCCGGACCGCGCCACCACGGCCTCCCCGCACACGACGACCGCGCCCACCGGCACTTCGCCGCGCGCACCTGCCGCCCGCGCCTCGTCCAGCGCCATGCCCATGAAACTCCGGAAGTCCACCATCCGCCGACCCTGCCGGGGAAGGCCACAGGCCGCAACGCCCAGCCGTTTCATTCTTGCAAAAATACCCCGGGGGTCCGGGGGCGGCGCCCCCGGGGGGTTTGGCCGCGCGCGCCCGCGCGCCCAAAGGCGCCAGGTCCGACACCCCCCAGCGCATCG
>JANOGU010000368.1:0-4767 GCA_031406135.1 Rhodobacterales bacterium
CGAAGATCGAGGCGCCGGCCGCGTCGGCGGGGGCGACGGCGGCGACCAGCACCGCCGGCCGCGCCTGTGGCCGCAGCGCGGCCTGGCGGGTGTCGGTCGGCGGCCGCAGGCCTGCGTCGTCCTCGGCCGGGGCCGGCGCCGCCGGGCGGGCGCGCGGGCGAAGCGTGGCATCCGAGGGCGCGAAGTCCGAGGCTGCGGGATCGGCCGCGCTGTCCGCGGCCGGGTCGGCCGCGGGGTCCGGCGCGTCCGGCAGGGCGGTCGCGGCCCCTGCCCGCCGCGCCGGCGGCAGGACCGGCGGGCGGGCGGCGACCAGCCAGATGCCGTCGGGCGTGATCACGCCGGCGGGGGGCGCGACGATCCGGCCCTGGGCGTCGAAGGCATAGGTCGTGCCGAACGGCGGCGGCGGCATCTGCGCCGGCGGCGCGGCATCGGCGGCGGCGGGGGCCGGCAACACCAGCGGATCGACGGCGGGAGGGGCCTCGTCGATACGGGCGAGGAAGATCTCGTCCTGTCCGACGACGCCCGGCGCGGCGATTGCAGCGGCGGCAGCGGCCGTGGCCGTCAGCGGTGCGGGATCGGGCACGGGTTCGGGCGCGGCGGCCGGGTCGACCGCGACCGTCTCCTCAATGGCTGCGGGGGCCTCGGGGTCGGTGTCTGCCAAAGCCGTCGCGTCTTCGGGACCGGAGGGCGCGCCGGGCACTTCGACGAAGGCCTCGGCAGCGGCGCTGGCCACTTCGGCCGCGATCGCCTCGGCCTCCAGGTCAGCGGTCAGCGCCTCGGCGGCGGTCTCGCCCATGGCCGCGAGATCGGCGGCATACTCCGGATCGATCTCAGCCTCTTCCTCCGCAGCGACCTCGGTCGGCTCGGTCGCGGGCAAAGTCCGGTCCTGGACCAGATAGAGGGACGACCAGGCGGCGATGATGAAGAGGAACAAGAGCAGCGCGCCGGTCAGCGCGAGACCCAGGTAGCGCGGCTTGCCGCGCACCCGCGCCGCGTGCGCGCGGAGGGAGCCGGCCGTTGCCGCCGGACGGCCGGGGGCGGCTGCGGGAGGTGCGGTGGCCGCTGCATCGCTTCCGCGCCGTTCGGCCAGTGCCGGGTTTGCCGCCGCCGCCTTCGGCCGCGCCGACTTTGCGCCTGCCGTTGCCGGCGGCGCGGGGCGCGCGGCCCCGGGCGCGATCGGCACCACGCTCGCCGCCACGGTCGGACCGGGGGTCCGGGGCGGTGGCGGCGGCAGCGGAGGCGCCGAAGACAGCGGTGGCGCCGATGGCGGTGGCGGCAGACGGGGCGGACGTGCCGGCGGGTCGGGATCGGTGGCGGCCGGGTCGTCCGGGCGGGCGGCCGCAATCCCCGGCAAGGCAACGGCGGCCGGCGACAGCCCGGCCAGGTCGTCGCGGCGGCGGCTGGAAAAGCCCAGTGCCCGCGGCGCTTCCGGGGCCGCTGCCGGTTCGCCACCGAAGGCGGCGGCGGCCGGGTCGCCGGCGCGCGGCGGCGCCGCCAGCGTCGCCCTGCGCGACCTGTGCGCCGCCAGAGCCTTGGAGATCGCGGTGATCTCGACCGGCTCGACGGCCGACGCCGTGGGCGCCGCGTCGGCGGCGGGTGCCGCGTCCTCCGCCGGAAGCGGCTCGGCCGGCGGCTGTACCGGCCCCGGCGCCGCCGGTGTGTCCGAAGCCGGCTCGGGCGCATCGGCCGCTGGCAGGACCGCGTCCGCGGCTGCGGCAGGGGTCGTCGCCTCCACCGTCGGTGACGCGGCGGCTTCGGCGTCGGGACCGGCCGCCGCGGCCGGGGCGGCGGCCACGCCGGCCGCCTCGACAGGCGGCGGCACCGGGTCCGGGTCTGGCGTCGTCGCGGCTGGTGCCGGCGGCAGCGCCGTTGCGGCGGGCGCTGGCCCTGCGGCAGGCGGCGGCTCACGGGCGATGATCTTCACCGGGTCCTGGTCGCGGCCGACGCTTTCGCCGGCGCCGATGATCTCGCCCGCGCCCGCTGCGGTCCCGAAGAACGGCTCACCGGCGAAGGCCGGGTCCGGCGGTACGGCCACGAAGCTGACCGGATTGAAGCGGTGCTCGGCGGCAAAGGCCTCGGCTTCCTCCAGCGTCTCCTTCGCGGTGACGGCAACCTGCACCCGGTCGCCGGTGCCCCACCAGTCGAACACCAACTCGTCCAGCGCATAGGGCGTGCGCCCCTCCAGCGCCCGGCGGATCTGCCGCCGCCGCTGGCCGGCGTCGGGGCCGGGCGCCAGCACCTCGGTGAACAGAACCTGATCGTTGGGCAGGATCAACTTGGTGGTGATGCCCTGCGGGCTGAGCTCCATCGCCGTCGCGCGCAGCCAGGACAGCTGCGCGGCGAGGTCGGGACTGTCGGTCGGCACCTCGGCCACCTGCAGCCAGCCGCGCGAGGTGCGGTGCAGAAGTCCGATCACCTCGGAGGACAGGATCAACGCGAAATTCGGTTTCATGCCCTCGGCTCTAGCACAGCACGACAGGGCCGCGCGAGGCGCGACCCGGGTTTCCTGATCTTTTACAGCAGCTTTTCGCCGAACGGAAGGATCGCTCCCGCGGCGGTCCAAGGATCGGGTTGCGGGCTGCGTCAGAGCAGGGAAGTGTCATCCACATCTCAAGGAGGGACCCCAAGACATGCGCCTGACCATGGCCCGCCGAATTGCACTCGCTCTCGCTCTGGCTTTCGCCGCCCCGCTGCCGGTCTCAGCCGAACCGCCGGTGCCGCAGATCACCGTCACCGGCGAGGGCCGGGTGGACCGCGCGCCAGATCTTGCCACCCTCTCGCTTGGCGTGACCACCCAGGGCGCAACGGCCGCCGCGGCGATGGCCGCCAACTCGGCCGGTGTGGCTGCGGTGCTGGCGAACCTCACCGCTGCCGGGATCGCGGCGGCGGACATCCAGACCTCCGGCCTGTCGCTGAACCCGAACTGGATCGGCTACGATGCATCGCCCACCCCGCGCATCGACGGATATACCGCCACGAACACGGTCACCGTCCGCGTGCGCGCGCTCGGAAGCCTCGGCGCGGTGCTCGACGCGGCGGTGCAGGACGGGGCGAACACGCTGAACGGCCTGGCCTTCGGCCTGGCCGATCCGGACCCGGTGCTGGACGAGGCCCGGGTCAGGGCGGTGGCCGACGCGCAGCGCCGGGCGGCGCTGCTGGCGGCGGCGGCGGGTGTCACTCTGGGAAGGGTGCTGAGCATCAGCGACAGCGTCGGAGTCGGCGCGCCGGCGCCGATGTACAGCATGTACGCCGGCTCGGCCGCGCCGGTACCGGTCTCGGGCGGCGAGGTGTCGGTGCTGGCGACGGTCACCATCAGCTGGGAAATCGCGCAATAGCGCGCACCGTTGCCGCGCAGTGACAGGGGGCGGAGGCTTTGCTATCGTTCCCGGGGAGGCCCCGGAGAGACATGGAACGCAGGCTTTCCGCCATCCTTGCCGCCGACATAGTCGGCTATTCCGCGCTGATGGAGCGCGACGAGAGCGGGACATTTGCCCGTCTGACCGAGCGACGGAAGGAAGTCTTTGAACCGGAGATCGCCCGCCACCAGGGCCGCATCTTCAAGCTGATGGGCGACGGACTCCTGGCCGAGTTCGGCAGCGTGGTGCAGGCGGTGGAATGCGCCGTGGCGTTGCAATCCGCGCTGGAGGAACGCAACCGCGCGGTGCCGTCCGACCAGGCGATCCGCGCCCGCATCGGCATCAACCTGGGCGAGGTCATCATCGACGGCGACGACCGGTACGGCGAGGGTGTGAACATCGCCGCCCGGCTGGAACAACTGGCCGAGCCCGGTGGCATCTGGGTATCCGACAAGGTAGTGCGCGAGGTCGAGAAGAAGCTCGCCTTCGGGTTCGAGCCGATGGGCGCGCAGAAGGTCAAGAACATCGCCGAGCCGATCGAGGCCTTCCGGGTGACGCCCGACGGCCTTCCGGTGAGACGCGGGGCGCAGATGTCACCGAAACGCGCGCTGCCATGGGCGGCGGCGCTTGCGGCCATCGCTGTGCTGGCGGCGATCTGGTTCGCTGTTCTGAGGCCAGCCGCCGTGCCTGAGGCTTCGGCCGACATTCCCTCGATCGCCGTGCTGCCATTCGACAATCTGAGCGACGACCCTAGGCTCGGCTATTTCGGCGACGGCGTCGCGGAGGACATCATTTCCATGCTGGCCCGCGCGCCGGACGTTTCCGTGATCGCGCGCAACTCCTCGTTCACCTACAAGGGCAAGGCGACGGACGTGCGCCAGATCGGCAAGGAACTCAATGTCGACTATGTGCTGGAAGGCAGCGTGCGCAAGGACGCAGACAAGGTGCGCATCGTCGCCCAGCTCGTCGATGCCAAGACCGGCGAGCATGTCTGGGCCGAGCGCTTCGACAAGACCGGGGCTGATCCCTGGGCGCTGCAGGATGAGGTGACGGACAAGATCATCGGGGCGCTGACTGGCGAGGTGGGCCAGATCAAGCGGGCGCAGTATCGCGAGGCCTGGGGCAAGGACACCACCAGCCTCGAGGAGTACGATTATTATCTGCGCGGCCATGAAATCTTCCTGGCTGCGGAATCGCGGGAGCAACTGGATCGGGCAGGGGCGATCTGGCAGGAAGGGCTGCGGAAATTCCCCAACTCCGCGCTGCTCAAAGTGCAGCTCGGTTTCTTCTACTTCATGCGCTCCTACTGGCTGTGGAGCGACGATACCGCCGCCGACTACAAGCGTGCCGGCGAGCTTGCGCGTGAGGTCGCGGGACAAGAAAATCTGACACCGCTGACACGCCGCCTGTC
>JANOGU010000011.1:0-18354 GCA_031406135.1 Rhodobacterales bacterium
CGCCAGGCTGATGAACGGCCGACCGCGCAAGACCCTGAACTGGAAAACCCCCGCCGAAGCCCTCGCCGAAGAACTCGCCGCCTTCACCACAAACGTTGCGCTTGGCCCTTGAATCCGCCAACCCTTACCGACTCACTGCAACCCATTGGAATCGCTTCAATAAAAAAATGTCCCACCGTGGGACGCTGCCACGTTCCCCCTCGGCGCGGCGATGGGATCGGCGGCTTTTCGGCCGCGCGGTTGCGGGGTCCGGGGGCGGCGTGTAAGAGCCTTTCGGGGTTTCATCCGGGGGAGTGGCCATGCGTCGCGTCGTCGTCACGGGGCTGGGGATGGTCACACCGCTGGGCTCGGGGGTGGAGACGACGTGGTCGCGGCTCCTGGCCGGGCAGTCCGGCGCACGTCGGATCACGCGGTTCGACCCGGCCCAGGTGGTGACCCAGTATGCCTGCGAAATCCCGTACGGCGACGGCGCGGACGGCACCTTCAACCCGGATCACTGGATGGAACCCAAGGACCGCCGCAAGGTGGACGACTTCATCCTCTACGGCGTGGCCGCCGCGGTGCAGGCGGTGGCGGACGCGGGCATCGCGGATTCTTCGTCGGAGGAGAAGCTGCGCACCGGGGTGATGATCGGCTCCGGCATCGGCGGGTTGACCTCGATCGCGGAAACCGCGCTGCTGATCAAGGAGAAGGGGCCGCGGCGGGTGTCGCCGTTCTTCATCCCCGGCGCGCTGATCAACCTGATCTCCGGACAGGTCTCGATCCGCTTCGGCTTCAAGGGTCCGAACCACGCCGTGGTGACCGCCTGCTCCACCGGCGCGCATGCCATCGGCGACGCGGCGCGGCTGATCCAGTGGGGGGATGCGGATGTGATGGTGGCGGGCGGCGCGGAGTCGCCCATTTCCGAGATCGGCATCGCCGGGTTCAACGCCTGCAAGGCGCTGTCGTCGAAGCGGGCGGACGATCCGACCAAGGCCTCGCGCCCCTATGACGCGGACCGCGACGGGTTCGTGATGGGTGAGGGTGCCGGCGTCGTTGTGCTGGAGGAATACGAACGGGCCAAGGCGCGCGGGGCGAAAATCTACGCCGAGGTGCTGGGATATGGGATGTCGGGCGATGCCCACCACATCACCGCTCCCAGCGAGGACGGGGAAGGTGGGTTCCGGTCGATGTCGGCGGCGTTGGCGCGGGCCGGGGTGACGGCGGACCGCATCGACTACATCAACGCCCATGGCACATCGACGATGGCCGATACCATCGAGCTGGGAGCGGTGGAGCGGCTTCTGGGCAATGCGGTGGGGCGGGCGACGATGTCGTCGACCAAGTCTTCCATCGGCCACCTTCTGGGGGCGGCGGGCGCGGTGGAGGCGATCTTCTGCGTGCTGGCGAGCCGCGACCAGGTGGCGCCGCCGACGATCAACCTCGACACCCCGGCGGTGGCGACGGCGCTGGACCTCGCGCCGCACCGGCCGGTGAAGCGCGAGGTTACGGTGGCGCTGTCCAACTCCTTCGGCTTCGGCGGCACCAACGCGAGCCTCGTCCTGGGGCGCGTCGCCTGATGTGGCGGGCCATCGCCTCCAACGCGCTGACGGTCTTCGTCCTGGTCCTGGTGATCGCGGCGGGGTTCCTGGCCTGGGGGCGGGAGCTCTACGTCAGCCCGGGGCCGCTGGCCGACACCGCCTGCGTCCGGGTGGCGCGGGGGGCGTCGATGAGCGCGGTGAGCCGGTCGCTGCAGGGCGAGGGCGTGATCCGCGACGCCCGCATCTTCCGCATCGCGGCCGACTATGCCGGGCAGTCGGGGGACCTCAAGTTCGGATCCTACCTGGTGCCGCCGGGTGCCTCGATGGCGCAGGTGCTGGATGTCCTGACCGCGGGCGGGCAGTCGACCTGCGGCAAGGAGGTCAACTTCCGCATCGGGGTGACGGTGGCCGACGTGATCCTGCGCGAGCTGGACCCGGCCACGCAGGTCTTCGTCGAGGTGGCGGAGTTCGACGCGGGAACCGAGCCGCCGCCGGAATACCAGGCGGCGATTGACGACGGCGACCTGCGCTTCCGGGTGACGGTGGCGGAGGGGACCACGGCCTGGATGGTGGTGGAGAGCCTCAAGCTAGCCGACTTCCTGCAGGGAACCATCGCCGCCGTTCCGTCGGAGGGCTCGCTGGCGCCGGACAGCTACGAGGTCGCGCGGGGCGCGGACCGGACGCAGTTTCTGGCCGAGATGTCGGCGCGACAGTCGGCGGTTCTGGCCGACCTCTGGGACGGGCGCGTCGAGGGGCTGCCCTACGCCTCGCCGGAGGAGGCGCTGATCATGGCCTCGATCGTCGAGAAGGAGACCGGCGTGCCGGAAGAACGGGGTCAGGTGGCCTCGGTGTTTCTCAACCGGCTGGCGCGGGGGATGAAGCTGCAGACGGACCCGACGGTGATCTACGGGGTGACCAAGGGGCAGGCGCCGCTGGGCCGCGGGCTGCGGCAGTCGGAACTGCGGCGCGAGACGCCCTACAACACCTATGTCATCGACGGGCTGCCGCCGACGCCCATCGCCAACCCCGGCCGCGCCGCGATTGCCGCGGCGCTGGACCCGGAGACCACGGACTACCTGTTCTTCGTCGCCGACGGCACCGGCGGGCATGCCTTTGCTGCCACGCTGGCCGAGCACAACGAGAACGTCACCCGCTGGCGCGAGATCGAGGCGCAGCGCGGGGAAGACGGCGCGACCGGGGTGCAGGGCGAATAGGCGGGTTAACGAAAGCTTACCGCGGCGTGCGCTAAGCCGTTGTGATCGCTTATTTTTTCGCTTGACCCAGCGAGCGGTCGAAGCTATAGATCGGGCATGCTAGGAGAAGTGGGCAGGCGGCCGGGGGGCGACCCCGCGGGCCGCCTTTCCTTTTCGCTCGTGGGGAACGGCATGAGGCGCGGACGGTGCAATGACGGAATCCGTGACGGAAGAACCGAAGGGACCCTTCGACCCGCTGGAAGCGGCCGAGGCGCAGTTCCGCGATATGGCGGACGAGCTTAGGCAGGCCGGTTACGCGGCGAGAATGGAGCGGACCGGGGATCTCGCGGCCTCGAAGCTGGCGGCGAAGAACCTGATGATCGCGGCGCAGCAGTACTCTGAGGAGAGGGCGAAAGTTGAAAAGCTCCGCAAGCAGACCGGCGAATTCGCCGCAGGACACGACTTCGACCTTGACGCAGCGCGGGCTGAGATCGGGCTCCGCCTGGCTTGCCTCCGCCACGCCGCAGGACATTGAGGCGTTCCTCGATGACCTGTCGGACAACGCGCTGCTGTCACTGCCCTGGCTGTTCGAGTTCTGGGCGCTGCCGCATCAGGTTCCGCCCGAGGGCGCCTGGCGGACCTGGGTGATCATGGGCGGGCGTGGGGCGGGCAAGACCCGCGCCGGGGCGGAGTGGGTGCGCGCCGAGGTCGAGGGAGCTACACCGACGGTTCCGGGCCGGTCGAGCCGCGTGGCGCTGGTGGGAGAGACCATCGATCAGGCGCGCGAGCTCATGGTGTTCGGAGAGAGCGGGATTCTGGCCTGCTCGCCGCCCGACCGGCGGCCGAAGTGGGAGGCGGGGCGCAGCCGGCTGCTGTGGCCGAACGGGGCGGTGGCGCAGGTCTATTCCGGGCACGAGCCCGAATCGCTGCGGGGGCCCCAGTTCGATGCCGCCTGGGTGGACGAGCTGGCGAAGTGGACCAAGGCCGAGGAGGCCTGGGACCAGCTGCAGTTCGGTTTGCGTCTGGGCCAGCATCCACGGCAGGTGGTGACGACGACACCGCGCAACGTCGCGATTCTGAAGACCATCCTGGGCCTGCCCTCGACGGTTCTGACGCATGCCCCGACCGAGGCGAACCGGGCGTACCTGGCGGAGAGCTTCCTGTCCGAAATCTACGGCCGTTACGGCGGCACGCGGATCGGGCGGCAAGAACTCGACGGTGAGTTGATGGAGGCCGCCGAGGGCGCCCTGTGGACCGGCGCGATGCTGACCGCGGCGCAGGCTGCGCCGACCGTCGAGCCCTCTCGCGTGGTCGTGGCGGTGGACCCGCCCGGCGCGGCCAAGCCGGGGTCGGATGCCTGCGGCATCGTCGTCGTGGGCGCCGACACGCGCGGGCCGCCACAGGACTGGCGGGCGGTGGTGCTGGAGGACGCGACGGTGCAGGGGGTCAGCCCCGAGACCTGGGCGCGTGCCGCCATCGCGGCGATGGACCGCCACGGCGCGGACCGTCTGGTTGCCGAGGCCAACATGGGCGGTGCGATGGTGGCGAGCGTGATCCGCGCCGTCGATCCCTTGTGCCCGCTGCGCATGGTCCACGCCACGCGGGGCAAGCATGTGCGGGCCGAGCCGGTGGCGGCGCTCTACGAGCAGGGGCGCGTCCGGCACGTGCCGGGGCTGGGACCGCTGGAAGCGCAGATGACGCTGATGACGACGCGCGGCTGGACCGGACGGGGATCGCCCGACCGGCTGGATGCGCTGGTCTGGGCGCTGACGGAAGTGATCGTGGGGCCTTCGGGACATGTGTTGAACCCGCGGGTGCGCGGGGTCTGAGCAGGCGGTGCCAGCGGGCATGCGGCCCTGCGCCGGAGGATTGGCGTCGATGGTGGGCTTGAAGCCCACCCCACGAGCTGCGGGCGGCGCGACGGGCGCGGCGATGAGGCATGGGCAGGGGACAGGCGATGGCATTCGACTTTCTGCGGCGCAAGGCGCGGCCGGTGGTGGCGGAGGTGAAGGCGTCGGCGGCGGGCCGGGTGGTGGCCTGGGGCTCGTCCGGCCGGGTCGCCTGGTCGCCGCGCGACACGGTGTCACTGATGCGCACCGGGTATCAGGGCAATCCGGTGGGGTTCCGTTCGGTCAACCTGATCGCCGAGTCGGCGGCGGCGCTGCCGCTGGTGCTGCAGGACGCCGACCGGCGCTATGAGGCGCATCCGCTGCTGGCGTTGCTGGCCCGGCCCAATCCGGCACAGGGGCGGGCGGAGTTGCTGGAGGCGGTCTACGGCTTCCTGCTTCTGGCCGGGAACGCCTATGTCGAGGCGGTGCCCGCGGCCGGGCCGGTTCCGGGCGAGCTGCATGTGCTGCGCTCGGACCGGATGGCGCTGGTGCCGGGGATCGACGGCTGGCCGGTGGCCTATGACTACGCGGTCGGCAACCGCAAGCACCGCTTCGACGTGACCGGGCCGGTGCCGCCGGTCTGCCATCTGCGGCAGTTCCATCCGCTGGACGACCATTACGGCCTGTCGCCGCTGCAGGCGGCGGCGGCGGCGGTCGATGTACACAACGCGGCCTCGGCCTGGTCGAAAGCGCTGCTGGACAACGCCGCGCGGCCCTCGGGCGCGATCGTGGTGAAGGGCGGGGACGGGCAGGGCGGGCTGAGCCAGGACCAGTATGACCGGCTGGTGGCCGAGATGGAGGCGCATCACCAGGGCGCGCGCAATGCCGGCCGTCCGATGCTGCTGGAGGGCGGGCTCGACTGGAAGCCGATGGGGTTTTCACCCTCGGACATGGAATTCCAGAAGACCAAGGAGGCCGCGGCGCGCGAGATCGCGATGGCCTTCGGCGTGCCGCCGATGCTGTTGGGCGTGCCGGGCGATGCGACCTACGCCAACTACGCCGAGGCCAACCGCGCCTTCTACCGGCTGACCGTGATCCCGCTGGCGCAGAAGGTGCTGGCCGATCTGTCGCACTGGCTGGGCGGGTTTACCGGCGAGGCGGTGGAGTTCCGCGTGGACCTCGATCAGGTGCCGGCTCTGTCGGCCGAGCGCGACGCGGCCTGGGCGCGGATCGCGGCGGCCGGGTTCCTGACCGACGCGGAGCGCCGCACGATGCTGGGCCTGCCGGCGCAGGTGGCCGGATGAAGCCCGAAGGGCCGGGCGGGTCGCGATACCTCTACGACAGTTTCGACCCGACCGCGGCGCGGTTGGAGGCGAACGAGCGGGTCCAGGCGGAGCGCTGGGCCGGGCTGGAGTACCGGCTGGGCCAGATCGAGGCCGGGCTTGACCGGCTGGAAAAGCGGATCTGGGTCGGGGTCTACGGGCTGGCGGCCTTTCTTCTGGCGCAGGCGGCCGAAGCCGTCTTCTCAGCGATAAGGTGAGGACATGAGCGAGGAATGTTCGGTGGGTTTCGGGGCGCCGGAGCGGAAGTTCCACCGGCCGGAGGCAGGGCTGTCGTTGAGCGCGGGCGCGGTGGTCGAGGGCTATGCCTCGGTCTTCGGGCGGCGCGACCAGGGCGGCGACGTGGTGCAGGCGGGCGCCTATGGCGCGTCGCTGAGTGCCCTGGCCACGGCGGGGCGGCGGGTGAAGATGCTGTGGCAGCACGACCCGCGCGAGCCCATCGGCGTCTGGGACGAGGTGCGCGAGGACGGCCATGGGCTGTGGGTCAAGGGGCGCATCCTGACCGAGGTGGTCAAGGGGGCTGAGGCGGCGGCGCTGCTGAAGGCCGGGGCCATCGACGGGCTGTCCATCGGCTACCGCACGGTGCGGGCCGAGAAGGGCGCCGGCGGCGAGCGGAAACTGACGGAACTGGAGCTGTGGGAAGTGTCGCTGGTGACCTTTCCCATGCTCCCGGAGGCGCGGGTGGCGGCGAAGGGCGAAGCCCTCGCGGCCGGTTGGGCCGAACTGGCGGTGGCGCTGCGCGCCGCCCGCCGCGAGCTGGCGGCGCGGTAGCGCGGCCTCACGAACCATCCTCTGAGGGGTGACTTAATGACCGAGAGCAAGGCTCGGGCCGGGGGCGGCTTGCCCGCCGAAAGCCCGCATCCGGAGGCGGACGTGACCGCTGAGATGACCGGATTCCTGAAGGAGTTCAACCTCTTCCAGGGCGAAGTGAAGACCGCGTTGAAACAACAGGAAGAGCGCATGACCATGCTGACCAAGACAAGCTACGCGCGCCCCGCGCTGGCGGCCCAGGCCGACCAGGAGGCGCCGCACAAGAAGGCGTTCGACGCCTACCTGCGCTCCGGCGCCGATGAAGCGTTGCGCGGCCTGATGCTGGAGGGCAAGGCGATGTCCACGGCGGTGGCCGCGGATGGCGGCTACCTGGTCGATCCGCAGACCGCCGACACGATCCGGTCGATGATGGTCGGCACCTCGTCGATCCGGTCGATTGCGGGCGTGGTCGCCGTGGACGCCACGTCCTACGATGTGCTGATCGACCGGTCCGAGGTCGGCTCGGGCTGGGCCACCGAAACCGGCAGCGCCGCCGAGACCGCGACGCCGACCATCGAGCGCATCTCGATCCGGCTGCACGAGCTCAGCGCCATGCCGAAGGCGTCGCAGCGGCTTCTGGACGACAGCGCCTTCGACGTCGAGGGCTGGCTGGCGGGCAAGATCGCCCACCGTTTCATCCGCGCCGAGGCCTCGGCCTTCATCAACGGTGACGGGGTGGACAAGCCCAAGGGCTTTCTGCTGCCGACGAAGGTGGCGAACGCCTCCTGGACCTGGGGCAACCTCGGCTACATCGCGACCGGCGCGGCCGGGGATTTCCCGGCCACCAACCAGGCCGACAGCATCGTCAACCTGGTCTACGCGCTGGGTGCGGACTATCGCGCCAACGCGACCTTCGCGATGAACTCGAAGACCGCCGGCGCGGTGCGCAAGATGAAGGACGCGGACGGGCGCTTCCTGTGGTCCGACGGATTGCAGGCGGGCGAGCCGCCGCGGCTGATGGGCTATGCGGTGCTGATCGCCGAGGACATGCCGGACATCGCGGCCAACGCCTTCGCGATCGCCTTCGGCGATTTCCGCGCCGGCTACACCATCGCCGAGCGCCCGGACCTGCGCATCCTGCGCGATCCGTTCTCGGCCAAGCCGCATGTCCTGTTCTACGCCACCAAGCGGGTGGGCGGCGACGTGACCGACTTTGCTGCGATCAAGCTCTTGCGCTTCGCCACCACCTGAGGCGGCGGGCGGATCGGCCCCGGGGGCGGAGGCTCCCGGGGTTCGGACAATGGGCGCAGGTCCATGTGGCGGAGGAACGGAACCATGATTCTGGTGGAACAGGCGGCGGTACCGGGCGCGTCGCTTCCGGTGGACGACCTGAAGGCGCATCTGCGGCTGGGGTCGGGGTTTGCCGACGACACGTTTCAGGATGCGCTGGTCGAGGGCTATCTGCGGGCGGCCATTGCGGCGGTCGAGGGGCGGACAGCCAAAATGCTGGTGACGCGCCGCTTTCTGTGGACGCTGGAGGAGTGGCGCGGACGCGATGCGCAGGCGCTGCCCTGCGCGCCGGTGGTGAGCATCGTTTCCGTCACCATGGTCGATGCGGCCGGCGGGTCCACGACGGTCGATTCGGCGCTGTACCGGCTGGTCACCGACACGCACCGGCCGAAAATCGCCGCCCAGGGGTTCCTGTTGCCCGCGGTGCCGGACGGCGGGCGGGCCGAGGTGGTGTTCGACGCGGGGTTCGGGGCCTGGGGTGCGGTGCCCAAGGATCTGGCGCAGGCGGTGTTCCTGCTCGCCGCCGAGTTCTACGAGGCGCGGCACGAAGGCGGGGCTCGCGACGGCGCCGGGCTTCCGGCGGCGGTGACGGCACTGATCGGGCGTTGGCGAACGGTGCGCATGCTGGGCGGGAGGTCATCGTGATCCGCCCCAAGATGAGGCGCTGGCTGGTTTTGGAGGCGGCCGCGGACGTGCCAGATGGGTCAGGCGGCTACGTCCGGACCTGGGCCCTGCAGGGGCGGCACTGGGCGGAGGTGACGCCCGGGACGGGCCGCGACACCGACGGCGAGGAGGTGGTGCAGGCCACGGTCCCGCTCCGCATCACGGTGCGGGGGTCAGCGGTCGGGTCGGCCTCGCGGCCGGTGCCGGGGCAGCGGTTCCGCGACGGAAGCCGCGTCTTTGCCATTCTGACGGTAACCGAGCGCGACCCGGACGGGCGATACCTGGTCTGCGCCGCGCGCGAGGAGGAGCCGCAATGAGCTACGCGGGTGCGGCGGCCTTTCAGGCCGCGGTCTATGCACATCTGGCCTCTGACCCGGCGCTGGCGGGCGTGGCGGTGGTCGATGCGCTGCCGCCTAGTGCGGGCGCGGGGACGTTCGTGCTGATCGGCCCGGAGGAGGCACTGGACCGGTCGGACCAGACTGGCGGCGGGGCGGAGCACCGGCTGGTGGTCAGCGTGATCACCGATGCTGAAGGTTTCGCCGCTGCCAAGGCGGTGGCGGTCAAGCTGTCCTACCGGCTGGTGGACGCCGATCTTGTCTTGAGCCGGGGGACGCTGGTCGCGCTGCACTTCCGCCGGGCGGTGGCGCGGCGGCTGGAGGCTGGTGCGGTGCGCCGGATCGACCTCGAGTTCCGCGCCAGGGTTGCAATCTGACGCCCCGTTTCCGTGGGCTTTCGAAAGGAGAGACGAGATGGCGGTGCAGAGCGGCAAGGATGTGCTGGTCAAGGTCGACATGACCGGCGGCGGGTTGTTCGAGACGGTGGCGGGCCTGCGCGCGCAGCGCATCAGCTTCAACGCCGAAAGCGTGGATGTGACCTCGCTGGAAAGCCAGGGCGGGTGGCGCGAGTTGCTGGCCGGGGCTGGGGTGAAGACGGCCACGATCTCCGGATCGGGCGTGTTCCGTGACGCCTCGACCGATGCGCGGGCGCGGCAGATCTTCTTCGATGGCGAGGTGCCGGGGTTCCAGGTGGTGATCCCGTCCTTCGGCGTGGTCGAGGGGCCGTTCCAGATCACCGCGCTGGAATACGCGGGCAGCCACAACGGTGAGGCGACCTATGAGATGACGATGGCCTCGGCCGGGGTCCTGACCTTTACGGCGCTGTGATGGCGAACCCCTGGGCGGGCGAGGTGGCGCTGGTCCTGGACGGCGAACGCCATGCCGCGAAGCTGACGCTGGGGGCGCTGGCGGAGTTGGAAGCGGCGCTGGAGACCGGATCGCTGATCGAACTGGTCGAGAGGTTCGAGGGCGGCCGCTATTCGGCGCGCGACGTGCTGGCGCTGGTGGTGGCAGGGCTGCGCGGCGGCGGCTGGCGGGGCACGGCCGAGAACCTGCGCTCGGCCGAGATCGAAGGCGGCCCGGCGGAGGCGGCGCGGGTGGCGGCGATGCTGCTGGTTCGCGCGTTCGGGCCGTGAGCGGCATCGACTGGGCGGGGCTGCTGCGGGCGGGTCTAGCGGGGCTGCGCCTGACGCCGGAGGCGTTCTGGCGGCTGACCCCGGCCGAGCTGCGGCTGATGCTGGGGCTGGAGGGCGCGGGTCCGCCGCTGAGCCGGGCGCGTCTGGAGGAACTGGCGGCGGCGTTTCCGGACAAGATGGTGCGTGCCAGCACGCACCCTACCGAAGCGGAGGGCGGGGATGGCTGATCTGACCGAGATAGAAGAGCAGATCGCGAGTCTGGAGATCGCGGTGGGCCTGGCGACGGGCGTGCTCGCAGGGTTCGAGGGCGAGCTGGCGCGGATGCGCGACAGCATGGTGTTCACCTCGCGCGAGGTGAACGTGCTTTCCGCCGGCATCGGTGGCGGGCTGCGGCGGGCGTTCGATGGGCTGGTGTTCGACGGGATGCGGCTGTCCGATGCGCTCAAGGGTCTCGCCCAGTCGATCATCAACACCGTCTTCAACGTGGCGATGCGGCCGGTGCAGAACGCGCTGGGCGGGTTTCTGGCGAACGGGATCAACGCGCTGACCTCGGGTCTCATGCCCTTCGCCGCGGGCGGGGCGTTCACCCAGGGAAGGGTGATGCCGTTTGCGAGCGGCGGCATCGTCAGTCAGGCGACCGCCTTCCCGATGCGCGGCCGCATGGGGCTGATGGGCGAGGCGGGGCCCGAGGCGATCCTGCCCCTGGCGCGCGGCGCTGACGGGCGCCTGGGCGTGCAGGGCGGCGGCAGACGGCCGGTGACGGTGGTGATGAACATCACCACGCCGGACGTCGAGGGCTTTCGCCGCAGCCAGAGCCAAATCGCGGCGCTGGCCTCGCGCGCGCTCGCCCGCGGTCAGCGGAATCGGTGAGGACAGGCCATGGGATTTCACGAGGTACGGTTTCCCGCCAGCCTGAGCTTTGGCTCGGTCGGCGGGCCTGAACGGCGGACGGAGATCGTCACGCTGGTCAACGGGTTCGAGGAGCGGAACACGCCCTGGGCGCATTCGCGCCGGCGCTATGATGCCGGGCTCGGGTTGCGCAGCCTGGAGGATGTCGAAGCCCTGATCGCCTTTTTCGAGGCGCGGCAGGGGCAGGTCTATGGCTTCCGCTGGAAGGACTGGGCGGACTATCGCAGCTGCGCGGCCTCCGGCACCGTGTCGTATCTGGACCAGCAGATCGGCATCGGCGACGGATTGCGCACCGAGTTCGCACTGGTCAAGACCTATCGGTCGGGGGAGCAAGTCTATGTCCGCCCGATCGCAAAACCGGTGGCCGGAACGCTGCAGGTCGCGCTGTCGGACGTGCCGCTGATCGAGACCATCGACTACAGCGTCGACCTGACGACCGGGCAGCTGACGCTGATGACGCCGCCGCCGGTCGGGGCGACGCTGACGGCGGGATACGAGTTCGACGTGCCGGTGCGGTTCGACACCGACCGGATCGCGACCTCGGTGGCGAGCTTCAAGGCCGGGGACGTTCCGAACGTTCCCGTGGTGGAGCTGCGGCTGTGACGGCGCTTTCGGATCATCTGGCGGCCGGAGTGACCTTCGTCTGCCGGTGCTGGCGTGTGGTGCGTCGGGACGGTTCGGTGTTCGGTTTCACCGATCACGACCGGGACCTGTCCTTCGAGGGCACTGTGTTCCGGGCGGGAACCGGGCTTTCGGCACGCGCGGTGCAGCAGGTGACGGGGCTCGCGGTGGACAACTCCGAGGCCTCGGGCGCCCTGAGCGATGCCGCGGTGACCGAGGCGGACCTGCTCAACGGCAAGTTCGACGGCGCCGAGGTGACGGTCTGGCGCGTGGTCTGGACTGACCCGGCGGTGCGCGAGGTCGAGTTCCGCGGCAGCTTCGGGCAGATCGCGCGGGCGGGCGGGGCCTTCAAGGCGGAGTTGCGCGGTCTCACGGAGGCGTTGAACCAGCCGCAGGGTAGGGCGATCCAGCGCAGCTGTTCCGCGGTGCTGGGGGACGGCGACTGCGGGTTCGATCTGGACCAGCCGGGCTATGCGGCGACGGTGGCCGTTGAAGGCGTCAGCGGCGGGCTCGTGTTCACCTTTTCGAGCCTGTCAGGGTTCGACGACCGCTGGTTCGAGCGCGGGCGGTTGTTGGTCCTGACCGGGGCGGCCGCGGGGATCGTGGGCGTGGTGAAGAACGACCGCCTGTCCGACGGGGTGCGGACGGTCAAGCTGTGGCAGGGGATCGGCGGGATCGCCGAGGGGGACCTGCTGCGGATCGATGCGGGCTGCGACAAGCAGGCCGACACTTGCCGGCTGAAGTTCGGCAACTTCCTGAACTTCCGCGGTTTTCCGCACGTGCCCGGGGAGGACTGGCTGACCTCCTATCCGGTATCGTCTGGGCGCAACGACGGCGGGAGCCTGTTTTCGTGACACCCTGGCAGGAGGCGATTGTGGCCGAGGCGCGGGCCTGGGTGGGGACGCCCTACGTCCACCAGGCCTCGCGGCGCGGGGCGGGGACGGATTGCCTGGGCCTGGTGCGCGGGGTCTGGCGCGCGGTGCTGGGGGCGGAACCCGCCGAACCGCCGCGCTACACGCCGGACTGGGGCGAGGCGAGGGGGCAGGAGTTGCTGCTGGCGGCAGCGTCGCGGTGGCTGGCACCGGCCCGGGAGGCCGCGCCGGGCGACGTGCTGCTGTTCCGGATGCGGGAGGGGGGTGTGGCCAAGCACCTGGGGATTGCGACGGCCGTCGGGGCCACGCCGCAATTCGTGCATGCCTATTCCGGACACGCTGTTGTCGAGAACGCGCTGAGCGCCCCCTGGGCGCGCCGGGTGACGGCGCGGTTTGCATTTCCGCAGACGGGGGACTGAATGGCGACGATCCTTCTGGGCGCGGCCGGGGCGGCGCTGGGTGCCGGCTTTGGCGGTACCATCCTTGGCCTGTCGGGCGCGGTGATCGGTCGGGTGATCGGGGCGACGCTGGGCCGTGCAATCGACCAGCGGCTGCTGGGAGCTGGGTCGGACCCGGTCGAGGTGGGGCGGATTGACCGATTCCGCCTGATGGGCGCCTCGGACGGAGCGCCTATCGGGCGGGTCTGGGGGCGGGCGCGGGTGGCCGGGCAGGTGATCTGGGCGACCCGGTTCCGCGAGGAGGTGCGGCGGTCGGGCGGCAAGGGAGCGCCGCAGCCCAGGACCGAGACCTTCAGCTATTCCATCAGCCTCGCCGTCGCGTTGTGCGAAGGCGTGATCGCCGGCGTCGGACGGGTCTGGGCCGATGGGACCGAATTGGACCCGACCACCCTGACGCTGCGGGTCTATCCCGGCGACGGCTCCCAGCTTCCGGACCCCAAGATCGAGGTGGTGGAAGGGGCGGGGCTGGCGCCCGCCTATCGGGGCTTGGCCTATGTGGTTCTGGAGGACATGGACCTGGGCCGGTTCGGCAACCGGGTGCCGCAACTGAGTTTCGAGGTGCTGCGCCACGCCGATGCGACGGATGGCCTGCGCGAGGTGGTCCGGTCGGTGGCGCTGATGCCGGGCACCGGGGAATACGCGCTGGCGACCGAGCCGGTGCGGATGATGGAGGGGCTGGGACTGGGGCGCGTGGCCAATGTGAACACGCCGTCAGGGCAGCCGGACTTCACAACCTCGCTGCGTCAGCTGCGCACCGAGTTGCCAAACGTCGGATCGGTCGGGCTGATCGTGAGCTGGTTCGGCAACGACCTGCGCGCGAACCTGTGCCAGGTGAAGCCGAAGGTCGAGCAGACCGCGGTCGAAGGCGAGCAGCCCTGGCGGGCCGGGGGGATCACGCGCAGCGCGGCGGACGTGGTTCCGCTCGTTGCCGGAAGCCCGGTCTATGGCGGAACCCCGTCGGATGCGTCGGTCGCCCAGGCGATCACTGCGATCAAGGCCGGCGGGCAGGAGGTGATGTTCTATCCTTTCCTGCTGATGGAGCAGCTGGCCGGCAACGGGCTGCCCGACCCTTGGAGCGATGCCCCGGGTCAGTCGGTGCTGCCATGGCGGGGACGGATCACCACTTCGGTCGCGCCGGGGCGGCCCGGGACGCCGGACCGGACGGCGGCGGCGGAAGCGGAGGTCGCGGCGTTCTTCGGTGCCGCCCAGGTTGCGCATTTCGGCGGCAGCGGAAGCACGGTCACCTATTCCGGCCCGGTCGGCGACTGGGGCTACCGGCGCCACATTCTGCACTACGCCCGGCTTTGTGCGCAGGCAGGGGGCGTGGATGCCTTCTGCATCGGGTCGGAGTTGCGCGGCGTCACGCGCATCCGGGGTGCGGGTGACACCTTCCCGGCAGTGGCTGCGCTGAAAGTTCTGGCGGCGGACGTGCGGTGGATCCTCGGGCCAGCGACCAAAATCAGCTACGCGGCGGACTGGAGCGAGTATTTCGGCTATCACGCCGACGGGAACGTGTATTTTCACCTCGATCCGCTCTGGGCCGATGCGAACGTCGATTTCGTGGGGATCGACAACTACATGCCGCTTTCGGATTGGCGCGGGACCGCGGAGGAGGCGGATGCCGCCGCGGGTTCAATCTACGACCTGGGCTACCTTGCGGGCAATGTGGCCGGCGGCGAGGGCTACGACTGGTACTACGACAGCGCGGAAGGTCTTTCGGCGCAGCGGCGCCTGCCGATCACCGACGGCGCCCATGACGAGCCCTGGGTCTTCCGCTACAAGGACCTGAAGAGCTGGTGGTCGAATGCGCATCACGAGCGGATCGCAGGTGTGCGGTCGCTGGTGCCGACGGCCTGGATTCCCGGGTCGAAGCCGATCCGCTTCACCGAATATGGCTGCGCCGCCATCGACAAGGGCACCAACGAGCCGAACAAGTTCCTCGATCCGAAGTCGTCGGAGAGCGCCGTTCCGCGCTTTTCGGACGGCCGGAGGGACGACTACATCGCGATGCAGTACCTGCGCGCGGTCGCCACGCATTGGGCCGATCCCCAGGCGAACCCGGAGGCGACACTCTACGCGGGCCGCATGGTGGACATGGACCGGGCCCACGCCTGGGCCTGGGACGCGCGGCCCTTCCCGGCGTTTCCCGCACGCACCGATCTGTGGTCGGACGGCAAGAATTACGCCCGCGGGCACTGGCTGAACGGGCGGGCCATGAACCAGCCGCTGACGAACGTCATCGGGGAGATCTGCGGCGCGGCCGGTCTTTTCGGGGTCGACGGATCGCGGGCCGCCGGCATCGTGCGCGGCTTCACCCCCGAGGGGATCGGGACGGCACGCGCGACCCTGCAGCCGCTGATGCTTGCCTTTGGCGTGGACCCGACAGAGCGGGGCGGGGTCCTGTCGTTCGTCAGCCGCGGCGGACGGGCGGTCGCCGAACTCGACCCGGGCGCCTTCGCACGCACCACCGAGACCGATGGGCCGGTCGAGACCGAGCGCGCGGCGGAGGCCGAAATGGCGGGCCGGGTGCGGCTGGGATACGTGGAGGCCGAGGGTGACTATGTCCAGCGGCAGGCCGAGGCGATCTTTCCCGACGAGGCGGCGCGGGGCGTGGCGCAATCCGACCTGCCGCTCGTCCTTACCGCAGAAGAGGGACGCGCCATCACCGAGCGCTGGCTTGCCGAGGCTCGGGTGGCGCGGGATGGCGCGCGCTTTGCGCTGCCGCCATCTTCCGACTGGATCGGTGCGGGGGACACGGTTTCCCTGGGCGGGGCGCTCTACCGCATCGACCGGGCAGAGCGCGCAGACGCCACCCTGGTCGAGGCGGTTCGGGTGGAACCCTCGGTCTATCGACCCTCCGATGCGGCCGAAACCCGACGCATACCGGCCCGGTTCATCGCTTCGGGTCCGGTGGTGCCCCTGTTCCTGGACCTGCCGCTCCTCAAAGGCACCGAGGTGCCGCACGCGCCGCATGTGGCCGTGACGGCCGAACCTTGGCCGGGCTCGGTCGCCATTTGGGGCGCGGTCGACGGAGCCGACGGCTACGAGTTGAACACGCTGGTGGCTGCGGCGTCGATCATCGGCGTCACCGAGACGCCGCTCGTCGCGGCACCGCCCGGGCGTTGGGACAGGGGCGAGCCGCTGCGCGTCAGGCTGACGTCGGGCAGCGTGTCCGCGGCGTCGCAGGCGGCGGTGCTGAACGGCGCCAACGTGCTGGCCATCGGGGACGGATCGTCGGACAATTGGGAGGTCGTCCAGTTCGCTGAGGCGGACCTTGTCGCGCCCATGACCTGGGAACTGTCCTTGCGGCTGCGCGGCCAGGCTGGGACTGACGCGACGATGCCCTCTGTCTGGCCTGTCGGCAGCCGGGTCGTGCTGCTTGACGCCGTGCCGGTGCAGATTTCCCTTCCGCTTTCGGCCCGCGGCCTTGCCCGGACTTGGCGGATCGGCCCCTCGTCACGCGGCTTTGACCACCCCGATGCGGTAGAGCGCGTGGAGGCCTTTGCCGGCATCGGACTGCGTCCCTACGCGCCGTCCCACCTGCGCGCGGTGGGGTCCGGGGGCGATGTGGAGCTGTCCTGGGTGCGCCGGACGCGGATCGATGGCGACAGCTGGGTCTCGGTCGAGGTGCCTCTTGGCGAGGATCGGGAAGCCTACCAGGTGCGCGTCCAGGACGGCGCAACCATCCGGCGCAGCGTGGAGGTCGGGTCGGAGGCGTTCCTCTACACCGCCGCCATGCGCAGCGAAGACGGCATCGCCGGAGCGGCGGTGTTTGCCGTCGCGCAGCTTTCCGACCGGTTCGGGCCAGGTCCATTCCGCATGCTCACCGAAGCGGTATAGCACCGTGCGGCCGGTGATCCTTGCCGATCTGATCGCCGCGGCGCTGGCGCTGCTTGACCGGGTGCCGGAGTGTCGAAGCGCAGAGGCGCTGCGCCTGCTGGACCGCGCCCATGCCGCGGACCAGTTCCGGAAGCGGACCGGCCTGCGGCATCGGGACTGGGGTGACGGCACGCTGGCGGCCGCCTGCAGCCGCATGTGTTCCCAGTCCTTCCGCCTGTCCGACCCGGCGGCCGCTACGGCGATGGCGGCGATTCTTCTGGCCCTTGCCCAGCGTCGGCGAGAGGGATTGGTAAGGCGCGGCGGATCGCCTATATCTGGGTGACGATCTCTCCCCGCAGGAGGACCCCATGGCCGAAGCGCTACGTGCCCTTTCACCCGTCGATCCGGTCTGGACCCGCGTCTGCGAAGAGGCTGTGGAGGCCGTCCGGGCCGAGCCGCTTCTCGGGTCCCTGATCCATTCGGGCCTGCTGCACCATGCGACCATGGAGCGGGCGTTGGCCTACCGTTTCTCGCTGAAACTCGCTTCGGGCGAGATGAGCGAGCAGATTCTGCGCGAGATCGCGGATCAGGCCTATGCGAGCGATCCGTCGCTTGGCCTCGCGGCCCGGGCGGACCTGATGGCGGTGTTCGACCGCGACCCGGCCTGCCACCGGTTCCTGCAACCGATTCTTTTCTTCAAGGGGTTTCAGGCGCTTCAGGCCTACCGCGTGGGCGGCTGGCTGTGGAAGGAGGGGCGGAGGGACCTGGCCTACTTCGTGCAGCTTCGCATCTCGGAAGTGTTCGGCGTGGACATCCACCCGGCGGCCAAGATGGGCTGGGGCATCATGATCGACCACGCCCACTCCATCGTGATCGGCGAAACCGCCGTTGTCGGCGACAACGTCTCGATGCTGCATTCTGTCACTCTGGGCGGCACGGGCAAGGAAGACGGCGACCGCCACCCGAAGATTGGCAACGGCGTGCTGATCGGGGCGGGGGCCAAGGTGCTGGGGAACATCACGGTCGGCTACTGCTCGCGCATCGCCGCGGGGTCGGTCGTGCTGCAGGATGTGCCGCCGATGAAGACGGTGGCGGGCGTCCCGGCAAAGATCGTGGGCGAAGCGGGCTGCGATCAGCCGTCGATGTCGATGGATCAGCGGCTCACGGGCTGCGTCGACTGCGACTGATCTTCAGACCACACATGAGAAAGCCCCCGGAAGCGCATGCTTCCGGGGGCTTTTTCGTATCCAGGCCTCAAGCCAGCATGGCCAGCGGGTTTTCGAGGTTCTCGATCACCGCCTTCAGGAACTCCGCCCCGAGCGCGCCGTCGATCACCCGGTGATCGACCGACAGCGTCATCGACATCATCGTGGCGATGCCGATCGTGCCGTCCTTCTGGACCACCGGCTTTTTCAGCCCCGCCCCGACCGCCAGGATCGACCCATGCGGCGGGTTGATGACGGCGTCGAAGTTCTCGATCCCCATCATCCCCAGATTTGAGATCGCGAAGCTGCCACCCTGATACTCATGCGGCGCGAGCTTCTTGGTCTTCGCCCGCCCAGCCAGATCCTTCATCTCGGCTGACAGCGCCGACAGCGACTTCTTGTCGGCATCGCGCA
>JANOGU010000020.1:0-8199 GCA_031406135.1 Rhodobacterales bacterium
CTGCGGCTGGAAGACACGGCGGACATCGGGCTCGAAGCGCGCTATCTCTTCGGCGCCCCGGGGGCAGACCTTGCCGTCGAGGGCGAGACGCTGCTGCGCGCGGCGGGCGAGTTGCCGGGCTTTGCCGGCTATGCCTTCGGCCGCCACGACGCGCCTTTCGATGCCCGCTACGAGGGCATCGGCACCACCGTAACGGATGCTGACGGCAAGGTGGTGGTCAGCGCAACGCTGCCGCAGGTGGAAGACCCCGGCCGCCCATTGGAAGCGCGGTTCACCATCCGCGTCGCGGAAGGCTCCGGCCGTCCGGTGGAACGGCAGCTGACCAAGGTGCTGACGCCATCTGCGCCGATGATTGGCGCGAAGCCGCTGTTTGACTTTGTGGTGCCGGAAGGCACCGCGGCGCGCTTCAACCTGATCGCCATCGGCCCGGACCTGACCCCGGTGCCGATGCAGGCGGCCTGGGAAATCACCCGGATCGAGACCGATTACCAGTGGTACCAGTCCTACGGCTCCTGGTACTGGGAGCCGCTGGTGCGCCGCACCCCGGTGGCCAAGGGCAGCGCCGATCTGGGAGCGCAACCCGTCGAGATCGCGGCCCCGGTCCAGTGGGGCGGATACGAGCTTGCGATCACCGGCCCGGACGGCGCAGCGACCTCGACCACCTTCTACGCGGGCTGGTACGCGCCCGCCGACGCGACCTCCACCCCCGATACGCTGGAGGTCTCGCTCGACAAGGCCGACTACGCCGTCGGCGACACCGCCGTGCTGCGGCTGGTGCCGCGCGCGGCGGGCACGGCGCTGATCGCGGTGCTGTCCAACCGCGTGGTGGAACTCAAGGCGGTGGAGGTGACCGAAGGCGAGAACCTCGTGCCGATCACCGTCACCGAGGACTGGGGCGCGGGCGCCTATGTCACCGCCTCGGTGCTGCGGCCGATGGACGTGGCCGCCGGGCGCAATCCGGCGCGCTCGCTGGGCCTCGCCTATGCCAAGGTCGCCCCCGGCGACCGCGCGCTGACGGCAGCCATCGAGGCCCCGGCCGAAGCCGCCCCGCGCGGGCCGCTGGAGGTGGCGGTCAAGGTCGAGGGACTGGCGGCGGGCGACACCGCCTACGCCACCATCGCCGCGGTGGACCAGGGCATCCTGAACCTTACCGCCTTCACGCCGCCCGACCCGCAGGGTCACTACTTCGGCCAGCGCAAGCTGGGCGTCGGCATCCGCGACATCTACGGCCGGCTGATCGACGGGCTGAACGGCGAGACCGGCGAGGTCCGCTCCGGCGGCGACGCGGCGGCGCAGGCAAAACTCGCGGCCCCGCCACCGACCGAGGAACTGGTGGCCTATTTCTCCGGCCCGGTCACCGTCGGCCCCGACGGCATGGCTCGCGCTACGTTCGACCTGCCGTCCTTCAACGGCCAGGTGAAGCTCATGGCCGTGGTCTGGTCGGCCAAGGGCGTGGGTCAGGCTTCGGCTGACGTGCTGGTGCGCGACCCGGTCGTGGTCACCGCCTCGGTCCCCCGCTTCATGGCCCCCGGCGACCAGAGCCGTCTCCTGCTGGAGGTCATCCACGCCACCGGCCCCACCGGCCGGATGATGCTGGACGTGGCCTCCACCGGACTGTCCATCGGCGACGTGCCCTCGGGGTTTGACCTTGGCGACAAGGCCAAGGCCAGCTTCGCGATCCCGGTCACGGCGAAATCGGCGGGCCTCCAGACGCTCGACGTCACCCTGACCACGCCGGACGGCAAGATCCTGCGCAAGACGCTGACCGTGCCGGTGCAGGTCAACGACCCCGAGGTGGCACGCACCACGCGGCTCGACCTGGCGGTGGGCGACAGCTTCACCTTCGATGGCAACGCCTTTGCCGGCCTCGATCCGTCCACCGGCATGGCCACGCTCGCGGTCGGCCCCGTCGCGCGGCTGAACGCCCCCGGCCTGCTGGCGGCGCTCGACCGCTATCCCTATGGCTGCACCGAGCAGATCACCTCCGGCGCGATGCCGCTCCTCTATCTCTCGTCGGTGGCCGACGCGATGGGCCTGACCCATGGCAAGGACATCAACCAGCGCGTGGAGGAGGCGATCACGGAAGTCCTTGCCAACCAGTCGCCCGAAGGCGCCTTCGGCCTGTGGGCGCCCTACGGCGGCGACTTCTGGCTCGACGCCTTCGTCACCGACTTCCTCAGCCGTGCCCGGGCGCAGGGCTTCGCGGTGCCCGACACCGCGTTCCGCATGGCGCTCGACAACCTGCGCAACCAGGTGAACTACCAGCCCGACTTCGATCTGGGCGGCGAGGCGCTGGCCTATGCGCTGATGGTGCTGGCGCGTGAGGGCGCGGCCTCTATCGGCGACCTGCGCTACTATGCCGACGTCAAGGCCGACGCTTTCGCCACGACGACAGCGCAGGCGCAACTGGGCGCCGCACTGGCCAGCTACGGCGACCAGACCCGCGCCGACATGCTGTTCCGCAAGGCCGCGGCGCGGCTCGCGCCGCCCCTGCCGGAGGCGACGCAGCTGTTCCGCGCCGACTACGGCTCCAACACCCGCGATGCCGCGGTGGTCCTCGCGCTGGCGCTCGAATCCGGCTCGCAGGCGGTGGACGCCGAGGCCATCGCCAGCGGACTGGCCGGCCGCGCCACCTCTACCCTCTCGACGCAGGAGGCGACCTGGATGCTGCTGGCCGCCAACGCGCTGATGCAGGCGCCGGGGGCCGAGGGGCTGACGGTGGACGGCGCGCCGGTCAGCGGCCCCATCGTCCGCGTGCAGAAGGGCGCCACCGCCCCGGTCGTGGTCAGCAACGGATCGGACCGGGTGCAGACCGTCACCGTCACCGCCTATGGCATCCCGACCGAGCCGGAACCGGCGGGTGGCAACGGCTACGACATCCAGCGGGAGTACTACACGCTGGACGGCGCGCCGGTGGACCTCGGCCAGCCGATCCCGCAGGGCACGCGCATGGTCGTTGTGCTGACCGTCACGCCGTTCAACACCGGCGAGGCGCGGCTGATGGTTGCCGACCCGCTGCCTGCGGGGTTCGAGATCGACAACCCGAACCTGATCGCCGGCGGCCAGGTCGCCGCCCTCGACTGGCTGACCACGGAGACCGAGGTGGCGCATTCCGAATTCCGGCAGGACCGCTTCCTGACCGCGATCGACCGCTACTCGTCCGACCCGTTCCAGCTCGCCTACATCGTGCGCGCCGTCAGTCCCGGCACCTTCCGCCACCCGGCGGCCTCGGTCGAGGACATGTACCGACCCGACTTCCGCGCCCGGTCGGAGACGGGGCGCGTCTCCGTCAGCGAGTGAGGCGGGCACCTGCCCTTGTCTTCACGCTGGCCCTCGCCCTCTGGGCGGGGGCCTTGGCGCGCGACCGCTTCGACGCCTGGGTCGACGCCACCGTCCTGCCGCCGCTGGCGCTGGAAACCTCGGTCGAGGTGGTGGACCGCGACGGCCGCCTGCTGCGCGCCTACCAGGTGTCGGACGGGCGCTGGCGGATGCCGGTGGCGCTGGCGGACATGGACCCCGACTACCTGGCCTTGCTGCTGGCCTACGAGGACAAGCGCTTCCACACCCACGGCGGCGTGGACCTGATCGCCATGGCACGGGCGGTGGCGCAGGCCGTCACCCGGGGCCGCGTGGTCTCCGGCGGATCGACGCTGACCATGCAGGTAGCGCGGCTGCTGGAGGATTCGGGCACCGGCAGGCTGTCCGGCAAGCTCCGGCAGATGCGCGTCGCCTGGGCGCTGGAACGCAGGCTCTCCAAGGACCAGATCCTCGGCCTCTACCTCCTGCTCGCGCCGTACGGCGGCAACCTCGAAGGCGTCCGTTCGGCCTCGCTGGCTTACCTCGGCAAGGAGCCCCTGCGGCTGAACCCGGCGGAGGCCGCCCTCCTCGTGGCGCTGCCGCAAGCGCCCGAAAGCCGCCGCCCGGACCGCGCGCCCAAGGCCGCCGCCATCGCCCGCAGCCGCGTGCTGGCGCGGGGGCTGGAGGAAGGCCTCTACGACGCCGGGGACGTGGCAGCCGCCGAACGCGACCCGGTTCCCACCGCCCGCATCCCGGTCCCCGCCTTCGCCCCGCACCTCGCCGACCGGCTGACCCTGGCCGACCCGATGGCACGGCGCATCGTCACCACGCTTGACCGCATGTTGCAGCGGCAGATGGAGGAACTGGCGGCCGAGGCTGTCGCCGGCCGGGGCGAGCGGCTGCAGGCCGCCATCGTGGTGGCCGATCACCGCTCCGGCGAGATTCTGGCGACAGTCGGCTCCGCCGCCTACCAGGCCGACCTGCGGCAGGGCTTCGTGGACATGACCGACGCCAAGCGCTCGCCCGGCTCGACGCTGAAACCGCTGGTCTACGCGCTCGCCTTCGACGAGGGGCTGGCGCATCCCGAGACGCTGATCGAGGACGTGCCGACCGACTTCAACGGCTACGCGCCGCAGAACTTCGACCGGATGTTCCGCGGCACGATCCGGGTGCGCGAGGCGCTGCACCTGTCGCTCAACATCCCCGTCGTCAGCCTGACCGAAGCCCTCGGCCCCGCCCGCCTGCTGGCGGCCCTGTCCCGCGCGGGGGCCGAGCCGGTGATCCCGATGGACCAGCCCGGTCTGGCGGTCGCCCTGGGCGGCGTGGGGGTGACGCTGGAGGAGATGACCGGGCTTTACGCCGCGCTCGCCCGCGGCGGCGTCGCCCTGCCGCTGCACGCCACCGGCGAGGCCGAGCCCGGCGCCCGTGTCGTCTCCGCCGTCGCCGCTTGGCAGGTGGCCGACATCCTCTCCGGCATGGTGCCGCCACCCGGGGCGCCACCGAACCGGCTCGCCTACAAGACCGGCACCAGCTACGGCAACCGCGACGCCTGGGCGATCGGCTTCGACGGAAGTCACGTGATCGGTGTCTGGCTCGGCCGGGCCGACGGCACGCCGGTCCCGGGTGCCTTCGGCGCCGATCTTGCCGCGCCGCTCCTGTTCCGCGCTTTCGGGCGGCTGAAGCCCGCGCTCGATCCCTTGCCGCCGCCGCCGCCCTCGACGCTGATGGTCGCCAACGCCCAGCTTCCGCAGCCCCTGCAACGCTTCCGCTCCCGCACCGCCGCCTTCGAGGCCGCTCCGGACGCCCCCGCCGTCGCCTTTCCCCGCGACGGGACCGAGGTGGAGCTATTGCCCGACGGTCTGCTGCTGCGCGTCCGCGGTGGTACCGCGCCCTTCACCTGGCTCGCCGACGGCGCGCCTGTCGCAATGTCGCTGCGCGCCCGCGAAACCGTCATTCCCGCTCCCGGAACCGGCTTCGTCACCCTTTCGGTGATCGACTCCCAAGGCCGCTCCTCCCGCGCCCGGGTACGGCTGACGGCGCCGTAGGTCGGGGTTCACCCCGACTCCCCGACCTCCAGCCGATGCCTCCGGCCGGGACGCCGCGCGCCCCCTTAACCATTTGAAATTCCCTAACAAACCCTTACCGACTCACTGCAACCCACTGGAATCCCTGCCAGAAAAATATGTCCCACCGTGGGACGCTCGGTTGTCCTGCCACTTCCGGCCCGCTATCCACCCCGCCCATGACCGCCGACGCGCCCTCCACTTCCGCCAATCCTCCCGGATTCGGGCAGGGACTCCTGGCCGCGCTGCCGATTGTCCTCGGCTACCTGCCCATCGCCTTCTCGTTCGGCGTCGCCGCCGTGCAGGCCGGCCTGACGCCGGTCGAGGCGGTCGCCCTGTCGCTGATCGTTTACGCCGGCGCCAGCCAGTTCCTGGCCCTTGCCCTGCTCTCCTCGGGAGCCCCGGTCCTGCTGGCCGCCGCCACCCTGATCGCGATGAACCTGCGCCACGCCCTCTACGGCCCGGCCCTGCTGCGTGCCGCCGGAGAGACCGCCCGAACGACGCGCGCCTGGGCCTGGGGCGCCGGGCTGACCGACGAGGTCTTCGCCGCCGCGCTGGGGCAGGTCTCGCAGTCGGGCCGGTTTTCCGAGCGCTGGATGGGTGGGCTCGCGCTCGGAGCCTATGCCGCCTGGGTCGGCGGCACCGCGGCCGGCGCGGCGGCGGGCGGCGGGGCGCTGGCGGCCTTCCCCGTGGTCGAGGCGGCGCTGGGCTTCATGCTGCCGGCGCTGTTCCTGTCGTTGCTGCTGTCGATCCTTTCCCGCGCTGCCATCCCCGCGGTCCTTGTCGCCGTCGCCGCGACCCTTGCCGGCCTGCTGCTGTGGTCCGCCACCGCCGGCATCCTCGCCGGCATGATCCTCGGCGCCCTGACCGGAGTGCTGCGCCGGTGAGCCCCGAGGTGCTCACGCTGGCGCTCCTCGGCGGGGCGGCGAACTACGCCTTCCGGGTGCTGCCGATGCGGCTGCCGTTGTTCCGCGGTCCACCGGAAGGCGGGTCCGGCCGGTTCCTCGCCGCCACCGGCCCCGCCGCAATCGCCACGCTGGTCGTGGCCTCGTTCCTGCCGATGCTCCCGCCGGTGTTGGGTGAAGCCATGCCGCTGGCCGCCGGTACCGCCGCGGTGCTGGGCCTCTGGGCCTGGCGGCGCTCGGTCGTGCTGGCCACGCTGGGGGGGCCCTTGGTCTACGGCCTGACGCTGGCCGCGCTCGCTTGACAAGGCCAGGGCCATGCGCCAGAAGCGCCGCCGCGTGCGGGGCAGTAGCTCAGTTGGGAGAGCGTATCGTTCGCAATGATAAGGTCAGGGGTTCGATCCCCCTCTGCTCCACCAGTTCCCGTTCACCCGAGTTGACCAGCCGGCGCGCGCCTATGGCCGCGGCTTGCCGCGCCAGGTGTCGAGCCAGCGCGTGAACCGTCCGCGTGCCGCGTCCGCCCGCTGGTCCACCGCATCCATCGTCTGCGCCACGCGCTCGACCGCGGGGTCGATCATGCGCTCGCGGAACTGGCGGATCATCATCCAGGCCATGAAGACGAGAAAGGCCAGGACCGTCAGGATCACCAGGTTCAGCCAGGGAAACAGGCGCACGTCCGGTCCAGCCACCGGTACCACCTTCACCGCATTGGGGAAGATTGAGATGATCGGCATCCGCCAGCCGTAGTGGGTGACTGCAACCCAGCGGGGGGTTGTCTCGGTCGTCTTGTAGTTCGTGGCCTCCGCCTGCAGCGTGGACGAATCCCACTTGAAATACGGCGGCCAGAACCATCCGGTATCCTCGTTGCGGTAGGTCATCGTGGTGGTGCCGTCGGGAAATACCACGTCGATGAAGCGGATGTCGCGCGTGGTCGATGTCTCCGCCCCGGTGCCGGTGTCCTCGGACGAATAGAACATCCAGTTCGCGCCGATCGGCTGCACCCGGTTGTAGGTATTGATCACCTGCACGACGTCGCGCTGCGGCAGGGTGTAGTGCAGGAACATCGCGACCAGCGCGAAGACCGCGATCCGGAAGCCCCATTTGATCCATCGCCACATGCGCGTCAGTCCCAGTTCACCCACCAGACCGTCGCCGTCATCACCACCAGCGGGATGACATAGACGAGCCAGATCAGTTTCTTGCGCAGGCCCTGCTCGTAGGCCTTCATGCCTTCGGCAATATAGGTGTCGCGGTCGCCCGCCACACCCCCGGCGTCGAAGGTCTCTTCCAGCCGCTCGCGGCGGACGGAGCGGGAGTAGATCGAGACCAGCACATAGACCACGGTCAGGATTACCAACGAGATCGCCAGAAGCCTGAGCCAGCCGAGGATCATCGCGACACCGCCCCCCAGGGTCCGACCCCGTCGATCCCCGGCCTGTCTATCATCGTTCTGGGGCGCGGCTCGGGCTCGGCCTTGAGCGGCTCGCCCATCCCCGGCTCCGGCCCGAACAGTGCGGTGCGGGCGCCCGCCTTGTCCACCGCATATTCCTTCGCGAGGAATTCCGCCACATAGGCCTGCTTGGTCGCCGACCAGCCGGCATAGGCGGCGTAGAACTGTTCCTTGTGCAGGATGAACAGCTGCCGCACGTCATGCGGCGACAGTTCGGCCAGCAGCATGTTGACCAGGTCGCGGTCCTTGTGGGCCTTCGCCCGCAGCGTGTAGAAGAACGCCGGATGCTCCGAGGTGATGCGCGGCCAGTCGCCGCCGCCCTCGACCCAGCGCAGCACCGAGGCCAGCCCCTTGAATTCGTCCGGCAGCGCGTCGCCCAGGCGATGCGCGATCTTGCGCAGGTCGGTCCGCGTGGCGGCGCCGAGGTCGAGCCCCAGCGTGTCGGCGGCATCGACCAGGATGAAATCCATCTTCTGCCGCAGGATCG
>JANOGU010000041.1:0-5579 GCA_031406135.1 Rhodobacterales bacterium
GCTTCATGTTCTCCTGGGTGGAGATGCTGCTGGCCAAGACCCTGACGGCGGTTCAGGCCAAACCCATCGTGGCGACGATGACCAAGACCGCCTCTTCCTCCGGCTACGAACTGGGGCTGCTGGCGGCGGCGGGGTGCCTGACCATCGTGCCGGGGGCCATCGTGATCTGGTTCGTGCGCAACTACATCGCCAAGGGCTTTGCCCTGGGGAGGGTGTGATGGACGGAAAGCGTTTTCTGGCATCGGGTTACACAGCGTTCTTCACGTCTGGTACCGCGGCACTCGCGCAGGAGGCGCAGGGCTGGGGGCAGGCCAAGACCGGGGCGCCCGACGCGCCGTTCTGGAGCCAGCCGCTGTTCGGCGGGTTCTGGATGGCCTGGACGCCGGCGACGGTGGCCTTCTTCACTTTCCTGGTGCTGGCCATCGCAACGATGGGGTTCCTGGAGTTCCGCCAGCCCGGCGGCAACCCGCGCGACGGGGTGCTGGGCCTGACCACCACCCGCGGCGACCGGCTGTTCATCGGCCTGCTGGGCTCGGCCTACATCTTCATGGCCTGGATCGCGTTCTTCGGCGTGGTAATCTGGGGCGCGCTGGCGCTGGTGATCGCCTGGGTGGCGTTCTGCTTCTGGAAGGTCTGAAGGGGGCGGGCGAACCCGCCCCCCAAGAGCAGCCACTCACTTCGGCGTGGCACCAGCCTTCTTGTCGGCCTCGTCGTATTTCTTCTTCGCGTCGTCGCACATCTTCTTGATTCGCGAATGTGACGTGGCGAGGTCCACACGTGTCTTGCCCGGCTCGTCGCCCTTGGCATTGTCCATCTCGTCGACGCGCGCGCTCGATTGCGCAAGCTGGTCCGCCGTGTTCCCGACGAGCGTGTTCAGCGCATTCTCGTCGCCGCCCATGGCCTTGTTGTAAAGCGGCGTGAGCGCCGCCTCCTGCTGCTTTGCCGCGTTCAGGAGCGCGGTCTTGCGGGCTTCGAACTCGGTCTTGGCCTTGCCCGACGCTTCCTTGAGGGCCTTCAGCGCGGTGTCGGCCTTGGTCTTCATCGCCGGCACTTTCTTGTGGATCTCCTGCATGCGGACGATCATGTCGGCGATCTTGTCCTTGCAGTCCTTCAGTTTGCCCGCGCGGTCGAGGTCGCCGATGATGCTGCCGACCTCCTCCTGCATGGCGTTCCCGGACTTCGCCATGTCGTTGATTTCACCGGCAAGCGCTTCGCGTTCGGTCTTGAGCTGCACGAGGTCGGCATACGGCGGGTCAACGTGCTTCTTGGCGAAGGTGCCGTAGGACTGGATCGCCTCATCCCGAAGCGTGGTACCTTCCTTCTCGCCCGCTTCGATGGACTGCTTGGCCGCTTGCCAGTTCGCCTCGCCAGCTTCCCTTGCCTTGTTCCATGCGTCCACTTCGGCCTTGAGCAGCTCCTGGCCCTTCTTGATCGCCTCTTCGGTCTTCTTTTTCTCGTCCTCGATCTGCTTCTTGATGGCATCGCGCATCTTTTGGGCGTTGCCGGAGATGGCGCCGCCAATCGGAGCAATCTTTGCCGAGGAATCATCCAAGCCCGCGAGCCTCTTGACGATGTCCGCGATCATGTTGTCCTTGAAGCCGGCCATGCCGCCGGCCGCTGCGCCGGAAATGCCCTGGACCGCTTCCAGTGCCGATTTGCCCTCTTCTTCCAGAGCCTTCAGCCATTCCGTCCCCGCGGTCTTCACCTTGTCGAAGGCCGAGGTGGCTTCCTTGTCCTTGGTTTCCAGCTCCTTGGTCTTGTCCGACACCGTCTTCAGCGTCTCGTCCAGTTCCTTCTTCTTCGGTTCCACCGGATCGTCGCCGAAGTCGGGCAGGATACCCTCGACCAGCGACTTCACCTTGTCGCCCAGGCCACCCAGCGCCTCGGTGATGCCCGAGAAGATGCCGTCGAACTTGGTGACATCGGTGCCAAGCCCGGTGCGCGCCGTCTTCAGGCCCTCGACCAGCGGCTTGGCAATGTCCTCGGCGAACTTGCCGTATTCCTCGAACAGGCCGGTATAGCCCTTCTCGGCCTCGGTCTCGGTCTCGGCCTTCTTCTTGGCGGTCTCGTGCACCGGCTTGGCGGACTCCACGGCCGCTTCGCCCGCGGCCTTGATCTCGTCCGACTTGCCCTGGTGCGTGGTCTGCAGGTCGCCCTTGGTCTTCTCGATGTTGGTGACGATGTCGGTGTTGGCCTTCTCGCCGGCTTCCTTCTGTTTGGTCGCGTCGGCCAGCGCCTCCATGAACTTGCTGCCGCCATACTGGGCAGCGGCACCGAGAAGCGGGTGGATCAGCCCCAGCATCGTGGTTGGCCCCTGGCGGGCCACGTTCAGCATCCCCACCGCCTGCGGGCCGGTCAGGCCCACCGACTTCGCCGCGTCGCTGATGATCGGCGCCGCGGCATTCACGGCGCCGGTCTTGATGTGCTCGACCTCGGTCTCCGCTGCCTGCTCGCCCGCGATCAGGGCCTGGCCGAAGTCCACCGACGCCTTGCTCACGCCGACGGTCAGGGTCGCCAGCGCCTGGCCGGTGGCCATAAGCGTGCCGATGCCGCCATCGACCTTCCCTGAACTGACCGAGTCGAGGAAGCCCGATGCGGCCTTGGACACCGCGCCGAACAGGTTCATGACGCCGCTGTCGATTTCGGTAATGGCTTTTCCGCCGGCTTCGTTGTGCTGGCCGACCTCGGCCGCCTTGGCCTGCAGCGCGCTGTGCAGCCCGCCGACCTTGCTGCTGACGAAGCCGCCGAAGAGACCCTTCGCCTTGTCGAACAGGCCGTTCTTCTCGTTGGCTTCTTCCTTGGCCTTGTCGCCGTCGCCCTTGATCTTGTCCCACCAGGACTTCTTCTCTTCCGCCTTCTGCTTGGCGTCGTCCGCCATCTTCTGGGCGGCCTTGGTCAGCAGGGTCTGCGCATCGAGGATGATCTTCTGGCACTGGTCCTCGTGCACTTCCAACTCGCCGCGCTGCGCCTCACCGATGGAGCCGCGGTTGGGCGTAGCCTTCTGCACGATGGCCTCCTGCGACACCCGATTCGCCTTGAGCGCCGGCATCATCATCGTGAGGCCCATAGCGCCGGCCGAACTAGCGCCGGCCAGCGTCGCCTTCATCGTGTCGACGATCGCCTTCGACGCCGCCAGCGCGTCGGTCTTTTCCTTCTCGGCAGCGGTGATCGCCTTGTCCTTCTCGGCCTTGCAGCGTTCCAGCGCCGCCAATGCGTCGGCCTGGGCCTTGGCCGCGGCTTGAGCGTGCGGCTCCGCCTCGGTCTTGGACCGCGCGGCCGCGTCGGCCGAAGCCTGCGTCGCCGCCACGCCCTGGCCGTTGACCGTCACGTTGGCCGAGGCCGTGGCCGCCGCAGAGGACTGGGCGCAGGCCTGCGAGGAGGCCTGGGCCGAGGCCTTCGCCGTGGCCGCCGCCTGCGCCGCGGCCTTCACCGCGTCGCATTCCTTGCGGCAGGCCGCGCCGCGTCCCTTGCCGACCTTGTATTCGCAGTCGGTCGCGATGGCCTCGGCCTCGGCCTGCGCCTTGGCCGCGGCGTCGGAACTCGCCGCCGCGTCCGAGGCCGACTTGGCCGCGGCCGTCGCCGAGGCCTGCGCGGTCACGGAAATCTGGATCGCCTGCTGCTTGAACTTCTCGGCATCGTCGGTCTTGCCGCCGCCGCCGCCTCCCCCACCGCCGCCTCCCCCACCGCCGCCACCGCCACCTCCGCCACCTCCGCCGCCGCCGCCGCCCTTGGCAGCGCCGCCCGTGGCGGCACCGCCCGTGCCGCTTCCGCCAGTGGCGTTGGCACTGCCGCCGCCCGCGTTGGAGCTGCCGCCGGCGCCGCCAGCCGCGTTGGAACTGCCGCCGGCGCCACCGCCGGCATTGACGGTGACGTTCACGCCCTGCGTGTTGCCGCCGGACTCCGACTTGCCGCCGGTGCCGCCGCCGCCGGTTCCGCCGCCCGCATTCGCGGTGCCCGTGCCCGTGCCAGTGCCCGTGCCAGTCCCTGTGCCCGACCCGCCGCCGCCGCCGCCGCCGCCGCCACCACCTCCGCCGCCCTGGGCCGGCTCGTCATCGGGATCGATGTCGCCAAAGTCCTCGAGCACGTTCTCGATGAACCGGGTGATGACGACCATCACGCCCTTGGCCTTTTTCATGTCGTTGGCCTTGAGCACGGAAAGCAGCATTTTCAGCAGCTTTGACGCCTGTCCTGAGATCTCGGCATCGGCGGTCTCGACCAGTGTTTCGAGGATGGTGACCGCCTCTTCGCATTTCTCCTTGAGCTCGGCATCCTCCTTCGACCCCGGCTTGCCGGGCGCACCGGGTGCACCAGGCGCTCCGGGCGCACCAGGCGCTCCGGGCTTGCCCGGTTTTCCGGGCTCGCCGCCGCCCTTGAGCAGCGCCTCCAGCTTGGCGGTCACCTCGGCGATGATCTTGACCGCAGCATCGATGTTGAAGACGAGGCTCAGCGTCAGCGCCACCTTCAGCGTCGCTTTCAGCATGATCGCAGCGGCGCCCAGAACCTTCACGTTCGCGTCGATCTTTTTTATCAGCGCGCCGATGTCGGCCTTGGCCTTGTCGGCCGCCTTCTGCTTTTCCGGGTCGCCGATGGTCTTGACGCCGAGCACGCCGCCGATGGTCTTGATGGCCTTGCCGACGCCGCCCATGGCCCCACCGACGGCCCCGCCGACGGCCCCGCCGATGTCCACGCCCATGCCGTGGCCATCGGGCGTCTTGGTCTCCTGCTTCTTGCCGCCCTCGCTGCCCTTGGCCTCCTTGACCGCGTCCTCGACCTCCTTGCGCAGCGCGTCTAGCGATTCCAGCGCATCGGTGAATTCTCCGTCCCAGGCCAGACGGCGGGAAACCTCGAGCTTCTCCTTGAACTCGTCGACGCGCGCCTTGATGCCTTCGCCGCCCTTGTCGACCAGCGTGTCGACCTCGTCGGCGCGCTTGGCGAAGGCGTCCTTCGCCGCCTCTTCCTTGTCTTCCTTGGAATCTTCCTTGCCGCCGCCGCCGGTCAGCTCCTCGATCGCCTCGTCGTCGTCATCTTCGTCGTAGTCGCCGAGTTCCACGCCACCCGGCAGGACGATGCGCGGCCGGAATTTGATGAACCCCTGCGTCTTCAGCATTTTCTTGAATTTCTTGCCGATGGACTTCGGGATCTTGTCGTCCTCGACCGCGAGGCTCAGAACGCCGCTGTCGAGAGACACCACGCCCAGGGCGCCCTTGTTGGTTCCCGCGGCTTCCTTCGCCTGGCGCTTCAACCGTGCCGTGGGCTGCTTCTTGTGTGCGGCGAACTTGACCGGCTCGTCCGCGTTGCCGGTCAGGAACATGGCGAAGTTCATCGGGCCGGACTTCAGCTTCTGGAACACCTTCTCCAGCGGCATGAAGGCGTCTTCTTCGTCCTCGTCCCCGCCCTTGCCCTTTTTACCTTTGTCGTCCTTCTTGAGGGCCATAATCCGGATGCTCCTTGAATCAGGGCGGCACGGGCCGCGATGTTGCAAAAAAAATTCTGGGCAGGCCAATCCTGCGCGGTGAACTGGTTCTAACACAAAGGTGAACGCAGGGGAAAGGAAAACTGCAAATCGCTCGCAAACTTTC
>JANOGU010000078.1:0-6101 GCA_031406135.1 Rhodobacterales bacterium
AGGTGAAGCTGTCCCGGGCCGCGAGCGGGTCCATCCCCATTCGGCCACGGCCGCCGGTCCGGGACGCAACCCAGTGCTTCATCTTTGCCCAAATACCCACGGCCCACGCCTCCCCTCGCGCGCCGGTCAGGCCTTGCGCGCCTCCAGTTCGGCATTGAACAGGCGCAGACGGTGGGTCAGGTTGTCCTCGTCGATGACCGAGGTCCAGTTCTCGAACAGGAACGACAGCGCCTCGCCCTCGTCCAGTCCGGCGGCTTCGGCAAAGCCGCGCAAGCGGCGGTAGCCGTCCTCGGTCATGGCGACGTTGAAGCGTCGGGTCAGGCGCAGGCGCTTGGGCATCTGGCGGCTCCGGTGCGGCCGGGTCAAAATTTTTCCTCAAAAATTTTGGTCCGGGAGGGGTCAGAAGGCTTCAGCGGGCAGCGCCATCACCGGCTCGGCGCCGGTTTCGATGCGCGCGAGGTGCATCGCGCAGGCCGGCAGGCTGCGGGCCATGAAGTAGCGCCCGGTGGCGATCTTGGCCTCGTAGAAGCCGCGGTCGGCCGCACCCGCGTCCAGCGCCACATGCGCGGCCTTCGCCATCCGAGTCCACATCAGCCCCAGGCAGACCTGGCCCATCAGGTGCATGAAGTCGTAGCTGCCCGACAGCGCGGCATTAGGGTTCTTCATGCCCTGGGCCATGAAGAACATGGCGGCCTGCTGCAGCTGCTTGGACGCCGTCTTCAGCGGCTCCACGAAACCCGCCATCCGGGCGTCGCCGTCATGCGACTTGCACTCGGCCTTCACCATCTCGAAGAAGGCCATGACGTGCTTGCCACCGTCCTGGGCCAGTTTCCGCCCCACGAGGTCCAGCGCCTGCACGCCATTGGCGCCCTCGTAGATCTGGGCGATGCGGGCGTCGCGGGCGAACTGCGACATGCCCCATTCCTCGATATAGCCGTGCCCGCCATAGACCTGCTGCGCGGCCACCGCCATCTCGAAGCCCTTGTCGGTCTGGAAGCCCTTGATCACCGGGATCATCAGCGACACCAGCCCCTCGGCCGCCGCGTCGTCCGACCGTACCGAACGGTCGATCAGCGAGGCGGCCCAGAAGGTCAGCGCGCGCGCGCCTTCGACAAAGCTCTTCTGGTCCATCAGGTTGCGGCGGATATCGGGGTGCACGATCAGCGGATCGGCGGGGCCCGCGGGGTTCTCCGCCCCGGTCACCGCGCGGCCCTGCAGCCGGTCGCGGGCGTAGGCCACCGCGTTCTGGTAGGCGGCTTCCGCCACCGCGTAGCCCTGCAGCCCAACGCCCAGCCGCGCCTCGTTCATCATCGTGAACATGGCGCGCATGCCCTTGTGCATCTCGCCCAACAGCCAGCCGGTCGCGCCGTCGTAGTTCATCACGCAGGTGGCGTTGCCATGGATGCCCATCTTCTCCTCGATCTTGCCGACCGAGAGCGAATTGCGCGCGCCGAGCGCGCCGTCCGCGTTCACCAGGAACTTCGGCACGATGAAGAGCGAGATGCCCTTGGTCCCCTCGCCGCCGCCCGGCGCCCTGGCGAGGACGAGGTGGATGATGTTCGCCGCCAGGTCGTGCTCGCCGGCGGAGATGAAGATCTTCTGCCCGGTGATCCGGTAGCTGCCGTCCGCCTGCGGCTCGGCCCTGGTGCGCATCAGCCCGAGATCGGTGCCGCAGTGCGGCTCGGTCAGGTTCATCGTGCCGGTCCAGTCGCAGGCGACCATCTTCGGCAGGTAGGTGGCCTTCTGCTCCATCGTGCCATGCGCGCGGATCGCCGAGTAGGCGCCGTGCGTCAGGCCCTGGTACATGTTGAAGGCCATGTTGGCGGCGACGAAAATCTCCCCCACCGCGGTGCCCATCAGATACGGCAGGCCCTGGCCGCCGTAGTCCGGGTCGCAGTCGAGCGCGGTCCAGCCACCGTCCTTCATCGCCTGGAAGGCTTCGGCGAAGCCCTTCGGCGTGCGCACCACGCCGTTTTCCAGCACGCAGCCTTCGCGGTCGCCCACCGCATTGAGCGGGGCAAGGACCTCGGCCGCCACTTTCCCCGCCTCTTCCAGCACCGCCGCGGTGAAACCGGGATCAAGGTCGGCATAGCCGGGCGTGGTGCCGGCGGACACGTTCAGGACCTCGTGCAGCAGGAACTGCATGTCCTTGACGGGGGCGGTGTAGGTCGGCATCGGTCCTCTCCCTTTGGTCCGGTGTCAGGCGGCTTGCAGAACTTCGGCGCCCCAGGCCATCTGGGCTTTCAGCTCGGCGATGGTGGCGTCGAGCGCGGCGCGTTCGGCCTCCAGCGTCACGAGTCGCGCGGCGGCGACCTCGAAACTCTTGCGGACCTGCTCGGCCGAGCCGGCGGTCTCGTAGAGGTCGAGCAACTGGCGGATGTCCTCCAGCGGCAGGCCAAAGCGCCTGCTCTTCAGGATCAGCTTCATCCGCGCGCGGTCGCGCCGGGTGAAGAGGCGCTTCGTCGCCTCGCGCCGGGGGGCCAGCAGCTCCTTCTGCTCGTAGAACCGCAGGGTGCGCGGGGTCACGTCAAAGGCGTCGCACATTTCGCGGATGGTCATGAAATCGGTCATCGTTCTCTCGCACAGGTTTCTCGCCCGCCGGTCAAATCCCCCGGGCGGCGCGCATCTGAGCGTTCCGGGGCGAGCTTACTAGAGGGGCGCCGCCTGACGTGACTGTTACGTCACGTCATCCGCCGGACCGGGGTGACGGGGTCGGCGGCGGCCTCCTGCGGCGCCGGAAGGCCCGGCCGGACGCGGCGCGATCAGGTTCCGTCCGGCGGTTCCTGCCCGTCCAACGCGGTCTGCCGCAACGCCCGCAGGTCGGCGATCGTGGTGTCGAGTTCCGCTTTCTGCTTTTCCAGGTCGACCAGCTGGCGGTCGGCCAGCGCGACGAAGGCGCCAAGCTGTTCGCGCTCGCCCTTCTTGCCGTAGATCAGCAGCCACTGGCGGATTTCCTCGAGCGAGAAGCCGAAGCGCCGGCCGCGCAGGATCAGCGTCATCCGCGCCACTTCGCGGGGCGTGTAGAACCGCGCGCGGCCGTCCTTCTCGGGGGCGAGAAGCTCGATGTATTCATAGTAGCGCAGCGTCCGGGGCGTGACCTCGAACCTGCTGCACATCTCCTTGAAGGTGAGCCGCTTTTCCGGCATGGCGCGGAGCCTCCTCCGGGACCGGAGCCTAGGCGCAACAGGGCATTCGCGCAACGGTTGCGCCCGGGATCGTGATGCGGGACAAGCGGGCCATGACCGGGGTGGACAGGGCAGCGGTGCAGCGGGCGGCGCAGGCCTTCATCGCCGCCCTGCCGCATTCGCGCGCGCTGGGGATGCGGCTCGATGACATCGACGCCGGGCAGGCCACGATCTCGATGGACTGGGACGCGCGATTTGTGGGTGATCCGGCCACCGGCGTGATCCACGGCGGTGCGGTCTTCGCGCTGATGGACACGGCCGCCGGCGCGGCGGTGATGGCCCACCCGACCGGTCCCGCCTCCACCGCGACGCTCGACCTGCGCATCGACTACATGCGTCCCGCCACCCCGGGCCAGCGGATCACCGCGCGGGCGGAATGCTACCACATGACCCGCACCGTGGCCTTCGTCCGCGCGGTGGCGACCGACGGTGACGAGGCCCGGCCGGTCGCCACGGTCACCGCCGCCTTCACCGTGGAGCGGCGCGGATGAGGCCGCCGCCAGAGCCGGTGCAGGTGGTGAGGGGCCGGCGCGACGCGGCGCTGCGGCGGCTGGTCGAGGGGGTGCCCTATATCGCCTTCCTGGGCGTGCAGTTCGACCGCCGCGGCGACGAGCTGACCGCACTTCTGCCGTTTCGCGACGCCCTGATCGGCAACCCGGTCCTCCCCGCCCTGCACGGCGGGGCGACGGCCGCGTTCCTTGAGATTGCCGCCATCGTCGAACTGGCCTGGACTTCGCTCTGGGAAGGGATGGAGGCCGGGCGCATCGATCCCGCCGCGCCGGGGCCGCTGGTCCTGCCCAAGACCATCGACTTCACCGTCGATTACCTGCGCACCGGCCTGCCGCGCGATGCCTATGCCCGCGCCCGCGTCAACCGCTCGGGGCGCCGCTATGCCAGCGTGCATGTCGAGGCCTGGCAGGACAACCGGGCGCGGCCCTTCGCCCAGGCCACCGGGCATTTCCTGATGCCGGATACGGCGTGAGAGCGGAAGACGTCACGCACCGCCGGGTGCTGCGGGTTGCGTTGCCCATCGTGCTGTCGAACGCCACGGTGCCGCTCTTGGGCGCGGTGGACACCGGCGTCGTCGGGCAATTGGGTCAGGCCGCGCCGATCGGCGCGGTGGGCCTGGGCGCGATCACGCTGGCGACGTTCTACTGGGTCTTCGGTTTCCTGCGCATGGGCACCTCGGGCCTTGCCGCGCAGGCGCACGGGGCGGGGGATGCGCCGGAGCGGGCTGCGGTGCTGTATCGCGCGCTGCTGATCGGGCTGGCCGCCGGGGTCGTCCTGATTGTTGTGCAGGCAGCCCTCTTTGCCGCCGCCTTCAAACTCGCCCCCGCCGGGCCGGAGGTGGAGGCGCTGGCGCGCCAGTACCTCGCGATCCGCATCTGGGGCGCCCCCGCGACCATCGCGCTCTATGCCGTCACCGGATGGCTGATCGCGCTGGAACGGACGCGCGCGGTGTTCGCATTGCAGCTCTGGATCAACGGGGTGAACATCGCGCTCGACCTGTGGTTCGTGCTCGGCCTCGGCTGGGGCGTGCCGGGGGTCGCGGTGGCCACGCTCTTCGCCGAGTGGTCCGGGCTGGCGCTGGGGCTGTGGTTCTGCCGCACGGCCTTTGGGCCGGTCTGGCTGGCGGCGAGGGCGCGGCTGGCCGACCGGGCGGCGCTGGCGCGGATGGGCTCGGTCAACGGCAACATCGTGATCCGCTCGGTGGGGCTGCAACTGTCGTTCACCGCCTTCATCTTCCTCGGCGCCGGGATGGGCGACGTCACGCTGGCGGCGAACCAGGTCCTCCTGCAATTCATCGAGATCGCCGCCTACGCGCTGGACGGCTTTGCCTTCGCGGCCGAGGCGCTGGTAGGGCAGGCGGTCGGCGCGGCCTCGGTCCCCGCGCTTCTGGCCGCCGCGCGCGCGTCCTCGCTCTGGGCGTTTCTGGGCACCGTGCTGCTCTGCGCCGCCTTCGCCCTTTTCGGACCCGCCATCATCGACCTGATGACCACCGCGCCAGAAGTCCGGGCCGAGGCCCGCATCTACCTGCCCTGGCTGATCGCCGCGCCGCTGGTGGGGGTGGCAAGCTGGATGCTCGACGGCATCTTCATCGGCGCCACCCGCACGCGCGAGATGCGCGATGCGATGCTGGTCTCCGTCGCCGTCTACGCCGCCGCGCTGACGCTGCTCCTGCCCGCCTTCGGCAACCACGGGCTCTGGGCCGCACTGATGGTGCTGAACGTCACGCGGGCGGTGACGCTGTGGCTCTGCTGGCCGCGCGTGGTGGCCTCCGCACGGCCCGTTAACACTTCCGGATTCCCTAACAAACCTCTAATTTGACCTCGTAACCCGCTGGAATACCTGCAATAAAAAAATGTCCCACCGTGTGACGCTTTCACTGCGGCGCGACAGGGTGGCACGCCCGCCCGCTTCGTGCCATCACGGGACCCGGAAGTTTCGGGGGGCGCCGCGATGACATTCGGCAAGGGACACCACCTGCATCTGATCGACGGGTCGGCCTACATCTTCCGCGCCTACCACGCGATGCCGCCGTTGACGCGCAAGTCCGACGGGCTGCCGGTGGGCGCCGTCTCGGGCTTCTGCAACCTGCTGTGGTCGGAGATTTCCAAGGAGCGCGGCGCCGAGGCTGCGACCCATCTCGCGGTGATCTTCGACTATTCGTCCAAGACCTTCCGCAACCAGATCTACCCCCTCTACAAGGCCAACCGCCCCGAGCCGCCCGAAGACCTGCGCCCGCAGTTCCCGCTGACCCGCGAGGCCACTCGCGCCTTCAGCGTCCCCTGCCTGGAAATCCCCGGCTTCGAGGCCGACGACATCATCGCCACCCTCTCGCGCCGGGCGGTGGAGGCCGGGGGCTCCTGGTTTTCGGGTGGCTAGAAGGAGAGGCGGGCGCCCCACTGGACTTGG
>JANOGU010000093.1:0-13426 GCA_031406135.1 Rhodobacterales bacterium
CGCCCGCCGGGGGGCCTTTTTCACACCCCCCCCCCCCCGCGGGGGGGTGGCCGCCCCGGGCGCCATTGGGGGCTGGCGGGGCGCGCGCGCCCCGGGCCCCCCCCCCCGCCGCTGTTTCGGGGCCGCGATTTCAGCGGCCCGCAGCACTCGCGGTCCGGTGCCATCGGTGTCCCGCCCGCCGGCCCGTCGGTCCCAATGCCGCAGCGCAGATCTTGCCGAGTTGCATCCATGTCCAGCGGGACGCATATAGCCCTCTGTCGCATGTGGAGGCGCGAATGCAGTACCTCGACTTCGAAAAGCCGCTCGCCGAGATCGAGGGCAAGGCCGAGGAGCTGCGCGCCCTGGCCCGGGCGAACCCCGCGTTGGACATCGCGCGCGAGGCCGAGGCGCTGGACCGCAAGGCGGAGACCTCGCTGCGCGACCTCTACAAGGGGCTGACCCCCTGGCAGAAGTGCCTCGTGGCCCGCCACCCCGACCGGCCGCACTGCCGCGACTACATCGACGCGCTGTTCACCGAATGGACGCCGCTCGCCGGCGACCGGGGGTTTTCGGATGACCATGCGGTGATGGGCGGGACGGCGCGGTTCAACGACCAGGCGGTGGTGGTGCTCGGGCAAGAGAAGGGCCACGACACCAAGACCCGGATCGAGCGCAACTTCGGCATGGCGCGGCCGGAGGGCTACCGCAAGGCGATCCGGCTGATGGATCTCGCCGACCGCTTCAACTTGCCGGTGGTGACCTTGATCGACACGCCGGGCGCCTATCCCGGCAAGGGTGCCGAGGAGCGGGGGCAGGCGGAGGCGATCGCCCGGTCGACCGAGAAATGCCTGGCTTTGGGCGTGCCGCTGATCTCGGTGGTGATCGGCGAGGGCGGCTCGGGCGGGGCGGTGGCCTTCGCCACGGCGAACCGGATCGCCATGCTGGAGCATTCGATCTACTCGGTGATCTCGCCCGAGGGCTGTGCCTCGATCCTGTGGAAGGACGCCGAGAAGATGCGCGAGGCGGCCGAGGCGCTGCGGCTGACGGCGCAGGACCTGCAGAAGCTGGGCATCATCGACCGGATCGTGAAGGAACCCGTGGGCGGCGCGCAACGCGGACGCAAGGAGACGGTGGAGGCGGTCGGCAAGGCCATCGAGCTGATGCTGAAGGAACTGACGGGCAAGACGCGCGAGGTCTACGTCCGCGAACGGCGGGCGAAGTTCGTCGAGATGGGGTCGAAGGGGCTGGCAGCGTGAACGCCTGGGCAATCCTGGTCATTGCCGGACTGATGGAGACAGGCTGGGCGCTGGGGCTGAAGTATTCCGACGGGTTCAGGAAGCCGGTGCCTGCGGTGCTGAGTGTGGCTGTGGCGTTGCTGTCGATCTGGCTGCTCTCGATCGCGATGCGGACGCTGCCGGTCGGCACCGCCTATGCGGTCTGGGTCGGGATCGGAGCGGCGGGGACGGCGATGGCGGCGGTCTGGCTGTTCGGCGAGCCGGTGAACGCGCTGCGGGTGGCGGGGATCCTCCTGATCCTGGCCGGAATCCTGGTGCTGAAGCTGGCGGCGGGGTGAGCGTCACACGGTGGGACACTTTTTTGTCTGATTGATTCCAGTAGCTTGCGCGATTCGATTCAGGGTTTGTTAGGGATTGGGGTCAGGTAAACGCTGCGTGCGCCGGGGGATTTTCCGGTATCGGCGGCGGCTGTCCGCGCCTAGACTGCGAGGATGATCCTTCGCCTTGCCCTGGCCCTCGCCGCGTTGCTGAGCGCCCTGCCCGCGGTCGCGGGGGGCACGCTGGAGGGTCGCACGGTGGCGTTGAACGTGCTGACCTATGACGATCCGGACCGGCCGCTGCTTTCGTCCACCGGGCGCACCGTGACGGTGGGCGACGGGGTGGAGTTCGGCATGGGGCCGGAGTTCCGGTCGGACTTTCTCGATGTGGTGCCGGTGCTGGTTGACATCCGTCCGACGCGGGTGACGTTCAGCTATGACGAGACGGCCGGCGCGGGGCGGTTCTGGCCGGCGAAATTCAACGGCTATGTGCTTCGTTTCGCCGGGACCTGCGCGCTGTTTGACGCGGTGCGGATCAACCGGGCGGAGACGACGCTGCCGGTCCGGGATGACGGGCTGTTCGTCAGGGACGCGGCGCTGTACGTGAATGTCGAGGGCCTGGACTACCACCCCGGCAGCAGGCTGGTGGTGGAGGTCGAGGTCGCCGACTGCCCGCTGAGTTGATGCTCATGCGTCTGTGCCTTGCCCTTGTACTTGCTGCGCTTTCCGCCCCGGCGCTGGCCGGGACGCTGGAGGGGCGGCTGGTGACGCTGGGCGGCGCGGCCTGGGACGATCCGGACCATCCGCTGGGGCAGATGGTCGGGCGGACGGTCAAGGTGGACGGCGCCATCGAGTTCGGGATTCCGCAAGAGGCGCTGGCCAACGGGCTGACGGTGGTGCCGGTGCAGGTCGAAATCGCGGCGACCCGGATCGAGCTCAGCTATCCCTCGCCGGCGGGGGAGGGGCAGTTCCTGGTGGCCGCGTTCAACGGGTTCATCCTGAGCTTCGAGACCGAATGCGCACTGTTCGAGAGGGTGACGCTGGACCGCGATTTCACCACGCTGGCGGTGGAGGACGGCGACATTTTCGCCAAGGGCGGAGACCTCTACATCAACCTCTCCGGCCTGCCATATGGGCCTGAGGCGCGGCTGGCGGTCGATCTGGAGGTGGCGGACTGCCCGCTGAGCTGACGGGTGGTACGCGCTCCGTCCGTTGAACACCCGCCCGGGCCTGACCCGGGGCCCCTCGCGCGCGCAGAGGTGTCGGCTGATGGCGAGGTCCCGGGTCAAGCCCGGGACGGGGTTATCCAGCCGTGCTGCGCCGCTTCGCTTTCGGCGGGGGCACTTCGCGGGCAACGGCCCTGGGCGCCGCAACCACGGGGCCGGGATCGTCCAGCGCATCGTCCGGGGCGAGGTGGCCCTTCGCCCCGGGTAGGGCGGGGCGAGGGTCGCCCGCGGCAGCCAGCGTATCGGGAAGGTGGGCAATGGTGGCGGGTTGCGCGCTCAGGCCTTGAACCCAGCCTCGGCCATGAGCCGGTCGGAGGCCGGTTCGATGGCGGCCTCGAGTTTGGCCATGAAGTCCGGGACCGTCAGGCCGGGGGCAATTTCCGGGAGGAATTCGACCACGGCCGTGCCGCGGCGGCGAAGGATGCCGCGCTTTGGCCAGAACACCCCGACGTTGACCGCGACCGGCACGCAGGGCTGGCCGAGCTCGGCGTAGAGCACGCCGGTGCCGACCTTGTAGGGCAGGTACTTGCCCGGGGCGACCCGGGTGCCTTGCGGATAGATCACCAGTTGTCCCGGGCGGTCGGCGCCGGCCAGCACGCCGGCCTTCATCTGCGCGATGGCCTGTCCACGCTTGCCGCGGTCGACCGGGATGCAGCCCATCTTCAGCGAGTACCAGCCAACGATCGGGGCCCAGACCAGTTCCTTCTTCATGATGAATTTCGACCGGGGAAGGGCGGAGAAGACGATGAGGATGTCGAAGAAGCTCTGGTGCTTGGCGGCGACCACGCATTCCCCGCTGGGCGGCGTGCCGCGGACCTCGGACCGCAGTCCGACAAGCAGGCGTGCCGTCAGGCGGACCCAGCGGCAGTAGGCGTGGGCCGCGCGGTGGGCGTTGTCGCGGTCGATGAGCACGAGTGGCATCCACCACAGCGCCACTACGGGAAGGGCAAGATACATCTGGATGACGAAGAGCAGCGAGAGCAGCAACTGGATCGGATAGGGCATCAGCGAAGCTCCCGAAGTTTGCGGAAAGCGGCCAGCCGGGTGGCGAGGAAGGCGACAAGGCCGGCGGCGGGCGGCAGGACGAGGGGCCAGAACCAGGCCAGGCCGGAAAAGCCGAGGCCGGTGAGGAAACCGCCGGCCTCGGCCACCCCGGGCAGCGCCGTCACTCCAGCGGTGCCGGCGGCGGTGCCGGCCAGCGCGCCCCAGAAGGCGCGCAGGGTGAAGCGGCGGGTGAAGGCGCGGGCGATCCAGGCATCGCGGGCGCCGACCAAACGCAGGACGCGGATCACCTGGGCATTGGCGTTGAGTGCTGCGGTGGCGGCCAGCGTGATCATCGCGGCCGTCGTCAGGCCGATGAGCAGGATCGACAGGAGGCCGAGCAGGCGCAGGCGGCCTGCGGCCTGCGCCAGGGGCCGTTGCCAGCGGGCGTGGTCGTCGAGGACGGCGCCGGGCGCCTCGGCCTGGAGCCGCAGGCGCAGGCCCTCGCTGTCGTAGCCCGGGCCGGTCTCGGTCAGTTCCACCAGCCGGGGGATCGGCAGGGCGTCGAGCGGCAGGTCCGGTCCGAACCAGGGGGCCAGCAGCGCGCGGGTATCGGCATCGCTCAGCGCGCGCGCGGAGCCGACGCCGGGCGTGGTCGCCAGCACCTCGAGGACCGCCGCGGCCTGGATGTCGATCTGCTCGGGCGCGGCGGAGATGCGCACGGTGGCGGTGCGTGCGAGGCTTTCGGCCCAGCGTTCGGCCAGGCGGTCGGCGGCCAGCGACAGCGCGATGGCGAAGACCGCAAGGAAGGCCATGGCGGCGGCGGTGAAGCTGGTCAGCCAGGCGGTGGGCCCGGAGGGCGGGACCACGCGGTCGGGCGCGCGCGCGGCCATCAGAGATCGGCCCCGGCGAGGGTGACGCGCTTCTGCGCGATGCGCAGCACGCGGGTGGAGACCTGGGACTTGGCGCTGCGGATCAGGTTCAGGTCATGGGTGGCGATCAGGATCGTCTTGCCCATGCGGTTCAGTTCGATCAGCAGCGTCAGCAGGCGTTGCGACATCTCCCAGTCGAGGTTGCCGGTGGGCTCGTCAGCGAGGATGACATCGGGCGACATGATCAGCGCGCGGGCCAATGCGGCACGCTGGCGCTCGCCGCCGGACAGCTGCGGCGGAAGCGCGTCGGCAAGGCCCGAGAGCTCGACCCAGGACAGCAGGTCCTGCAGGTCGTCGGGCACCGTGTCCTTGCCCGAGACCGCAAGTGGCAGCAGCACGTTGGCGGCCAGCGGCAGGTGGTCGAGAAACTGGCAGTCCTGGTGGACGATGCCCATGCGGCGGCGGGACCGGGCGATGTCGTCGCGCGACAGGGTCGTGATGTCGCGGTCGAACAGGTCGATGCGGCCCTTGGTCGGCATCAGATCGGCATAGGCCAGCCGCAACAGCGTGGTCTTGCCCGCGCCAGACGGCCCGGTCAGGAAATGGAAGCTGCCCGGCGCCAGACGCAGGCTGACGTCGGCCAGAAGTTCGCCGCCGCCATAGCTGTAGGCCACGTTGTCGAAGGCGATCATCTGAAGGGGGTGGTCCTGCGGCGGTGCGGTGGCAGTTTTGCCGAAGCGGCCGGCGACTTCAACCTTGCCGTCCGGCGCGTTGCGGCAAAGGCTTGGATAAGCGAAGGACCAGCGCTACAAGTTGAGGCCAGAGCTACGGGACGACGGGAGACCGGCAGGAATGCGGCTGACTTGCCCGAACTGCGACGCACAATACGAGGTCGACGACAGTTCGATCCCGGCGAACGGCCGCGACGTGCAGTGTTCGAACTGCGGACACGCCTGGTTCCAGGTCCATCCCGACACGGTCGAGGCAGAGGTTGCCGAGGTCGAGGTTCACGGCGCCGCGCCGTCCGCGGTCGCGAAAGCACCGGCCGCGACGGCGCCCGAGGCGGCGGACGAGGCAGCGGACGACGACGCGCCGATCGGCCGGGCGCCGCGGCGGATCGACGAGAACGTGCTTTCCGTCCTGCGCGAGGAGGCGGCGCGCGAGACCGAGGCCCGCCGCCGCGAGACGGTGGTGATCGAGACGCAGCCCGACCTGGGGCTTGCGCCGGTCGATTCCGTTCTGCCTCCGCCGGGCGCGGAGCGGACGCCGCGGCAGCGCGATCTGCTGCCGGATATCGAGGAGATCAATTCGACCCTGCGGCCCGGCGCGGATGCGCGGGGCGAGGCGATGGGGGACGAGTACGCCGCCGCTTCACAGCGCCGCAGCGGGTTCCGCAGCGGGTTCCTGATGGTGGCGGCGCTGGCCATGGTGCTGGTCGCGCTGTACCTGGCCGCGCCGCGGATCGGGGCGATGGTGCCCGCGCTGGCGGACCCGATGGCGGCCTATGTGGGGGCGGTTGACGGGTTCCGGTCGTGGCTGGACGGCGCGGTGCAGGGCGCGGTGGGCGCGGTGCGGGCGCTGAGCGGGCAGTCCGGCTGAGCCGTCCCGCGGACCGGGCGCGTCAGAACAGTTCGAGCAGCCGGCGCAGGTAGCTGCGCTCGTCGTCGGGGCGCAGCTGGTCGGACTGGCGGCGGCGAATCTCGCCCAGAAGCTCCTCGGCCCGGCGGTAGACATCCTCGCCCTGAAGCAAGTTGCGGTCAGAGCCGATGCGGGCGGCGTTGCCGGGTTCACGGCCCAGCGGGTCGCGCTGGCCGTTGGGGTCGCCTTCGGCGAACTGCTCGCCTTGACCCGGCTGGCCGTCACGCTCGCGCTGCTCCTGCGCCAGCGCCTCGCCGAAGTTGCGCATGCCGTCGCGCAGCGCCTCCATCGCCTCGGCCTGGCGGTCGAGCGCGCCGGGCAGGTCGCCGTTGCGCAGCGCCTCTTCGGCGTCTTCCATGGCGCGGCCGGCCTCGTCGAGCGCGCGGCGACCGGCCTCGCCCTCCTCGGTTCCATCGCCCGGGAGCTGGCCGCGGCCGAGATCGCGCAGACGGTCGCGCAGATCGTCCTGGCGCTCCGCCAGGGAGCGGCCGTCCTCGCCCTGCTGGTCGCCGCCTTCGCCCTCGCCCTGGCCGTTGCGGCGGCCCTCACCCTCCTGGCCGTCCTGGCCTTCGCCGGGCCGGCGGCCGTTGAACCCCTCCTGCAGGTCGCGGAAGGCGTCGTCCGACAGGCCCTGCTGGTCGCGCAGCGTCTGGCCCAGGTCACGCATCGACTGGTTACCCTGCCGGCCCTGGCCCTCACCCTGCGTGACCTGCATGTTCTCCATCAACTGGCGCATCATCTCCATCAGCTGCTGCGCCTCGGCGGTGCGGCCCTCCTCCATCAGCTGCTGCAGCCGGTCCAACATCTCCTGCAGCTGGTCGGCGGAGAACTGCATGCCGTCCATGTTCTGCGACGGCTCGTCGATGCCGTTGTCCTCGCGCTCGGCCTGTTCGCCGAGCTCCTGCATGTATTCCTCGAGCGCCTGGCGCATTTCCTCCATCAGCTCTTCGATCTCGGAGGGATCGGCGCCGTTGCGGATCGCCTCGTCCACCCGCTCCTGCGCGCGGCGCAGGCGTTCGAGTGCGGAGTTGAGGTCGCCCTCTTCGAAGAGCAGCGCGATTTCCCAGAGTTCCGCGGCCATCTCGTCGCGTATCTCCGGCGTCAGCGAGGTTTTCTGCGCATCAAGCCCGCGCATCAACACGCGCAGGCGCAGCCAGCCCTTTTCGTTGCGGATGAAGCCTTCGGGCGCCTGGGTGACGGCTTTCAGGATGTCCGAAGCACGGGGGGCATTGGCGCGGTTCCACAAGAGGTCGCGCCGCATCTCGATCACCGCACCGGCCAGCGGGTCGAAGAAGCGCTTGCCGGGCAGGACCATCGACAGGGGTTCGGCGGCGCCAGACTGGCCAGGCGCGTCCTCGGCCAGCAGGCGCACCTGGACGGGTAGGTTGGCAAAGGCGTGTTCGGAGACGTCGTCGACCAGCGCCTCCTCGAACTTCGCCCGGTCGCCGCGCATCGGCAGCGGCAGGTCGAGGATCAGCGGCGCGCGCGCCTCGGGCTCGATCCTGAGCCCGTAGCGGCGGCCCGCGGCGGCGAGGTCGAGGGTGATCTCGGCGCGGCCGGCGCTGACGCCGTAGTCGTCCTCGGCGGCGAAGGGCAGGCGCATGCGTCCGTCGTTCTCGCGGGTGGCGGGGCCTGTGGTGCGGATCAGGGGCGGGGCGTCGGCGATGGCGGTGATCGCCCAGGCACGGCCGGCGGGGCCGGAGATTTCGATTTGTCCCGACCGTGCCACCTCGAAATCCTGCGCCGGTTCGGAGGCGGGCGGCGCGTCGAGCCCGGCGCGGCCGGAGACGGTTTCAGCCAGCGTCAGGCTGCCGATCTCGCCGTAGAGGCGGACCTGCACGCGGGTGCCGACCGGCACCTCGATCGCGGCTGCGGTGATGTCGTTGAGGTAGAGCGCGGGCTTGCCGGTGTAGGTGGGCGGCTGCAGCCAGCCTTCCCAGGACGGGCCGGCGACCAGCGCCTCGGCCGGGGTGCCGGTCAGGCCGGTGACCGAGGCGGCGCGCCAGAACGAGCCGAACAGCGCGGCGATCACAAGGCCGGTCAGCGCCACGTAGCGCAGACCGAAGGCATCGCGGGACGACAGCCGCAGGTCGGGCCTGACCGGCCGTGCCTCGGCGGCGCGGACGGCCATGCGGCGGCGGTGCGCCTGCCACACGGCACGGGAGGCGGGGTCGGCGGTGCCGATCGCCTGGGTGTCGGCAAGGGTGGCGAGCGGCCGGCCGGGAAGCGTGGCGTCAAGGCGGGCGACGGCGTCGGCGGGCGTGGGCCGGCGGAATCCGCGCAGGCCGCGGACGAGGCTGGAAAGCCCGCCCGCCCCGGCGGCGACGAGGCCGATCCAGACGCCTTCCACCGGCAGGGCGTCCTGCAGACCGAACGACAGGGCGGTCAGCGCGAGCAGGAGTATGGTCCAGAGCGGCCAGAAGGAGCGAGCAATGCGTTCCGCCCACAACCCCGCCAACGTCAGCCGCAGGGGCCAGCGCAGGCGGTCGTGCGGGGTCGGATCGTCGGTCAGGATCGCGCCTCCGGCGACGGGGCGGATCAGCCCCAGGTCGGGAGTGTATCGCGGGCGAGCATTTCGTCAAACGTGGGACGCGCCCGGATGACGGCGAATTGATCCGCATTCACCAGAACTTCCGGCACCAGCGGGCGAGAATTGTATTCCGAGGCCATCACCGCACCGTAGGCGCCGGCCGAGCGGAAGGCCACGAGGTCGCCGGCCGACACCGGCGGCATCGGGCGGCCGCGGGCGAAGGTGTCGCCGGTCTCGCAGACCGGGCCGACGATGTCGAAGTCGCGCGGCTCCACCCCGGGGGCCGGTTCGGTGACGGGCACGATGTCGTGGTGCGCCGCATACATCGCCGGGCGGACGAGGTCGTTCATCGCGGCGTCGAGGATCAGGAAATCGCGGTCCTCACCCTGCTTCACGTAGATCACCGAGGCGACGAGCAAGCCCGCGTTGCCGGCGATCAAGCGGCCGGGCTCGATCTCGATCTCGCAGCCAAGGTGGCCGACGGTGCGCTTGATCAGCGCGCCGTAGTCAAGCGGAAGCGGCGGTGCGTCGTTCGAGCGGGTGTAGGGGATGCCGAGGCCGCCGCCGAGGTCGAGGCGGCGGATGTCGTGGCCGTCGGCGCGCAGCGTTAGGGTCAGGTCGGCGAGCTTGCGGTAGGCTTCCTCGAACGGCGCGAGGTCGGTGAGCTGGCTGCCGATGTGGACGTCGATGCCGACCACGTCGATGCCGGGGAGTTTCGCGGCCAGCGCGTAGACGTTGCGGGCGCGGCCGATGGGGATGCCGAACTTGTTCTCCTTCCTGCCCGTCGCGATCTTCTCATGCGTCTTCGCATCGACGTCGGGGTTGACGCGGATGGTGATCGGGGCGGTTGTGCCGAGGGCGGAGGCCACCGCGGAAAGCGCGATCAGCTCGGGCTCGCTTTCCACGTTGAACTGGCGGATGCCGCCGTCGAGTGCTGCGCGCATTTCGGCCTGCGTCTTGCCGACGCCGGAAAAGACGATCCGGTCGCCCGGCACCCCGGCCGCCCGGGCACGGCGGTATTCGCCGATGGAGACCACGTCCATGCCGGCGCCGAGGTCGCCCAGCGTCTTCAGCACGGCGACGTTGGAGAGCGACTTGACCGAGAAGCAGACGAGGTGCGGCAGCGGGTCGAGCGCTTCGGCGAAGAGCCGGAAGTGGCGGGTCAGGGTGGCGGTGGAATAGACGTAGAACGGGGTGCCGACCGCCGCCGCAATCTCGGAGAGCGGCACGTCCTCGGCATGCAAGCTGCCGTCCCGGTAGAGGAAATGGTCCATCCGCGCCCCCAGGGTCCGCGGCGGTATAGCAGAGCGGGACCGGGGTTCAATTCGCTTGGTGCGGCCGGGCCGGGCGTGGCATGGGGGGGCATGCGTCGCGCCGCGGTCCTTGCCCTTGCCTTGCTGGCCGCCCTGCCGGCGCGGGGCGAGGCTGTCTACCGGCTGCCGGCGGACCCGGTGGCGGCGCGGTTCGTGGCCTCAAACCTGGTCGCCGTCTTCTACCACGAGCTGGGCCACGCGCTGATCGACGTGCTGATGCTGCCGGTTCTCGGCAGCGAGGAAGATGCGGCCGATACGCTGGCGGCGCTGTTCATCACCCGGCTGCGGCAGGGCGCGGAGGCCGAAGCGCTGGTCGCCGACACCGCGCTGGGGTTCCGTCTCTATGGTCAGGAGGCGGACCGCAACGGGCGGGACGAAAGCTACTGGGGCCTGCATTCGCTGGATGCTGCGCGGGAGGCAAGCCTGGTCTGCCTGTTCTACGGTGCCGATCCCGAGACCCGGGCCGGGATTGCCGCGCGGCTGGGCCTGCCTGCGGCGCAGCGCGACGACTGCCGCGAGGACTTTACCGGTGCCGCGGCGCGCTGGGACGCGCTGCTCGCCGTCCGGCCGCCGCAGGATGGCGGGCGCGGGCTGCGGCTGGCGGTGCCGGCGGACCGCGACGACCTGACCCGGCTGATCGCTTTCGAGATCGCCGCGGTGAACGCCGAATTCGGCCTGCCGCGCTGGGTGGACGTGAGCGTCGAACGCTGCGGCGAGGCCAACGCCTTCTATGACCTGCGGGCCAGGCGGATCGTGATGTGCATCGAGTATGCCGAGGACCTCGCCCGATTGTTCGAATCGCGCCCAGGTCCGTGACCACGGGATTCCCGGGCGTGATCTCGGCCTCGCGTTTTCTGCACCTGCGAAGGCCGCGGTGCGGCAGCCGAGGCGATCCGTCGCGTGACAGGCGTGGAAAATGCGGTATTCAGGGCGGCGGGGGACCCGGCGGACGCTGGTCCCGGCCGAGACGGAGGGCGACTGCATGGCCGAAGTGAAACGGGTCGAACGCCCGCTGTCGCCGCACCTGCAGGTCTACCGCTGGCACATTCCGATGCTGACCTCGATCCTGACGCGGGTCACCGGGAATGCGCTGGTCGCCGGCGTGCTCTTGGCGGTGTGGTGGCTGCTGGCGGCGGCGACCTCGCCCGGATACTTCGCCTTTGTCGACGGGATCGCGACTTCGTGGTTCGGCGATCTGGTCTTCACCGGCTCGCTTTGGGCGGTCTGGTACCACTACCTCGCCGGATTGCGGCACCTGTATTTCGACGCGGGCCACGGCCTCGACATTGCCACGGCGGAAAAGCTGGGCTTGGCCTGTATGGCCGGTTCGGTCGTCTTGACCGTCGCCACGCTCCTGATCGTGTGAGGCCCGAGATGCGTTTCCTGACCGACCGCAAGCGCGCCGAGGGCAAGGGTTCCGGCCATGCCGGGACCGAGCATCACTGGTCGATGACGGTTTCGGCCGTGGGGCTGGCGTTTCTGGTGCCGGCCTGGCTGATCGTGTTCGGCCGGGCACTGGGGCGGGATCATGCCGGCGTGGTCGAGACCTTCTCGCATCCGTTCCCGGCGATCCTCACGGCGCTGGTGCTGGTGGTGGGCATGCGCCATTTCGCCAAGGGCGCGCAGACGATGATCGAGGACTACCTGCGCGGCAGCCGGAAGAAGCTGGCGGTCATCGGGGTGATCTGCCTGAGCTGGGTGGTGGCGGCGACGGGGCTCTTCGCGCTGGCGAAGATCGCGCTTTGAGGGACGCATGACGGCATATCCATACGAGACCCACGCCTACGACGTGGTGGTGGTGGGCGCCGGCGGCGCCGGGCTGCGCGCGACGCTGGGCATGGCTGAGCAGGGGCTGCGCACGGCCTGCATCACCAAGGTCTTCCCGACCCGGTCGCATACGGTGGCCGCCCAGGGCGGCATCGCGGCGAGCCTGGGCAACATGGGGCCGGATTCGTGGCAGTGGCACATGTACGACACCGTGAAAGGGTCGGACTGGCTGGGCGATACGGACGCGATGGAGTACCTGGCGCGCGAGGCGCCCAAGGCGGTCTATGAGCTGGAGCACTACGGCGTGCCGTTCAGCCGGACCGAGGACGGACGCATCTACCAGCGCCCCTTTGGCGGTCACACGACCCAGTTCGGCGAGGGTCCGCCGGTGCAGCGCACCTGCGCCGCGGCCGACCGCACCGGGCAAGCGATCCTGCACACGCTCTATGGCCAGAGCCTGAAGAACAACGCCGAATTCTACATCGAATACTTCGCGCTGGACCTTGTGATTACAGACGGCCGCTGCACCGGCGTGGTGGCCTGGAAGCTCGACGACGGCACCATTCATGTCTTCACTGCCAAGATGGTTGTGCTGGCGACGGGGGGCTTCGGGCGGGCCTATTTCACCGCGACCTCCGCCCATACCTGCACCGGGGATGGCGGCGGGATGGTGGCGCGCGCCGGGCTGCCGCTGCAGGACATGGAGTTCGTGCAGTTCCACCCGACCGGCATCTACGGCGCCGGCTGCCTGATCACCGAAGGTGCCCGTGGCGAGGGCGGCTATCTGACCAATGCCAATGGCGAGCGGTTCATGGAGCGCTACGCGCCGACCTACAAGGACCTTGCCTCGCGCGATGTGGTGTCGCGGTGCATGACCATCGAGGTGCGCGAGGGGCGGGGCGTCGGGGCGGAGAAGGACCACATCCACCTGAACCTGTCGCACATCCCGCCGGAGACCCTGCACGAGCGGCTGCCGGGGATTTCAGAGAGCGCCCGCATTTTCGCCGGCGTGGACTTGACGCGCGAGCCGATCCCGGTGTCGCCCACGGTGCATTACAACATGGGCGGCATTCCCACGAACTATTGGGGCGAGGTGCTGGATCCGACGCCTGAGAGCCCCGACCGCGTGTTCCCCGGCCTGATGGCCGTGGGCGAGGCGGGCTGCGCCTCGGTGCATGGGGCGAACCGGCTGGGGTCGAATTCGCTCATCGACCTCGTGGTCTTCGGCCGGGCGGCCGCGATCCGGGCGGGGCAGGTGGTGGACCGGGCGTCGGCGATCCCGGACGCGGACCAAGGGCAGGTCGAACGGGCGCTTGACCGGTTCGACACGCTGCGGCACGCCAAGGGAGACACGCCGACCGCCGAGCTGCGGCTGGCGATGCAGAAGACGATGCAGGCCGATGCGGCGGTGTTCCGGTCCGACAAGACGCTGGCCGAGGGCGTGACGAAGATGGTGAAGTTGGCGGAGGGGATGGCCGACATCGGCGTGACCGACCGCAGCCTGGTGTGGAACAGCGACCTGATGGAGACGCTGGAACTGACCAACCTGATGCCGAACGCGCTGACCA
>JANOGU010000125.1:0-4731 GCA_031406135.1 Rhodobacterales bacterium
GCCGCGGCACATGCAGATCGTCGAGCGCATCGACGGCTGGCACCGCAGCGCCTTTCCGGCGCGGCCGCATTACGTCGGCATCGTCAAGCACCACGAGGTGCGGATGGGCGAACTGGGCTTCATCATGGCGCACAGGGTCAACGGCGTCTCGGCGCTGCATTCCGACCTGGTAAAGGCCAACCTGTTCCCGGAGCTCGACAAGCTGCACCCCGGGCGGATCGTCAACCAGACCAACGGGGTGACCCCGCGGCGCTGGCTGAGGATGGCCAACCCGCCCTTGGCGAAACTGATCACCGAGACCATCGGCACGGGCTGGGAGGATGACCTCGACCGCCTGCGGCGGCTGGAGCCGCAGGCCGACGACCCGGGCTTCCGTACCGCGTTCATGGCGGCGAAGCGGACCAACAAGGTGGCGCTGTCGAACTGGGTCGGCACCGCGCTGGGGGTCAGCGTGTCGCCCGACGCGCTTTACGACGTGCAGATCAAGCGTATCCACGAATACAAGCGCCAGCTCTTGAACATCCTGGAGACCATCGCCCGCTGGCAGGCGATCCGCGAGGACCCCACGGCCGCCTGGGTGCCGCGGGTGAAGATATTCGGCGGCAAGGCCGCGCCTGGCTATGCGGTGGCCAAGGAAATCATCCATCTGATCAACGACGTGGCCGCCGTTGTTAATGCGGACCCGGAGGTTGGCGACCGGCTCAAGGTGGTCTATCCGCCGAACTACAACGTCTCCCTGGCCGAGCGGGTGATCCCCGCCGCCGACCTCAGCGAGCAGATTTCAACCGCGGGCAAGGAAGCCTCCGGCACCGGCAACATGAAGTTCATGATGAACGGCGCGCCGACCATCGGCACGCTGGACGGGGCCAATGTGGAGATTCTCTCCGAGGTCGGCGCCGAGAACTTCTTCCTGTTCGGCCTGACCGCCGAGGAGGCGGTCAGGCGCCGCCTCGACCCCGATCACAGCCGCCACGCCATCGAGGCGAGCCGGACGCTGCGGGACGTGCTGCAGCTGATCGCCGAGGGCCGGTTCTCGCCGGACCAGCCGGACCGCTACCACGGGCTTGTCCACCGCGTCTGGCACCACGACTATTTCCTCGTCGCCGCCGACTTCGACGCCTATGCCGCGGCGCAAGCGGACGTGGACAAGGCCTATGCCGACGGCGCAGGCTGGGCGAAGATGGCGGCGATGAACACCGCCCGGTCGGGGTTCTTTTCCTCCGACCGCACGATCCGCAGCTACATGGCGGAGATCTGGGGGGTGGCCTCGGCGCTCTGAGGCCGCCGCCGCATCGCGACATTTGGGAGGGCGCCATGACCGACGACCTGATCGGTGGACTGATCGACGGAGGCGCCGCGGCGGCGATTGCCGAGGGGCGCCACGGCGACCCGTTCGGCGTTCTTGGCCTGCACAGGGTCGCGTCCGGCTACGCGCTGCGCGCCTTCGTGCCGGGGGCCGAGAAGGTCTGGGCGCTGACCGGCAAGCCGGGCAAGGAGGTCGAACTGGCCCATGCCCATGGCGGCGTCTGGGTCGTGGCGCTGCCCAGGAAGGTGGAGTACCGGCTCAAGGCCCGGGGCTTCGGCGCCGAGTGGGAATGGGAGGACCCGTTCCACTTCGGCCCGGTCCTGGGCGAGATGGACGAGTACCTGCTGGGCGAGGGCACGCACAAGCGGTTGTGGAAGGTGCTGGGCGCGCACGTCATCACCCATGAAGGCGTGGCGGGCGTGCATTTCGCGGTCTGGGCGCCCAATGCCGAGCGGGTCTCTGTGGTCGGCAACTTCAACGTCTGGGACGGCCGCCGCCACCCGATGCGCAAGCGCGGGCCGACCGGGGTCTGGGAGACCTTCATCCCCGGCATCGGCGAGGGCGAGACCTACAAATACGAGATTCGCGGCCCCGGCGGGGCGTTGCAGCCGCTGAAGGCCGACCCGGTCGGCTATGGCTCGGAACATCCTCCGGCCAACGCCTCGGTGGTGCGCCGCATCGGCGGCGACTGGCACGACGGCAAGTGGATGGCGGGCCGCCACGCGCACCAGAACGTGGACGCGCCGATCTCCGTGTATGAGGTCCACCTGGGCTCGTGGCGGCGGGCGCCGGGGGACCGGATGCTGAGCTACCTGGAACTGGCGGATCAGCTGGTCGACTATGCGGTTGGCATGGGCTTTACCCACATCGAACTCTTGCCGGTGTCCGAATACCCCTTCGACGGCAGCTGGGGCTATCAGCCGGTGGGCCTGTTCGCCCCCACCATCCGGCACGGCACGCCATCCGAATTCCGCGCCTTCGTCGATGCCGCGCACCGCAAGGGGCTGGGGATCATCCTCGACTGGGTCCCCGGGCATTTCCCGACCGATGCCCATGGCCTCGGCCAGTTCGACGGCACGCCGCTCTACGAGCACCAGGACCCGCGCGAAGGCTTCCACCAGGACTGGAACACCCTGATCTTCAACTACGGCCGCACCGAGGTGCTGAACTATCTGGTGTCCAACGCCTTGTACTGGCTGGAGGAATACCATCTCGACGCGCTGCGCGTGGATGCCGTGGCCTCGATGCTCTACCGCGACTATTCGCGCACCGAAGGGCAGTGGGTGCCGAACGTCCACGGCGGGCGCGAGAACTACGAGGCCATCGCCATGCTGCAGCGGATGAACATCACCGCCTATGGCGAAAGCCCCGGGGTGATGACCATCGCCGAGGAATCCACCGCTTTCCCGGGCGTGTCGCGGCCGGTGAACTACGGGGGCCTCGGCTTCGGCTTCAAGTGGAACATGGGCTGGATGAACGACACCTTGAGTTACATGCACAAGGAGCCGGTGCACCGCAGATACCACCACCACCAGATGACCTTCGGGCTGCACTATGCATGGTCGGAAAACTACATCCTGCCGATCAGCCATGACGAGGTGGTGCACGGCAAGGGCTCGATGCTGTCGAAAATGCCGGGCAACGGCTGGGAGCAGTTCGCCAACCTGCGCGCCTACTACGGGTTCATGTGGGCGCATCCCGGCAAGAAGCTGCTGTTCATGGGCTGCGAGTTTGCCCAGGGCCGCGAGTGGAACCACAACCAGTCGCTGGACTGGCACCAGCTGGACGTGGCCGAGCACAAGGGCGTGCAGCGCCTGGTCGCCGACCTCAACCGGCTCTACCGCGCCACGCCCGCCCTGCATGTCAACGATGCGCGTCCCGAAGGCTTTGCCTGGATCGAGAGCAACGACGCCGAGGCCTCGGTCTATGCCTGGGTGCGCAAGGGCGGGTCCAAGGACAAGCCGGTGGTCGCCGTCATCAACATGACGCCGGTGGAACGGCGCTATCGGCTGGGTTTGCCAGAGGCGGGCAAGTGGACGGAGATACTCAACACCGACGCCGCCATCTACGGCGGCGGCAACCGCGGCAACCTGGGCGGCGTCACCGCCGAAGCCACGCCCTGGCACGGCCAGCCGCAATCGGCGCTTGTCACGCTGCCGCCGTTGTCGGCCATATACCTGCAACAGGACTGAAAGCGCAGAGTACAGTCTGCCGGGGAGGGACCATGACCACGAAACTTAACGCGCGCCTGGCGTCGCAGGCGATGGCCTTCGTCCTGGCCGGCGGGCGCGGCTCGCGCCTCAAGGAGCTGACCGACAAGCGCGCCAAGCCCGCGGTCTATTTCGGCGGCAAGACCCGGATCATCGACTTCGCGCTGTCGAACGCACTGAACTCCGGCATCCGCAAGATGGCCATCGCCACGCAATACAAGGCGCACAGCCTGATCCGCCACATCCAGCGCGGCTGGGGCTTCTTCCGGGCCGAACGGAACGAATATCTCGACGTGCTTCCCGCCTCGCAGCGGATGGACGAGGTGAACTGGTACCGCGGCACCGCGGATGCGGTGGCGCAGAACATCGACATCATCGACAGCTACAACATCAAGTTCGTCGTCGTGCTGGCGGGCGACCACATCTACAAGATGGATTACGAGCTGATGCTGCGCCAGCACGTCGATACCGGCGCCGATGTGACCATCGGCTGCCTGACCGTGCCGCGGATGGAGGCTGTCGCCTTCGGCGTCATGCATGTCGATCCGACGATGCGGATCACCGCCTTTCTGGAAAAGCCCAAGGACCCGCCCGGCATCCCGGGCGACCCGGACCATGCGCTGGCCTCGATGGGCATCTATGTCTTTGACTGGGCCTTCCTGCGCGACCTCTTGATGCGCGACATGGTGGACCCGAACTCCAGCCACGACTTCGGCTTCGACCTGATCCCGGCGATCGTGAAGCACGGCAAGGCGGTGGCGCACAAGTTCGCCGACAGCTGCGTGCGCGCCTCGACCGAGGAAGTGCCATACTGGCGCGATGTCGGCACCATCGACGCCTTCTGGCAGGCCAACATCGACCTGACCGATTTCCTGCCCAAGCTTGACCTCTACGACAACACCTGGCCGATCTGGACCTATGCCGAGATCGTGCCGCCGGCGAAGTTCATCCATGACGAGGATGGGCGCCGTGGCTCGGCGGTGTCGTCGCTGGTCTCGGGCGACTGCATCGTCTCGGGCTCCGAGGTGCGCAATTCGCTGTTGTTCACCGGGGTCCGGACGCACAGCTTCTCCAGCCTCGAACACGTCGTGGCCTTGCCGCAGGTGATCGTGAACCGCAGTGTGCGGCTCAAGAACGTGGTGCTGGACCGTGGCGTCACCATCCCGGAGGGTCTGGTCATCGGCGAGGACCCGGACGAGGATGTGAAGTGGTTCC
>JANOGU010000127.1:0-19594 GCA_031406135.1 Rhodobacterales bacterium
CCTGTGCGGCAGGAGGCCCCGGGTCAAGCCCGGGGCGCGGGGTTTCCTGTTCCTGATTGGGCGCGACACGCCCTAACGGCTGCGGCCCGCACACCGGGTGACCGGCCGCAGGCCGCGGCCCGGTCTTCGGGACAGTGCTCAGTTGAACTGAACCGTCGGCACGCGCGAGCTGAGGTTCGGGCGGTCGCAGGTCGGCTGCGCCTGGCCGCCGGCCAGGCATTCCACCGGGCCGTTGACGATGATCCGCGACACGCCGCTGCACTGGGTTTCGGGCACGTCGAACTGCACCACCCGGGTCTTGCCCGAGGGCATCGCCCCGAAGCCCAGGACGAGGAGCCGCGACACGGCGCCATCGGCGGCCATGATCGCCATCTCGTACGAGGTCTGTTCGAGGTCGGCCCCCGAGGTGTTGGTGACGACGTAGGTCAGCCGGCAGTTGCCGTCGAGATCGGCGGCCGTGTTCAGCTCCAGCTCGATCCCGCCCGATTGCGCCAGCACCGGCGCGGACATCGGCAGCAGGGCGGCGGCGGCGAGCGCAAGGGCATACGGGCGCAAGGCGGGTTCTCCCAGGGGCCTGAAGGACAAGGCACCCCGGGTCAGGGTGCCGCGCAAGTTAGCCCCCAAGCCGCGCGCCCTGTCAACGGGTTGCGCGGCCAGGGATCACCGCGGTGCGTTCACTGGAACACGCCGCTCTGCCACGGCATCTCCAGAAGCCGCACCACCGGCCGGGTCTCGGCGCTGCCCGCTCCGGGAACCGCGTCGAACTGGGCGGTCACCGGCTTTGGCAACAGCACGTCCCGGCCTTCCGGAACGGCCGCGATCCGGGACTTGTCGTCGCTGACGACTTGCCGGGCCGGAACGATCCGGTCCGGCTCGATGGGCTGGGCCCCCGCCGGCAGAGCCAGTCCGGCAAGGACAGCAGAGAGCACGATGAACCTGTGCATCAAACATCCTCTTCTCACAGTCGGAGTGGCCGGTCACCCGCGCCGACTCTCGCGCCCCCGGCACAATATATAGCGCATTCGCGGTCAGATTCAATTCAGCTTGCGCGTTGCCGGAGAGCGGCCGGCGCGGCCGCGGGCTCGCGGCGGCGATTTCCGCCCCAGCGCGCCATGTCGTTACTTTGCAGGACCGCGCCAACCCGCTAGAGTGCCAGGATAGTTTTGCCCCAATTCAACCCACCGGGTGTCTCGCATGTCGCTTCCTCTCGTGGTCTTCCGTTCGCGTGGCGCCAAGGTCTCGCGGGCCGCTGCCCTGACCGCGGTATTCCTCGCCGCCGGCTATTCGCCGGCGATGGCCGAGCGTCTGGCGCTGGTCGTGGGCAACGCCGCCTACACTACCGTTCCGGCGCTCAACAACGCCGGCAACGATGCCGAGGACGTGGCGGCGGCGCTGACGCGACTGGGATTCGAGGTGACGCTCTTGCGCGACACGGCCGGGGCCGAGCTCTGGACAGCGGTGGACGATTTCGCGGCACGGTCGCAGGACGCCGAGGCGACGGTCTTCTACTATTCCGGCCATGCCTTCCAGATGAGCGGCGTGAACTACCTGCTGCCGGTCGACGCGAACCTTCAAAGCCGCGCCGACATCGCGGCGCAGACCTGGAACCTCGACGGCGTGATCGCCCGGCTGCAGGACCGCAAGCGGCAGACGCTGATCTTCCTCGACGCCTGCCGCAACGACCCGCTGCCGCCCGGCGTGCTGGGGACCGGCGCGGCCGACGGGCTGGCCCGGGTGCAGACTGGTATCGGCACGTTCGTGGCCTTCGCGACCGAGCCCGGCGGCGTGACCTTTGACGGCGCGCCGGACGCGCGCAACAGCCCGTTCACCACGGCGCTGCTGAAGCACCTTGAGACCCCTGGTCTGTCGATTTCGGACCTGATGATCAATGTCCGCAACGAGGTCAGCCTGGCCACCGGCGCGCGACAGGAGCCCTGGGACCAGTCCTCGCTGCGTGACCAGTTCTATTTCGTGCCCGAGATCGAGCAGAAGCAGGAGCTCACCGAGGCCGACTACGAGCTTCTGGCGCAGTTGTCTTTCGAGGATCGGCAGAAGTTCATGGAGCTTCTGAGCGTCTCGGGGTTCTCGGATGAATCGCTGCAGGCGGCGGAAGCCGCGATTTTCATCGCGCAGGAGAACCTGACGGTGGCGGCCGAGGCCGAGGTGACGCTGGTCTCGGCGCCTTCGACCGACGCGGTGCCGCTGGTCGAGGAGGCCGGCGGCGATCTGGCGATGCTGGAGGTCGAATCGGGCGACACCGTCGTCGCGGCCGCGGAGATGGAAGCGCCGGAGGTGCCCGAGACCACCGAGGTCGCCACCGCCGAGCCCGAGCCGGAGGTGCCCGAGACCACCGAGGTCGCCACCGCCGAGCCCGAGCCGGAGGTGCCGGACACCACCGAGGTCGCCACCGCCGAGCCGGAGCCGGAGGTGCCGGAGACCACCGAGGTCGCCACCGCCGAGCCCGAGCCGGAGGTGCCGGAAACCACCGAGGTCGCCACCGCCGAGCCGGAGCCGGAGGTGCCGGAAACCACCGAGGTCGCCACCGCCGAGCCCGAGCCGGAGGTGCCCGAGACCACCGAGGTCGCCACCGCCGAGCCGGAGCCGGAGGTGCCCGAGACCACCGAGGTCGCCACCGCCGAGCCCGAAGTCAGCGGCCTGCCCGAAGCGCCGGAAGTGGTGGAGCCCGAGCTTCCCGCCCCGGTCATGCTGGCCGCGCTCGACTGGCAGACCCGCGGCCTGACCGAGCTCTTTGCGGTGGAGGAGGCACGCGCCGTCGTGTCCGGCAAGCAGCTGACCGGCGAGACAGAGGAAGGCCGCGAGGTTCTTGCGTCGATCGACCCGGCGTTGCTGGAAGACCTCGGCATCCTGCCAGACACCGCCGACATGTCACGCGAGGTTCAGGCCGAACTGAAGCGGCTGGGCTGCTACCGGATGACGGTGGACGGGTCCTGGGGCAAGGGCTCGCGCACCGCGCTCACCAGCTACTTCCTGGCCAAGAAGAGCGTGCCCGACACGCTGGAGCCGACGCCGGAGCTGGTGTTGAAGCTCAAGGCCGAATCCAAGGTCGTCTGCGAGGTTCAGGTGGCGCGCGCCGCGGTGGTGCTGGGCAAGACCAAGGCGATCCTGCCGGTGACGGAGGACGCCGTCGTGCAGAAGCCCAAGGCCGGCCGCACCGCCAAGACCAAGGCGGAAACGAAGAAGGGCCTGACCGCCGGGATGCTGAATTCCGGCAGCTTCTGAGGATCAGCGCGCCAGCGCCAGCAGGCCGGCCACGTCGAGGTGGCGTTCGAGGTGATTGGCCAGCGCGTCGAGCGCAGCCTCGACCGCCGTCTCGTAGGCGAGGCCCGAGGTGACGCCAAGCCCCGCGAGCCAGGCCCGGCGGAAGCCGTCGGCGGCGAAGAGGCCGTGCAGGTAGCTCCCCGCCACGCGCCCGTCGTCGGAGACGGCACCCTCCGCGACACCCGCGACATGGGCAAAGGGCCGGGCCCGGTCCGGACCCTCGGTCCGGCCGATGTGGATCTCGTAGGCTTCAAGCGTCGCGCCGGAAGCGGCGTGGACCCCGGCCACCCGGGCCAGCCGCTTTTCCGGGGTCATGACCGTGTCCACCTCCAGCAGTCCCAGCCCGATGTCCGTGCCGGCCGGCCCTTCGACACCTTCCGGATCGGCGATCGTGCGCCCCAGCATCTGGTAGCCGCCGCAGAGCCCCAGCACCTGCCCGCCGCGCCGCAGATGCGCGGCAAGGTCGATGTCCCAGCCCTCGCGGCGCAGCGCGGCCAGGTCGGCGCGGGTGGATTTCGATCCCGGCAGGATGACGACGGCGGCGTCACCGGGGAGGGGCCCGCCCGGGCGCAGCAGGGTGAGGCGGACGCCGGGCTCCTGCGCCAGCGGATCGAGATCGTCGAAATTGGCGATCCGCGGGAAGGCCAGCGCCACGATTTGCAGGCCGGCGCCGCTGCCTGACCGCAGGTCCAGCGCGTCCTCCGCCGGCAGGCGGTGCGCGTCCGCGAACCACGGCGCCACACCAAAACCGCGCCAGCCGGTGCGGCTTTCGATCAGTTTGTAGCCCTCGTCGAAAAGCCGCGGGTCGCCGCGGAACTTGTTGACCAGGAAGCCCGCCACCTGTGCTGCATCTTCCGGGTCGAGCACCGCCTTGGTCCCCACCAGCTGCGCGATGACCCCACCGCGGTCGATGTCGCCGACCAGCACCACCGGCACCCCGGCCGCCCGGGCAAAGCCCATGTTGGCGATGTCGCCCGGGCGAAGGTTCACTTCCGCCGGGCTGCCCGCGCCTTCGACGATCACCAGGTCATGGCCGGCCCGAAGCCGCCCGAAGCTCTCCAGCACCGGCGCCATGAGCGATGGCTTCAGCGCCGCGTAGTCGCCCGCCCTTACCGTCGCCAGCCGGCGCCCCTGCACGATGACCTGGCTTCCGGTCTCGGACTCGGGCTTCAGCAGCACCGGGTTCATGTCGGTCACCGGCTCCAGCCCGCAGGCCCGCGCCTGCAACGCCTGCGCCCGCCCGATCTCGCCGCCGTCGGCGGTGACCGCGGCGTTGTTCGACATGTTCTGCGGCTTGAACGGCGCGACCTTCAGCCCTCGCCGCAGCGCCGCCCGGCACAGCCCCGCCACGATCAGCGACTTGCCGACGTTCGAGCCGCAGCCCTGGATCATCAGCGCGGGCATCGCGACCCCTCATCAGGCCCTTGCGGGCCTTCCTCGGGGGGGACGCAGCGAGGAAAGCCCGCAAGGGCCTGATGAGCCCCCGGCGCCATGCTTCAGAACTCCACGCCCTTCTGCGCCTTGATCCCCGACCGGAACGGATGCTTGACCAGCGTCATCTCCGTCACCAGGTCGGCGGCCCCGATCAACGTCTCTGACGCATTGCGCCCGGTCAGCACGACATGGGTGAGCGGTGGCTTCTCCGCCGCCAGAAACCGCAGCACCTCGGCCTCGTCGAGATAGCCGTAGCGCAGCGCGATCACGATCTCGTCCAGCAGCACCATGCGCAAACTCTCGTCCCGGATCAGGCTTTTCGCCATCTCCCACCCGGCCTGCGCCATGGCGATGTCGCGCGCCTTGTCCTGGGTCTCCCAGGTGAAGCCCTCGCCCATGGCGTGGAACTGGCACAGATGCGCGAACGACCCCTCGACCAGCCGCCGCTCGCCGGTATCCCAGGCGCCCTTGATGAACTGCACCACGGCGCAGGGCATGCCATGCGCGATGCAGCGCAGGATCATCCCGAAGCCGGAGGAGGATTTGCCTTTGCCCGCCCCGGTCAGGACGATGACCAGACCCTTCTCGCCCGATTTCGTCGCCATGATCCGGTCGCGCGCGGCCTTCTTCTTCGCCATCTTCTCGGTATGCCGCGCCAACTCTTCGGTGTCGCTCGCGTCCGTCATCCCGCCGGTTCCCCGCCTTGACATTCCGTAGCCCGGGGCCTCCTCTGCGGGATGCGCCGGTTCCCGGGGGATACCCCGGGCGAAGAGGGAATGCGACAGGCTTTGCGACCGTTCGCGGTCCGTGGCCGAAGCGCAGCCGCCCCCGCGACCGTGAACGGAAGAGGGCTGCGGCCACTGGGGACACCCCGGGAAGGCCCCGCCCGGGGGAACCCGCAAGGGAAACCCGCTTCCGCCAGCCGGGAGACCTGCCGGCGCAGGGGGGGTTGACGGGCGGCCGGGGTGTGCCGCGACCGGGCCGGGGGGCGCCGACAAGGCGCCCGTCCGTCTTGGCCGCTGGCGTCCGCCGTCCGGGAAGGACAGCATGGCCGGGGCCACACTCTACGTCTGCATTTCCTGCCGCGCCGGCGCGGCCGACGACGGCACGCCACTGGCGGGCGCGCGGCTGCATGCGGCGCTGGCCGCCGACCCGCCGGCGGGGGTGCGGGTGGAGCCGGTGATGTGCCTGGCGATCTGCGGCGAGGGCTGCTCCGTCGCGGTCACCGCGCCCGGGAAATGGTCCTACGTCTATGACCGCCTGACCCCGGACGAGGCCGCGGAGGTTCGCGCCGGGGCCGCCGCCTATGCCGCCTCGGCCGACGGCATTGTCCCCTGGCGCGAACGCCCCGCTGCGATGCGCAGGAAGACCCGCGCCCGCGTACCACCGCTCGGTCACGCGATGGCCGTGACCGCCGTGACCCTGGAGACCGCGAATGTCGAGCCTTGAGAAAATCCCCGTCACCGTGATCACCGGCTTTCTCGGTTCCGGCAAGACCACGCTGATCCGCCACCTGATGGCCAACCCGAACGGCAAGCGGCTCGCCGTGCTGGTCAACGAGTTCGGCGCGGAGGGTGTGGACGGGGCGATCCTGAAATCCTGCGCCGACGCGAATTGCCCGGAGGAAAACATCGTCGAACTGGCCAACGGCTGCCTCTGCTGCACCGTGGCCGACGAGTTCATCCCGACGATCGAGGCGCTGATGGCGCTGCCGGTCCGCCCCGACCACATCGTCATCGAGACCTCGGGCCTGGCACTGCCCAAGCCGCTGCTCAAGGCCTTCGACTGGCCGGCGATCCGCTCGAAGATCACCGTCGATGGCGTCATCGCGCTGGCCGATGCCGAGGCGGTGGCGGCAGGCCGCTTTGCGCCGGACCCGGCGGCGGTGCAGGCGCAGCGCGCGGCGGACGCGAGCCTCGACCACGAAACCCCGCTCTCGGAGGTGTTCGAGGACCAGATCGCCTGCGCCGACCTGATCCTGTTGACCAAGGCCGACCTGGCCGGCGAGGCCGGGCTGGCCGCCGCCCGCGCCGCCATCGCAGCAGAGATGCCGCGGCAGGTGCCGATGGTTGCCGTGACCGAAGGCGCGGTCGATCCGCGGCTGATCCTGGGGCTGGGTGCGGCGGCCGAGGACGACATCGCCGCGCGGCCCAGCCACCACGACGGTGCGGACGATCACGAGCATGACGACTTCAACTCCGTGATGATCGCGCTCCCCGAAATCTCCGATCCCGCCGACCTGTCCGCCCGCGTGGTGCGGCTGGCGCGCGAGCAGAAGGTGCTGCGGGTGAAGGGCTATCTCGCCGTCGCCGGCAAGCCGATGCGGATGCTGCTGCAAGCGGTGGGTGAGCGGGTGCGCACCCAGTACGACCGACCCTGGGGAACGGACCCCCGCCGCTCGCGTCTCGTTGTCATCGGCGAGCGGGGCGACATTGACGAAGCGGCGATCAGGGGAGTGCTGGGGGCGTGAAACAGAACCCGCGTAGGGTGGGCAATCTGCCCACCAGGGCCGGGAGGGTGGGCAGACGGCCCACCTTGCGCTGATGCACGTCGTCTTCCGCGAAAGCCATGGGCTCGAAGACAGCGAGACCCCCTTCGATCCGGGACAGACTCCGGCCGATCTGGTGGTCCTGTCCTTCTCGGACAGCGACCTCGGCGCCTTCGCCGCCGGCTGGCACCGGGCGCGGGTAGCGGGCGATCCGCCCACCCCGGCGCCCACGGTGGGCAGATTGCCCACCCTACGCCTGCACAACCTCGTTGCCCTCAAGCATCCTCTCTCGGTCGATACCTACGCCGATACCGTCCTGCGCCACGCCCGGGGCATCCTGATCCGGCTGATCGGCGGCGAGGGCTACTGGGCGTACGGGCTGGCCACCGTGCAGGACCTCGCCCGGCGCCACGGCATCGCGCTGGCCGTGCTGCCCGCGGACGGGCGCGAGGATGCGCGGCTGGACGCGCTGTCCACCCTGCCGGTGTCCACCCTGCGCCGACTGCAGGCGCTGTGCGATGCCGGGGGTGCGGTCGCCGCGCAGGCGGCGCTGGCGCAGCTGGCGCTGGCGGCGGGGCTTTATGCGGGGCCGGTGGCGGGCGACAAGCAGGTGCCCGGCTGGGGCTGGTACGACCCCGCCCGCGGCGTGGTCCCGGTCCCGGCGCCGGGCGGCGTGGTGGTGACCTTCTACCGCAGCTACCTGACCGCCGCCGACACCGGCCCGGTGGATGCCCTGATCGAAGCGTTCCGCGCGAAAGGCATCCCCGCCCACGGCCTCTTCGCCGCCACCCTGAAAGGCGCCGCCACCGTCGCCGATGCCCTGCGCACCGCTGCCCCGCGCGCCATCGTCAACGCCACCGCATTCTCGGCCAAGGGCGAGGACGGCACCTCGCCGCTGGATGCCCCTGGCTGCCCGGTCTTTCAGGTCGCCCTGTCCACCGCCCGCCGCCGCGACTGGGCCGCGGCCGCCCGCGGCCTGTCGCCGACTGACCTCGCCATGCACGTCGTCCTGCCGGAAGTGGACGGGCGGCTCTTCGCCGGGGTGGCGAGCTTCAAGTCGCCGGGGCGGCGCGATCCGGACCTGCAGTTCTCGCGCTTCGCACATCGTGCCGACGCGGACCGGGTCGCCGCGATCGCGGACCGGGTCGGCGGCTGGCTGCGCCTCACCGAAACGCCGGCGGCGGAGAAGCGCGTCGCCCTCATTCTCTCCACCTACCCCGGACAGGACTGGAACCTCGCCCATGCCGTTGGCCTCGACGCGCTGGCCTCCGCCGAGGCGATCCTCGGCCGCCTGCGCCGCGAGGGACTGACCCTTCCGCCCATCATCTCTTCCCAAGTATCCCGGGGGGCGGCGAAGCCGGGGGGCAGCGCCCCCTCTGCAACGCCCGGCCTTGCGGATCGGCTGCGCCACGAGACCCTCGCCTGGCCGCTCGACGCCTACCGCGCCGCACGCGCCGCGCTGCCGCAGGCCCTGCGGGAGGACCTCGACGCCGCCTGGGGCGCCGCGGAAGACGACCCTGCCGCACAGGACGGCGCCTTCCGCTTCCCGGCGATCCGCCTCGGCAACGCCCTTGTCGCGCTGCAACCGGAACGCGGCGATGCCGCCACACGCGATGCCTCCTACCACGACCTCACCCGCACCCCGCGGCACGCCTACGTGGCCTTCCACCTCTGGCTGCGGTCGCTCGATCTGCACGCGCTGGTCCATGTCGGCGCGCATGGCACGCTGGAATGGCTGCCCGGCAAGGCGGTGGCCCTGTCCGGGACCTGCTGGCCCGAGGCACTGCTGGGACCGCTCCCTGTCCTCTACCCGTTCATCGTCAACGACCCGGGAGAGGCGGCGCAGGCCAAGCGGCGGCTGGGCGCGGTGACACTCGGGCACGTCCCCCCTCCGCTGGTTGCGTCGGAGACGCCGGAGGCGCTGCACACGCTGGAAAGGCTGCTTGACGAATACGCCACCGCCGACGGGCTCGACCCCGCCCGCCGCAGCCGGCTGATCGCCGCGATCCGCGACGAGGCGGCGGCTTCGGGCGTGGCCGAGGATCTGGGGCTGCCCGCAGGCGCCAGCGCGGCCGAGGCGATCCCGCGCATCGACCGCTTCGTCTGCGACCTCAAGGACAGCCGCTTCGGCAAGGGCCTGCACGTCTACGGCGACGCGCCGGGCGAGATGGAGGGCCTCATCGCCGGCCTCGCCGGCCGCCGTGTGGCCCCCGGCCCGGCCGGCAGCCCGCACCGCGGGCGCAGCGATGTCCTGCCCACCGGGCGGAACCTCTATTCCGTCGATCCCCGCGCCGTGCCCACACAAAGCGCGCAGGCGCAGGGGGTGAAGCTGGCCGAGGAGTTGCTGCGCCGGCATCTGCAGGACCACGGCGACTGGCCGCGGTCGCTGGTCGTCGACCTCTGGGGCTCGGCCACGATGCGCACGGCGGGCGAGGAATTCGCGATGGCGCTGCATCTGGCGGGCCTGGCGCCGCAATGGGATGCGGCCACCGGCCGCGTCACCGGGTTCGAGGTGATCCCGCTCGCAGTGCTGGGCCGTCCGCGGATCGACGTCACGCTGCGCATCTCGGGCCTGTTCCGCGACGTCTTCCCGGGGCTGGCGCAGCTTTTCGAGGTCGCAACGGGAGCCCTGGCGGCACGCGAGGAAAGCCCGCAGGACAATCCCTACCTGACGCCGTCGCCGCGGGTCTTCGGGCCGAAGCCCGGGCTCTACGGCGTCGGCATCGACCATGCCGACTACACCTCCGAGGGTCGGCAGATGGCGGGGGAGGCCTGGCTGGACGGGTCGGAATGGGCCTTCGACGCCAAGGGCGGGGCGCGGCGGGACCGCCCGGCGCTGGAGGCGCGGGTCCGCGAGGCGGACGGCTTCGCCCATGTGCAGGATCTGGCGGAGACCGACGTGCTGGTGGCGGCCGACTACGCCGCGCTGCAAGGCGGCTTCGCCGCCGCCGTGGCCGCGCTTGGGGGGGCTGCGAAGCCGCTCTACCATCTCGACGCAACGCGCCCGGAAGCACCGCGGGCGCGCACCTTGCCGGAAGAGATCGCCCGCGTGGTCCGCGCCCGGGCCGCCAACCCGGCCTGGGCCAGCGGCATGATGGCGCACGGCTTCCGCGGCGGGGCCGAAATCGCGGCGACGCTGGAACACCTGGCGTCCTTCGCCCAGCTGACGCGCGCGGTGCCGTCGCATCTCTTCGATCTCTACCACGCCGCGACGCTGGGCCGGCCGGACCTTCTGGCCTTCCTTCGCGCGCAGAACCCGGGCGCGCTGGCGGCGATGCAGGCGCGCTTCGCGGCGCTGGCGGCGGCGGGGCTCTGGGCCTCGCGCTCCAATTCCCGCGCCATGGGGGTGGCATGACCGCGCCCGCGGCACATCCTGAGGTCAAGGGCTGGTGCCCCGGCGCGCTGCGGCCGATGCTGTCGGGCGACGGCTGGGTGGTGCGCCTCCGCGCGCGCGGCGGGCGCCTGACGGCGGCGCAGGCGGCGGGGATCGCGCGACTGGCGAAAACCTGCGGCAACGGCGTTCTCGACCTGTCACAGCGGGCGAACCTGCAGCTCCGCGGGGTGCGCGAGGACCGCATCGCCGCCCTGACCGAGGGCCTCGACGCGCTTGGGCTGCTCGACCCGGATCCCGCCGCCGAGGCACGGCGCAATGTCACCGTCACCCCGTTCTGGGCCGAGGGCGACGGCACCGCGGCGCTGGCCGCGGCGCTGGAGGCCGCGCTGACCGCCGCCACCGACCTGGCCCTGCCCGGCAAGTTCGGCTTCGCCGTGGATACCGGACCCGCGCCGGTGCTTTCCGAAACCCCGGCCGACATCCGGCTGGAACGCGGGCCCTTCGGCCTAATCCTGCGCCCCGACGGCGCGACGACCGGCAAGCTGGTGACGCCCGCAACGGCCGTGGCCGAGGCGCTGGGCCTTGCCCGCTGGTTTCTCGCCAGCGGCGGCGCGCCTGCCGGTCGCGGCCGGATGGCGGCGCATCTCGCCCACGCGGCCCTGCCCGCGGGCTTCGATGCACCCGCCGCGCCGGCCGCACCGGCGCCCGCGCCGGGGGCACGGCCGCAGGGCGCGCTGGTCGCGCTGGCCTTCGGCCAGACCGATGCGCAGACCCTCGCCGCCCTTGCGACCGGCCCGATCCGCCTGACCCCCTGGCGGATGCTGCTGCTCGAAGGCCGCGCCGCGCCGGACCTGCCGGGCCTGATCTCCGGTCCCGCCGATCCGCGCCTGCGCGTCGTTGCCTGCACCGGCGCGCCGGGCTGCCCGCAGGCGCTGGCGCCGACCCGCGCGTTGGCGCGTGCGGTGGCCGCAGACCTGCCGCCGGGCGCCCTGCTGCACATCTCGGGCTGCGCCAAGGGCTGCGCCCTGGCCCGCCCCGCCCCGACGCTGACCGCCACATCCCAGGGCTGGACCTTCATTCGCCACGGCACGGCCGGCGACCCCGGCACGCCGGTCCCGCCCGGCCTGCCGCTGACCTCCCTCCTGCAAAGCCTGATCCCCGATGCCGCACCAGTATGAAACCGACGGTGCCGCGATCTACCGGCAGTCCTTCGCCACGATCCGGGCCGAGGCCGACCTCGCCCGCTTCGATGCCGAGGAAGAGCCGGTGGTCGTGCGCATGATCCATGCCGCCGGGATGGTCGGGCTCGAGGCCCATGTCGCCTTCACCCCCGGCATGGCGGCGGCGGCCCGCGCCGCGCTGGCCGCGGGCGCGCCGATCCTCTGCGATGCGCGCATGGTCTCCGAGGGGATCACCCGGCCGCGCCTGCCGGCCGGCAACGCGGTGATCTGCACGCTGCACGACCCGGCGGTTCCCGGGCTGGCCGCGGCGATGGGCACCACCCGCTCCGCCGCCGCGGTGGAGCTGTGGCGGCCGCATCTCGCAGGCGCCATCGTCGCCATCGGCAACGCGCCGACCGCGCTGTTCCACCTGTTGAACCTGCTGGACGACCCCACCACCCCCCGCCCCGCGGCGATCATCGGCTGCCCGGTGGGCTTTGTCGGCGCGGCGGAATCGAAGGCGGCGCTGATGGCCGCGCCGCCCTGCCCGGCGCTGGTGGTGCGCGGCCGCCTCGGCGGCTCGGCGATCACCGTCGCCGCGGTCAACGCGCTTGCCTCGAGGGCCGAGTGATGGCCCGCATCCTCTGCGCAGGCCTCGGCCCCGGCGATCCCGAGCTGATCTCGGTCAAGGCCGACCGCGCGGTGCGCGCTGCGGCGCAGGTCGCCTACTTCCGCAAGGCCGGGCGGCACGGGCAGGCGCGGTCCATCGTCGAGGGGATGCTGGCCCCGGGGGTGACCGAACTGCCGATGGACTACCCGGTCACCACCGAACTGCCGTTCGACAGCCCGGCCTACATCGCCGCGCTGTCGGCCTTCTACGACGCCTGGGCCGACCGGCTGGCAGAACTGCCGGGCGAGGTCGTGGTGCTCTGCGAGGGTGACCCGTTCTTCTACGGCTCGTTCATGCATCTCTATTCCCGGCTGCAGGGCCGGACCGAGGTCGAGGTCATCCCCGGCATTCCCGGGATGGTCGGCTGCTGGAACCACGTCGGCCCGATGACCTGGGGCGACGACGTGCTGACCGTGCTGATGGGCACGCTGCCCGAGGACGAGCTGGTCCGCCACATGCGGGACGCCCACGCGCTGGCGATCATGAAGACCGGCCGCAACCTGCCGCGGGTCCGCGCCGCGCTGGCCCGCGCCGGGCGGCTGGCCGAGGCGATCCTGGTCGAGCGCGGCACCATGCCGGGCGAGCGCATCCAGCCCCTGGCCGAGGTCGAGGCCGCCGACTGCCCCTATTTCGCGATCGTGCTGGTGCCCGGCAACGGCCGCCGGCCGGAGGCGGCGGAATGAGCGACCGGGCAGGACATGCGCCTCCCTCCCCCCCAAGCCCTGAAAGATGGGGGGAGGGATGGGGTGGGGGGGCGCCCGGACGCGGGTCCCGCCGCAGGGCCGGCGCGTGCGCAGTCTGGCCGGAGCGGACCGGCGGAGGCCCCCGATGACCGGCTGGATCGCCATCGCAGGCCTCGGCCCCGGCGACCCGGCGCTGGTCACGCCCGAGGTCTCCGCCGCTCTCGCCGAGGCGACCGACCTGGTCGGCTATTTCCCCTATGCCGCCCGCGTTGCCGAACGCCCGGGCCTGACGATCCACGCCTCGGACAACCGGGTGGAGGGCGAGCGTGCAGCATTGGCGCTGCGGCTGGCCGCCGAAGGCCGCAGGGTCGCGGTCGTCTCCTCCGGCGATCCCGGCGTCTTCGCCATGGCCGCGGCGGTGTTCGAGGCGGCCGAGGCGCATCTGGCCGCCGGTTCCGGCCCGCTGCCCGAGATTCGCGTCCTGCCCGGCGTCACCGCCATGCTGGCCGCCGCCGCCCGCGCCGGGGCGCCGCTGGGCCACGACTTCTGCGCGATCAACCTCTCCGACAACCTCAAGCCCTTCGAGACGGTGCTGCGCCGTGTCCGGCTGGCGGTCGAGGCCGATTTCGCGATGGCCTTCTACAACCCGCGCTCGCAGAGCCGTCCGCACCAGTTCGGCGCCGTGCTGGCGGTCCTGCGCGAAACCTGCGAGGCCACCCGCCTGATAACCTTCGCCCGCGCCGTGACCACGGCGGAGGAGCGGATCCTCACCGTGACCTTGGCCGAGGCGGCGGAGGACATGGCCGACATGCGCACCGTCGTGCTTGTCGGCTCGTCCGCCACGCGCCGCGTCGGTCCTTACGTCTACACGCCGAGGCGGGCATGAGGCAGCCAGGCCATCACCGCCGCGACCTCCCCGGCCACCGGCCGCTCCGGCAGTGCCGGGCGGTCGACCAGGATCACCGGCAACCCCAGCGCGCGGGCGGCATCAAGCTTGGCCCGCGCCCCCGCACCGCCCGCGTTCTTGGCCACCACGAGGCCGATGCCGTGGCGCCGCATCAGCGCCCGGTCGCCGGCCTCGGTGAACGGACCGCGCGCCACCACGACCTCGGCATCCGGCAGGGGCAGCGGCCCCCCCGGCGGATCGACGAGGCGCAGGAGATAGCGATGTTCGGTCCGGCCGGCGAAGGCGCCAAGCTCCTGCCGTCCGATGGCAAGGAACACCGCCACCGGCACCCGCGGCAGGGCCTCCGCCGCGGCGACCATGTCGGGCACCTGGGTCCAGCGATCCCCCGGCCCGGCCGCCCAGGCCGGGCGCTCCAGCGCGATCAGCGGCACCCCCTCCTCAGCACAGGCGGCGACCGCGTTGCGGCTCATCTGCGCGGCGAAGGGATGCGTGGCATCGATCACCCGTGTGATGCGCTTGGCCCGCAGATAGGCGCGCAGGCCCTCCACGCCGCCGAACCCGCCGACGCGGACCGGCAGGGGCGGGGCCACCGGCGCCGCCGTGCGCCCGGCGTAGGAGAACACCGCCGCCACCCCGGCCGCCTTGAGCGCCCGGGCCATCTCCATCGCCTCCGTCGTGCCCCCGAGGAGAAGGACGCGCATGGCTGACCCCTGGCTCGCCTTCATCGGCCTGACCGAGGATGGCCTGACCGGCCTTTCCCGCGCAAGCCGGGCCGCGCTCGATGCCGCCGAGGTGGTGTTCGGCGGGCCGCGTCATCTGGACCTGGCGGGCGCGGGTGACCGCGGGCGGGCCTGGCCGGTGCCTTTCGACATTGCCCCGGTGCTGGCCGAACGCGGGCGGCGCGTCGTCGTGCTCGCCTCGGGCGATCCCTTCTGGCACGGCGCGGGCGGCAGCCTCGCGCCGCTGCTGGCCCCCGGCGAATGGCGCAGCCTGCCCGCGGTCTCGACCTTCGCACTCGCCGCCAGCGCGCTCGGCTGGCGGCTGGAGGAGGCGACCTGCCTCGGCCTGCACGCCGCGCCGCTGGATCGCCTGCGCCCGCACCTGGCACCCGGCGGGCGGCTGATCCTGCTGCTGCGCGACGCCGGCGCCGTTCCGGCGCTGGCCGCCTGGCTCGCCGCGCAAGGCGCGCCGTCGGCGCGGCTCCACATTCTCGAGCGCCTCGGCGGCCCGCAGGCCCGCCTCCGCAGCCTGGGCTGCGACGACCCGATCCCCGCCGACATCGCCACGCCCGTCGCCGCTGCGGTCGAGCTTCCCGGCGGCGTCGGCCTGCCCCGCGTGCCCGGACTGGACGAGCAGCTCTTCGCCCACGACGGCCAGATCACCAAGGCCAGGGTCCGCGCGCTGACCCTGTCCGCCCTCGCCCCCCGGCCCGGCGCGATGCTGTGGGACCTGGGCGCCGGCTCGGGATCGGTCTCCGTCGAATGGGGTCTCGCCGGCGGCCGCGCCTCGGCCGTGGAGGCGCGCGCGGACCGCGCCGCCGACATCCGCGAGAACGCCCGCCGCTTCGGCCTCGACCACCGCATCGACCTGCGCATCGCGGACTGGCCGCAGGCGCTGCCCGGCCTGCCGCCGCCCGACGCGGTCTTCGTCGGCGGCGGGCTCGACGCGGCCAGCCTCGAAGCGCTCTGGGCCGCGCTTCCCCCGGGCTGCCGCCTGGTCGCCAACGCCGTCACCCTGGAAACTGAAACCCTGCTGGCCGTGGCGCAGGCCAGCCACGGCGGCGAACTTTGGCGCATCGACCTCTCCCGCGCGATGCCGCTCGGCCCCGCCCGCGGCTGGACCGCCGCGCGCCCGGTCACGCAGTGGACGGTGACGCGATGAGGGTGGCGGGCTTCGGATTCCGTGACGCCGTCACCGCCGAGGCCCTGGCAGACGCGCTGGCGCGCGCTGGCGGGACGGCAGGTCTCACCGCCCTCGCCACCGCCGCGGACAAGGTCGCCCATCCGGCGCTGGCCGCACTCGCCGCCCGCCTCGCCCTGCCGCTGCGCGCGGTGCCGCTGCCGGGGATCGCCGCCGCCCCCGCCGCCGCCACGCCGCGAAGCCCCGCCCGCTATGGCGGCAAGAGCCTGGCCGAAGCCGCCGCACTGGCCGCCGCCGGCCCCGGCGCCCGCCTTCTCGCCCCGCACGCGGTCAGCGCCGACGGCCGGGCCACCTGTGCCATCGCCGAGGTTCCCGGATGATCCCGGGCTTCATCCTTGCCGAAATACCCCGGGGCCCGGGGCAGCGCCCCGGACCTCTGCGCCAGCGCCGGAGCCGATCCCGATGACCGTCCATTTCATCGGCGCCGGCCCCGGCGCCCCCGACCTCCTCACCCTGCGCGGCCGCGACCTCATCGCCGCCTGCCCGGTCTGCCTCTATGCCGGCTCGCTGGTGCCGGCGGGCGTGCTCGCCCATTGCCCTCCCGGCGCGCGGATCGTGAACACCGCGCCCTTGAGCCTCGACGGGATCATCGCCGAGATCGCTGCCGCCCATGCCGCGGGGCAGGACGTGGCGCGGTTGCATTCCGGCGACCTGGCGGTCTGGTCGGCGATGGGCGAACAGCTGCGCCGCCTGCGCGCGCTGGCCATTCCCTATACCGTCACCCCCGGCGTCCCGGCCTTCGCCGCCGCCGCCGCGATGCTGGGCGCCGAACTTACCCTGCCCGGCCTCGCCCAGTCCGTGGTCCTGACCCGCACCGCCGGCCGCGCCTCGCCGATGCCCGAAGGCGAACGCCTCGCCGCCTTCGCCGCGACCGGGGCCACGCTCGCCATCCACCTGTCCATCCACCTGGCGGAGACGGTGCAGTCCGACCTCCTGCCGCACTACGGCGCCGGTTGCCCGGTGGCCGTGGTCTGGCGCGCCTCCTGGCCCGACGCACGCCTCCTGCGCACCACGCTGGGGCGGCTGGCCGCGGACGTGGGGCCGGACCCCGAGCGCACGGCGCTGATCCTTGTCGGCCCGGCGCTGGCGCAGGAGGGCTTCGCCGACAGCCGTCTCTACGCCGGCGACTACGACCGCCGCTTCCGCCCCCAGGGCAGCGATCCGCGGTTCCCCGGCACATGACGACGCCGGGTCTCGTCATCTCCGCCCCCGCCTCGGGCACCGGCAAGACCACGGTCACGCTGGGGCTCCTGGCCGCGTTCCGCGCGCAGGGCGTCGCGGTGCAGCCGTTCAAATGCGGGCCGGACTACATCGATCCCGCCTTCCACAGCGCCGCCGCAGGCCGCGCCAGCCTGAACCTCGACAGCTTCGCCATGGCGCCCGACCGCCTGCTGTCGCTGACCGCCACCGGCGCCGCGCTGATCCTGGCCGAAGGCGCCATGGGCCTCTACGACGGCGCCGCACTGGCGCCCAAGGGAGAGGCCGCGCGCCTCCCTCCCCCCCCTGTGGGGGAGGGATGGGGTGGGGGGGCGACCGGCCGGACCGCGGGCCAGCCGTCCCCCACGCCTGCCCCCGGGGAGAGCCGCCCGGCCGGACCCTTCGGCACCGGCGCCGCGGCCGAGATCGCCGCGCTGACCGGCTGGCCCGTCCTGCTCGTCCTCGATGCCTCCGGCCAGGCGCAGTCCACCGGCGCCGTGGCGCGCGGCTTCGACGGCTTCCGCCCCGGCGTGCGCGTGGCGGGCGTCATCCTCAACCGCGTCGCCTCTCCCCGGCACGAGGCGATGCTGCGCGCGGGGCTGGCCGAGGCCGGGATCGCCTGCCTCGGCGCGTTGCCCCGCCGCCCCGACCTCGCGCTGCCTGAACGCCATCTCGGGCTGGTGCAGGCGCAGGAGACCGGCGACCTGCCGGCGCGCCTCGCCGCGCTTGCCGCGCTGGTCGCCGCGCATTGCGACCTCGACGCCATCCGCGCCGCCGCACGCCCCGGACCCGCGCCGGGGCCGCTCCGCCCCCTGCCGCCCCCGGGCGGCCGCATCGCGCTGGCCCGCGACGCGGCGTTCAGCTTCACCTACCCCCACCTGCTCGCCGACTGGCGCGCCGCAGGAGCCGAGGTCCTGCCGTTCTCGCCGCTGGCGGACGAAGGCCCGGACCCCACCGCCACGGTCTGCTGGCTCCCCGGCGGCTATCCCGAGTTGCACGCCGGACGCCTGGCCGCCGCCACGCGCTTCCTTGGCGGCCTGCGCGCCTTCGCGGCCACAAGGCCCGTCCACGGCGAGTGCGGCGGCTACATGGTGCTGGGCCAGGGGCTGACCGACGCCGCCGGAACCGCCCATGCCATGGCCGGGCTTCTGGGGCTCGAGACGTCCTACGCCGCGCGCAGGCTGCACCTGGGCTACCGGCGCGCCGCGCTGGCCGCGCCGATGCCGGGCTTCCCCACTGGCACCGCGCTCCTTGGCCACGAGTTCCACTATTCCGCGATCCTCGCCCAACCGGACCTGCCGCTCGCCGCCGTCACCGACGCCGCCGGCGCCCCGGTGGCAGAGACCGGCTCGCGCCGCGGCCACGTCACCGGCAGCTTCTTCCACCTCATCGGCAGCGCATGACCCCTCTCGAAACGCCCCGCGTCGCCTTCGTCTCCGCCGGCCCCGGCGACCCCGAGCTGCTGACGCTGCGCGCCGTCGACCGCCTGTCGCGGGCAGACGCGGTGCTGTTCGACGACCTCTCCGCCGGCCCGATCCTGGCCCACGCCCGCCCCGGCGCCGACCTCGTGGGCGTCGGCAAGCGCGCCGGCCGCACCTCGCCAAAGCAGGACCACGTCAGCCGCCTGCTGGTGGACTACGCCCGCTCCGGCGCCCGCGTGGTGCGGCTGAAGTCGGGCGACGCGGGCCTCTTCGGCCGGCTGGAGGAAGAAATCCTCGCCCTCACCGCCGCCGGCATCGGCTACGAAATCGTCCCCGGCGTCACCGCCGCCTCCGCCGCCGCCGCCGCCGCCGGCATCCCGCTGACCCGCCGGCTGACCGCACGGCGGGTGCAGTTCGTCACCGGCGCCGACGTGACCGGCAACCTGCCCGAGGGCCTGAACTGGGCCGCGCTGGCCGACCCGGAAGCCACCACCATCGTCTACATGGGCCGCCGCACCTGGCCCGCCTTCGCGGCGCGACTGCTGGCCGAGGGCCTGCCGCCCGACACCCCCGCCCTGCTGGCCGAGGCCGTCTCCACCCCCGCCCAGCGCCTCGCGCGCGCCACCCTCGCCACGCTCGTCACCGCCAGCGAAGACCCCGCCGCCCCGCCCGCGCTGATCCTGATCGGGCCGCTGGCAGAGGGGCCGCCGGTGATAAGGCAGGGCGCCTCCGGCCAGACACACCCGCCCCGGGCCTGACCCGGGGCCTCACCCTCCGCCCGCGCCGCCTTGGGGACATGAGACACCAAGACCAGACCAGGGCGCGCGGTCGCCATCACTGTGCCGGACCCGGTGGATTGCGGACGGACCGGGGCCTGCGAAGCCTACCGCAGCGCACGCCCCGGTAGGAATCGCCGATTCCCTAACAAATTCTTACCGACTCACCGCAACACTCTGGAATCGCTTATACCAACGGCTGTATCATGTGACCGTTGCCCAGGATCGTCTGGTTATTGACGTGACGATGTCGGGTTGGTTGGCGAAGCGGTTCCAGGCGGCGCAGCACGCCTCGACGATGGTTTCGTAGCTGTCGAAGACGCTG
>JANOGU010000164.1:0-6460 GCA_031406135.1 Rhodobacterales bacterium
GCACATCGTGTCGAACGTGGTGGGAGAGATCGCCCCGGGCGAGGACGCCCTTTCGGCCCTCCTCGCGGGCCTGCCCGCAGGCACCGTGTCCGGTGCCCCCAAGGTCCGCGCGATGGAGATCATCGACGAGCTTGAACCCGAAAAGCGCGGCATCTATGGCGGGGGCGTCGGCTATTTCGCGGCCAATGGCGAGATGGACTTCTGCATCGCGCTGCGCACCGCGGTGCTGAAGGACGGGAGCCTCTACACCCAGGCCGGCGGCGGCGTGGTGCACGACAGCGACCCCGAGGCCGAATACGTGGAAACCGTCAACAAGGCCCGCGCGCTGCGCGCCGCCGCCGAGGCCGCCGGCCTCTTCGCCGGCCACGGCAACGGCTGAGCCCAGCACGGAACGCAAGAGGGCCGCGCCCTCGCGCGGCCCTTCCCCTGTGCGGCCCCAAGGGCCCGCGATCAGTTCTTGGCGTAGTATTCCACGACCAGGTTCGGCTCCATCTGCACCGGATAGGGCACATCGCCCAGCGCCGGCTGGCGCACGAACTTCGCGGTCAGCTTGCCGTTGTCGACTTCCAGATAGTCCGGCACGTCGCGTTCGGTCAGGCTCTGCGCTTCCATGATCAGGGCGAGCTGCTTGGACTTCTGCCGCACCTCGACCACGTCGCCTTCCTTGACCCGGTAGGACGCGATGTTCACGCGCTTGCCGTTCACCTGGACGTGGCCGTGGTTGACGAACTGGCGAGCGGCGAAAACGGTGGCGACGAACTTGGCGCGGTAGACCACGGCGTCGAGACGGCGCTCCAGCAGGCCGACCAGATTCTCGCCGGTGTCGCCGGTGACGCGGGCGGCTTCCTGGTAGATGCGCTTGAACTGCTTCTCGGTCAGGTCGCCGTAGTAGCCCTTCAGCTTCTGCTTGGCGCGCAGCTGGGTGCCGAAGTCCGACATCTTGTTCTTGCGGCGCTGGCCGTGCTGGCCGGGGCCGTATTCGCGCTTGTTCAGCGGCGATTTCGGACGACCCCAGATGTTCTCGCCCATCCGGCGGTCGATCTTGTGCTTGGCAGCGGTGCGTTTGGTCACGCGCTGATCTCCTTCGTTGCGGCCCCGAAGGGCGATGTGAAGGGCGTTGTCCTCTGCCGGAACCCCGGCCGACAGGTCACCGCTTGCGCGGGCCGCCAACACCAAAATGAAACCGGGGGCGGCTGGGCCCCCGGCGTCAGGCGCGGCTGGTAGGGTCCGCCGCCCGGCTTGTCAAGTCACGCCGCGCGACCGTGGCGCAGGATCGCCGCCTCGGCGGCCGTCAGGCAGCGCCGGGCCGGTCCGCCATAGGCCGCGGCATCGGCCGCAAGGTCAGGAACCAGGGCGAGAAGCGCCGTCCTGGCCGGCGCGGCCAGCGCCTCGAGCGCCGCCGCGCCGGGATCGAAGCTTTCGGTCTCCAGTCCGTTGGCCCAGACGATCTGGTGCCGCGCGAACAGCAGGTGGACATAGGTCACCTCGCGCAGCAGGTGGTCGATGGCCACCGCCTGCCCGTCGATCAGGTCGCAGGCCGCCACCAGAACCTCCGGCGTGTTGTAGAGCGCCGCCGCATGCGCCCCCTTCACCAGCATCCGGTGTCCCGGCGAGACCAGAAGATCGCGCTCCGGACGACCGATGCCCAGCGCGCCGGCGCGGAACCGGATCGGACGCAGCGCGGGCGCGACGTGCAGCCGCGCCCCCGACAGGTGCGAACAGGCTGCCCACAGCACCTCCTGCTCGCCGTCGTCGCGGGTCTGGACCCGGTCGCCCGGCCGCAGCGTCTCGACCGGGACGGCACCGCAGGCGGTGCGGATCGCGGTGCCGGGCGTGAAGCAGATCACGCCCCCCGGCGCCGTGGCGGCGGGGGAGCAGGCGGGCGCGCGGACCACCCAGAGATCGGTCCCCGCCGGCGGCAGCGCCCCGGCAAAGACCAGAAGCCGTGCGCTCCCCGCGTTGTCGATCATCCGGGCTGTCCAGGCCTTGCGGCCGTCGCTGACCGTAAAGCCCCCCTCGAAGTCCGCAACCGGCCCCGGCGCGGTCACCTCCGGCCCGGCCCCGACGCCCAGCAGCCGACGCACCGACCGGGCCGCGCGCGCGCGCGTTTCGGCACCGCCCAGCCTGTCCTCCAGCCGCAGCGGCCCGCCGCAAGTGTCGATGCGCATCGGCTCGCCGCTCCAGCGCCAGGTCATGCCCGGCCCGACCATATCCGGCGGCGCTTCGCGCAGGCCCTCGACCTCGACCTGCGCCCAGGAAATGACAAAGACAGCCTGCCCCAACGTCCCCGTCCCGTCTTTGCGCCCGCATCGCGGGCGGCGGTTTTTCAAACCGTTACCGGGACTTCCCGCCTATTTCTAGTACGCATTGGCGGATTTTGTGGACAAGTGCGCCTTGTGCAACAAATGCAGGAGACGCCGCCAGCCCGCCCGCGACCTTCCCGCAGGAGCGGGACGCCTACTCGCCCTGGTCCACCAGACCTTCGAGCAGGCGCCCGGCCTCTTCCTCCAGCGCCTCCTCCGCGCGCCGACGGGCGGCATCCTCAAGCGTCTCGCCGTCCAGCAATTCGATTCCGGTCTCGGCCTTCAGCTTTTCTTCGAGCGCCGCCTTCGCCGCCTCGGCCGCCGCCTTTGCCCTGGCCTCCAGCGCCGCCCTTTCCGCCGCAAGCTCGCGTCCGGCCAGCGCCCTGAGGTCCAGGGTCAGCCTCGGGTCGGCCCAGGGGCCGGTGAAGCGCAGCGGCACGCCGATCCCGCCCGACCCGTCCGCCCCGGCCAGCGCCGTGGCGGCGATGCCGTAGTCGATCACCCGGGCGCCAAGACCCACCGTGCCGGCGCCTTCGGCCGAAATCCCCGGACCGCTGAGCACCAGATCGGTGTTGGACAGTACCCCGTCTGCCATGGTGAAGCTGGCGCTCAGCCGGTCGAAGTCCGTCGTGCCGTCGCCGGAAACCGAAGCATCGAGAGAGCGCAGGATCGCGGCCAGGTCGATCCCCGCGAAATCGCCGGGGCCGAGGTCGATCCGGCCCTCGCCGCCCAGGCTCGCCATGATCGCGGCCAGGCTTTCACCGACGCCGAGGAACGCCACCTGCCCCGACCCCGTGCCCGACAGCCGCCCATAGCCCGACAGCGCCATCAACGCCGCGTTCAGGTCCACCGCCGCCAGCGTCAGGTCGCCGCCGACCGACAGCCCGTCGCGGTCATTGAGCACGAACTGCCCGGTCACGCTGCCGCCGAACAGGCCCAGCCGGCGGATCTCGGTCACCGCCCGGGCGCGATCCAGCGTGACCTGCACCTCCACCGGCGCCGCCGTCACCGCACCGAGCGCCAGGCTGTCGGCGCGCAGCGCCACCTCGGCATCCAGCGCGCCGAGGCCGCCCGGGACCAGCGGGGCGGCCGACCAGCCCTCGCCTGCGCTCTCGGCGGCCCGGCCTCCGACCACCCCGGGCAGGACCAGTGCGCCCGATGCCAGCTTCGCCACCAGCTTCGGCCGCGGCCCGCCGAAGGTCAGGTCCGCCGCCCCGGTCAGACTGTTGCCGTCGAGCGCCAGCGTCACCCCGCGCAGGTGAACGGACCCCTCCGGCGCCAGCGTCACCTGTCCTTCGATCTCTATCTCGCGCGCGCCCAGGCCTTCCGGCAGGTCCAGCGCCGCCAGGCCCAGAAGCGCGGCCAGCGCCCGCGGGTCGCCCAGATCGGCCGACAACGCCCCCTCGGCCACAAAGGGCGACCCGCCGGCGCGCCCGTCAAAAGTGACCCGCGCCGCCCCGGCCGCGGCCTCGGCCAGAAGCGGCACGACCCGGCCCGCCAGTGCCCCGGCCCCGTCCTGCGCGGTGACCTCCAGCATGGCCGGCTGACCGTTCACCTCGGCCTCGACCGTCGCCGTCAGCGGCCCGTCCGCCTGCGGCATCGCCGCGACCACGGACAGCCCGCCGATGTCGGTCCGCGTGCCCTTGCGATGGTCGATGTAGAGGATGCGCCCGTCGCGCACCTCGGCCCGCACCAGCGCCGCGGACAAGTCCGCCTCGCCCTCGCCTCCGGTCGCGAAGTCCCAGTTCGCGACCCCCTCCGCCGATCGCTCCAGCGTCACCGCCGGCGCGGTCAGCACCAGCTTCTCGATCACCACCTCGCCGCGGACCAGCGCCATCAGGTCCACCCCGAGGTCGAGCCCCTCGGCGGCGAGGAACGGACCCTCCTGCGACCAACTGGCATTGGCGATGGTGACCGGCCCGGTTTCCACCCCCAGGATCGGCCAGATCGAGGGCTTGACCGGCCCGGCGATGGTGATCGCCCGCCCGGTCCGCGACTCCAGTTCGCGCGCCGCAAGCGCCGCGATGCGCTCGGCGGGGATCAGCGCGACCGCGCCGAGGATCAGCACCACCGCGGTCATCACCGCCACACCGATGCGCAGGATCAGCCTCACCGCAGGCCCCCGTGGTCCGCCGCCTCGACGCTGAGTCTAGGTCCGCAGGCCACAGGCCCGCAAGCGCGGCCTGCGCCGCCTCGGCAGGCTGCCGCCGGCCTTCCCAAGCGGCGCCGCGCGGCCTATAGGCGCGGCCATGTCGCACAACCCGCCCGACCTCCGCCCCGACCTTGCCCGCTCGCTGATCCCCGACACGCGGCGCGCGGGCCAGCCGACCATCGGCATGGTCTCGCTCGGCTGCCCCAAGGCGCTGGTGGACAGCGAGCGCATCCTGACCCGGCTGCGCGCCGAGGGCTACGCGATCTCGCCCGACTATCAGGGCGCCGAGGCGGTCATCGTGAACACCTGCGGCTTCCTCGATTCGGCCAAGGCCGAGAGCCTGGAGGCGATCGGCGAGGCGCTGCGCGAGAACGGGCGGGTGATCGTCACCGGCTGCCTGGGCGCGAACCCGGAATACATCACCGGCGCGCATCCGAAGGTCCTCGCCGTCACCGGCCCGCAGCAGTACGAGGCGGTGCTCGACGCGGTCCACGCCGTGGTGCCGCCGGCGCCCGACCCGTTCGTGGACCTGATCCCGCCGCAGGGGGTGAAGCTCACCCCCCGGCACTACAGCTACCTCAAGATCGCCGAGGGCTGCGACCACGCCTGCAAGTTCTGCATCATCCCCGACATGCGCGGCCGGCTGATCTCGCGGCCCGCCAGGGCAGTGCTGCGCGAGGCGGAAAAGCTGGTCGCCGCCGGGGTAAGGGAACTGCTGGTCATCAGCCAGGACACCTCCGCCTACGGCACCGACTGGAAGGGGCGCGAGGAGAAGTTCCCGATCACGTCGCTCGCCCGCGACCTCGGCAGCCTCGGCGCCTGGGTGCGGCTGCACTACGTCTACCCCTATCCGCATGTGGCCGAGCTGATCCCGCTGATGGCCGCCAATTCTGAAGGAGGCGGTCTGGTCCTGCCCTATCTCGACATCCCGTTCCAGCACGCCCACCCCGACACCCTGCGCCGCATGGCCCGGCCCGCCGCCGCCGAACGCACGCTGGACCGGATCCGCGACTGGCGCGCGGTCTGCCCGGAGATCACGCTGCGCTCCACCTTCATCGTCGGCTACCCCGGCGAGACCGAAGCCGAATTCCAGACGCTGCTGGACTGGCTCGACGCGGCGCAACTCGACCGGGTCGGCTGCTTCCGCTACGAGAACGTCGCCGGCGCGCGGTCCAACGCGCTGCCCGACCACGTGCCGGAGGAGGTCAAGGACGACCGCTTCGCCCGCTTCATGGCAAAGGCGCAGGCGATTTCGGAGGCGAAGCTCGCCGCGAAGGTCGGCCAGCGGCTGGAGGTCATCGTCGACGAGGTGGACGCCGAAGGCGCCACATGCCGCACCCGAGCCGACGCGCCGGAAATCGACGGCAACCTCTACATCGACGAGGGGTTCGAGGGACTGGCCCTTGGCGACATCGTGACGGTGGAAGTGGAGGAGGCGGGGGAGTATGACCTGTGGGGGCGGCGCGCGCGCTAGCCGGTGAGGCGCAGTCGCCACCCGGCGGCGGCAGTTGCCGATTGCCCCCGGCCGGTGCCGCGGTCTAGCCTGCCCTTGGACCGACCCTTGCGAAGGAACACCCCATGCTCTTCCTCACCCTCAACGACACCCAAGGCAATCGCCTCCAGGTCAACGCCGCCCGCTTCGCCTGGTTCGGCCCGGAGAAGGGCAGCAAGGGCACGCTCATCACCTTCGCCGTCCGCGACGAGGGCGGGATGCTGTCGCTGCGGGTGCAGGAGTCATCTGACGACATCTTTGCCCAGATCAACGCCAAGCTGCGCAAATAACCTCGCCGGCGGGCGGGGCGGAAACAGCGGTCCGCGTCTTGCTTGCCGCCCGGGCAACCCGTCGCTAGGGCGTGTCGCGCCCAATCAGGAACAGGAAACCCCCCGCCCCGGGCTTGACCCGGGGCCCCGAACTCCTGCAGGAGACGCACGAGTCCGCGCCGGCCCTCGTCGGACGACGAACGCGCGCCCTGGGTTTGCGGTGTCCCGGCGCTGGGGACCAGCC
>JANOGU010000256.1:0-1921 GCA_031406135.1 Rhodobacterales bacterium
TGGTCTTCGACGGTTTCGACTTCGCCACCCCGGCCGAGGTCGAACCCGGTCTTTTCGACCGCACGCTGACCTGCAACGGCGTCTCCAAGGCCTATGCGATGACCGGCTGGCGGATCGGCTATGCCGGCGGCCCGGCGCAGCTCATCAAGGCGATGGGGACGGTGCAGTCGCAGTCCACGTCGAACCCCTCCTCGGTGTCGCAATACGCGGCGCTGGCGGCGCTGACCGGGCCGCAGGATTTCCTCGGGCCCTTCGTCGAGGCGTTCCAGCGCCGCCGCAACCTGGTTGTGGGCATGCTGAACGAGGCACCGGGGATCGTCTGCCCGAAGCCGGAGGGCGCCTTTTACGTCTATCCCGACATTTCCGGCTCAATCGGCAAGACCTCGATCGGGGGTGTCAGGATCACCGACGACGAGGTGTTCGCCACGGCCCTGCTGGAAGAGGCGGGCGTGGCAGTGGTGTTCGGCGCCGCCTTTGGCGTCAGCCCCAACTTCCGCATCAGCTACGCGACGTCCGACGAAGTGCTGCGCGCGGCCTGCACCCGCATCCAGGACTTCTGCAAGGGCCTGCGCGGGTGACGGGCGAGAGAAGGCGGAGCGGCTGGAACAAACCGGCGGAGTAGCGCGGGTCTCGTGGAGCACGGTGGGCAAATTGCCCACCCTACGCGGACGCCCCGCCCTTGCACGGCTTGCAGCCCCGTGGCGGCCCTGCGACAATTGCCACAACGAACGGGGAGAGAGACCGATGCTGAACGCGGATGTGGCCAAGCGGCGCGACGAGGCGATCTCGCGCGGCGTGGGGATGATGACGCAGATCTACGCCGACCGGGCCTTGAACTCCGAGGTCTGGGACATCGAGGGCAACCGCTACATCGACTTTGCCGCCGGCATCGCGGTGGTCAACACCGGGCACTGCCACCCCAAGGTGATGGCGGCGGTAGCCAGCCAGATGGCGAAATTCACCCACACCTGCCACCAGGTGCTGCCCTACGAGCCCTACATCCGGCTGGCGGAGCGGCTGAACGACAGGGTGCCGGGCGACTGGCCGAAAAAGACGATCTTCGTCACCACCGGGGCCGAGGCCTGCGAGAACGCGGTCAAGATCGCCCGCATCGCCACCCAGCGCAACGCAGTCATCGCCTTCGGCGGCGGCTTTCACGGGCGGACGTTCATGGGGATGAGCCTGACCGGCAAGGTCGAGCCCTACAAGAAAGGCTTCGGCGCGATGATGCCGGACGTGTTCCACGTGCCCTTCCCAATGGGGCCGCATGGCGTGTCCACGGCGGACGCGATGAAGGGGATCGAGAAGTTGTTCAAGGCCGACCTCGATCCGGCCCGCGTGGCCGCCATCATCTTCGAGCCGGTGCAGGGCGAGGGCGGGTTCTACCCGGCGCCGACCGACCTGGTGCGCGCGATCCGCAAGCTCTGCGACCAGCACGGCATCGTCATGATCGCCGACGAGGTGCAGACCGGCTTTGCCCGCACCGGAACCCTCTTCGCGATGGAACAGCACGGCGTGGCCGCCGACCTGACCACCATGGCCAAGGGGCTGGCCGGCGGCCTGCCGCTGGCGGCTGTCACCGGCAAGGCCAGCCTGATGGACGCGGCCAGTCCCGGGGGCCTGGGCGGCACCTATGGCGGCAACCCCTTGGGAATCGCCGCGGCGCATGCGGTGCTGGACGTGATCGAGGAGGAGGACCTCTGCTCGCGCGCCAATGAGCTCGGCTCGCGGCTGAAGCAGAAGCTGGAGGCGATCCGGTCGGTGACGCCCGAGATTATCGACATCCGCGGCCCCGGGTTCATGGTGGCGGTGGAGTTTGCCAATCCCGGCACGAAAGAGCCCGACGCGGGCTTCACCGGCCGGGTGCGGACCGAGGCGCTGAAGCGCGGGCTGATCCTTCTCACCTGCGGCGTCTATGGCA
>JANOGU010000267.1:0-1952 GCA_031406135.1 Rhodobacterales bacterium
CAGCGGTTCGAGGACATGGGGCTGGCGATGCAGGAACGGATGCGGGCCGGGTTCCTGGGACTGGCACGGGAGTTTCCAGATCGGATCGCCGTGGTCGAGGGCTCCGGCGGTGCCGCAGAGGTGGCGGGACGGGTACGGGAAACCCTGCGCAGCCGGCTGGGCCGGTGACGGGGCGCGCCGGCGTCGCGCAGCGGGGCACCTTGGCGTGTGAACGATTTCAGCGGCTTGCCGGATTCGATCCAAGATCGGGCAAGAACTTCACCGGGTTGACGTTCCGCGTGCCGGGCTGAGGTTCCACCAGTCGTGCCGCCCGCACGTGCATGGCCCAGCCTCGCACCAGAACCCGCAGCGGAGTGGCCATTGACAGAACGGACGCAGAAGTCTATTCCATTTGGAACGATCCAATAGGTCCTTGGGGGAGGAACGATGCGCTGGGTTCTTGCGGGCGCAAGCACGATTGCCAGTCAGTTTGTGATCGACGCCATCCGCGCGGCCGGGGGTGAAATCGCGGCGGTCGTCAGCGGCAGCGCCGGACACGCGGCGAGCTATGCGACAGCGCATGGCATTCCGGCCCATGGCACCGATCTGGCGGCGGCGCTGGCCGATCCGGCCATCGGCGCGGTCTACATCTCCTCGACCAACGAGAAGCACTTTGCGCAAGCCATGGCGGCCATCGCCGCCGGCAAGCACGTGCTGTGCGAGAAGCCGCTGGCGATGACCGCGACCGACGCCGCGGCCATGGTCGCCGCGGCCCGCAAGGCGGGGCTGGTCTTCGCCACCAACCACCACCTGCGCTGTTCCGGCAGCCACCGTGCGATCCGTGACCTGATCGCGGGCGGGCGCATCGGGCGCGTCCTCAGCCTGCGCATCTTCCACGCCGCCCATCTGCCGGAGAATCTGCGCGGCTGGCGTATCAACGACGCGGCCGCCGGCGGCGGGGTGATCCCCGACATCACCGTGCACGACGCCGATGTCGCCCGCTTCCTGCTGGGCGAGGACCCGGTGGAGGTGGTGGCGCAGATGAGCGCCTCCGGCATGGGCGACGGCGTCGAGGATTCGGCGATGTCGGTCTGGACCATGCCGTCCGGGGCCATGGTGATGAGCCACGAGAGCTTTACCCATCCCTTCGCCGGCTCGGGGCTGGAGGTGCACGGAACGGAGGGCTCGATCTTCGCCAGGGGGGTGATGACGCAGCAGCCGACGGGCGAGGTCGAACTGGTCACCGCGGCGGGGCGCGAGGCGATCCCCTACCCCGGCCACAACCTCTATGGCTTCGGGCTGCAAGCCTTCACGGCTGCGGTCGAGGGGCGCGGCGCGCCGGTGGCGACCGGCGAGGACGGGGTCAAGTCGCTGGCGGTGGCGCTGGCGGTGCGCGAGGCGGCGCGTAGCGGGATGCGGCAGCGGGTGGTCTATCCGTGAGCAAACTCGTCTCCTCCGAGGCCGCCGCGGCGCGCATCCCGGACGGGGCGGTGGTTACCGTGTCGTCCTCCTCCGCGCTCGGCTGCCCGGACCGGGTGCTGCGCGCCATCGGTGAACGCTTCGCGGCCGAGGGGCATCCGCGCGGGCTGACCACGCTGCACCCGATCGCCGCGGGCGACATGTATGGCGTCAAGGGGATGGAGTGGCTGGCGCAGGACGGGCTGTTGTCGCGCGTGCTGGCGGGGTCCTATCCGTCGGGTCCGTCGTCCCTGCCGATGCCGGAGATCTGGCGGATGATCGTCGAGGACCGGGTGGCGGCCTGGAACGTGCCTTCGGGCATCCTCTACGACATGCACCGCGAGGCGGCGGCGCGGCGTCCCGGAGTTTTGACCAAGGTGGGGATGGAAACCTTTGTCGATCCGGTCCGCGAGGGCTGTGCAATGAATCCGAAGGCCGCCGCGCAACCTATTGTGAAGCGGGTGGAATTCGGCGGCGAGACCTGGCTGCATTTCGCCAACATCGTGCCGGACGTC
>JANOGU010000306.1:0-15134 GCA_031406135.1 Rhodobacterales bacterium
GCTTCAGATTGCCCCGCAGGACCTTACACGAGGGTGGCCGGATGCTCGTGGAACAGGAGGCCGGATCGCCATGGAATGGATGGCCGGATGCTCATGGAATCCGTGGCCGGATCACCGTGGTGCGCGCATCAGGTCTGGTAATCGCGCGCTTCCCATAGATAAGTTTCCTGATAGTTATATGTAAATGCTCTCTCATCAACGCGTCACCACCATCGGATTTCTGATTTTCCCTGGCTTTCCTATGTCTTGCCTGACGTCAATGATCGAGCCCCTGCGGGCCGCGAATGAAATCGCGGATTGCCGGGCGTTCAAATGGCGGATCCTGTCGGAAACCCGGGATCGGGTCGTGTCGAGCGCAGATGTGGTCTTCGAGCCGGACCTGAAGCTCGCCGAGGCGACGGAGATCGACTATCTCTTCCTTCTCAGCAGCCCGACCGCCAGTTTCGCTGACCGGAAAGGTTCCGAGGGCCAGTTGCGGTGGCTTGCGCGGCATGGCACGGCAGTCGGTGGGGTCAGCGGCGGGGTCTTTCCCCTGGCGCGCTCCGGGCTTCTCGACGGCCACGCGGTCTCGGTCCACTGGTGCTACGAGGCGGCTTTCGCGCTGGAGTTCCCGGAGCTGCCGATGCGCGACGACGTGATCGTCTTCGACCATCCCCGCTACACCGTCTCGGGAGCCGCCGCCGCCTTCGACCTGATGCTGAGCTTCATCGAGGATTGCCTTGGCGCCGATATTGCAACCGAGGTCGCCTGCTGGTTCCAGCATCCGGTGGTCTGCGGCCGGGGGGTGCGCCAGAAGACCCCGACCTTCCGCCGCGACAGTACCGCCGACATGCTGCCCGCGTCGGTCGCCAGGGCGGTCGAGCTTCTCGGCCGCCACCTCTCCGATCTGATCGCGGTCGAGGAGGTGGCGCAAAGCGTCGGCGTGTCGTCGCGCCAACTCGAACGCCAGTTCAAGAAAGCCACCGGCCAGAGCCCGTCGCGCTACTACCGCACCCTGCGGATGAAGGCCGCGCGGCAGCTTGTCCTCTTCTCGGGGGAACCGATGCCGCGCGTCGCCGCGGCGGTCGGGTATGAGACGCTGCCGCCCCTCATGCGGCACTACCGCGAGGAATTCGGCACGTCCCCGACCGAGGACCGCAACAAGATCAACCGCTTCCGGGTCGAGGACAACCGCCCCCTGCCATCGGCCTGACCGGGGTCATGCGATGCTGCGGGCGGCCGCGCAAAAAGCGTGGTGCAGCGATCCCGCGAAGGAGCGCGGCGCGATGACGCTGAAATGCGCCGCCTCGGTCCGGCAGACGACGAAACAGCCCATATGCTCCAGAAGCGTCCTGGTGGCCGCGCCCGCCGTCATCCGGCGGGACGGCACCGGGCAGAGCCGTTCCAGGAGGTCAACGACGCCGTCGCCTTCGACATCGAAGCGCACCCAGCCGTCGGTCTGTTCAGTGACGGAGGCCGTATCGCCCAACCCCGCCTTGACGATCCGGGCGATGTCTTCGTGGCTGGCGAACGGGGCTTCGGCGAACCATTGCTCCGGCCCGGTCCAGATCAGGCTCCAGCGATCGCCCGCCGCCCACGATCCAGGCCCGGGCAGGGTCATGCCAAAAAGTTTCCGTGCGGCTGTTCCGAAAGTTTTCGCGCCGCCGGGCCGGCACGAGACCGAGACCAACGCCCGGTCCGTCACTTCTGTGATGACGACCGAACCGATCCGGTCGGTTTTCGGCTGGGTGCCGCCAAGCGGCGTCAGGGCTGCAAGATCATGCACGGAGACGCTCTCCTTCAGGATCGACGAAATGGGCGCTGACGACCTCGACCAGCGTCTCGGCGTTCTGGACCGGATTGACCGCGCGCAGGATCTCGCCCTTGCGCGCCGCGCCGTTCTTCAGAAACCCGAGCCCAACCGTGTGCCCGAGATTGGGCGAGAAGGCGACCGAGGTCATGTAGCCCTGGCCGTTGGCGGCATTGGCCACCGCCCCCTTGGCGATGAAATGCGAACCGGCGGCGAAGGTCTCGTCCCGACTGACCGGCCGGAAACCGACAAGGATCAGCGCATCGTCGCGGTTCAGCCCCTCGCGTTCCGAGAGCGTTGAGCCGATCGCGTCCTTCTTCTTCGACACCATCCCGGCCATGCCTAGGTTGAGCGCCGTGGTCGTCCCGTTCAGCTCGTTGCCCGCCGCATGGCCCTTTTCGATCCGCATGACGCCCAGCGCTTCGGTCCCGTAGACCACCGCGTCGAACGTGCGTCCGGCCTCGACCAGCCGCCGCATCAGCGCGTCGCCGTAGCGCGTCGGCACCGCGATCTCGAAAGCCAGTTCGCCCGAGAACGAGATCCGGAAGAGCCGCGCCCGGAGGCCGCGGCAAACGGTGATCTCGCCGCAACCCATGTAGGGGAAGGCGTCGTTCGAGATGTCAAAGGCGGGGTCGACGATCTTCTGCAGGAGCTTGCGCGCATTCGGTCCGGCGACCGAATACTGCGCCCAGGCTTCGGTCGTGGAGATGATCTGCACATCCATGTCGGGCCAGAGGCACTGGCGGCAGAACTCCATGTGCCGGTAGACGCCGACGGCGTTGGCCGTGGTGGTGGTCAGGACGAAATGATCCTCGGCGAGGCGCGCCGTGGTGCCGTCGTCCATCACCATCCCGTCTTCGCGCAGCATCAGGCCATAGCGGACCTTGCCAACGGCGAGCTTCGCGAAGGGATTGGCGTAGACGCGGTTCAGGAACTCGGCCGCATCCGTGCCCTGCACGTCGATCTTGCCCAGCGTGGTCACGTCGCAGATGCCGACCGACCTGCGGGTCGCCAGAACCTCACGGTCGACCGATTGCCGCCAGTGGGTCTCGCCGGGACGCGGGAACCACTGGGCCCGAAGCCACATGCCGACCTCGACGAAGACCGCGCCCTGTTCCGTCGCCCAGTGATGGCTCGGGGTCAGCCGGGTTGGACGGAAGTCCTTGCCTGCCGACCGGCCCGCGAATGCCGCGATGGGCACCGGCGTATAGGGCGGGCGGAAGATCGTGCTGCCGGTTTCGGGAATGGATTTCCCGGTCATCTCCGCCATCACCGCGAGCCCGCCGACATTCGAGGTCTTGCCCTGGTCGGTCGCCATGCCGAGCGTCGTGTAGCGCTTGAGGTGCTCGACCGAGATATAGCCTTCCTGATGGGCGAGCTTGACGTCCTTGACGGTCACGTCGTTCTGCTGGTCGAGCCAGGCGCGGCCCCTGCCCGGAACGTGGAACAAGGGCGTGATCCGCACCGGCGCATCCTCGGCCTCCGGCAGATCGGCGGGTTTCGCCTTGCGCCCGAGGTCGGCGAGCGCGGCCACCGCCGCCTCGGCGCCGGAGGCGAGGCAGCCGGCGGTGGACATCACCCCGCCCGCCGCGCCCGCGACCGTCAGTCCCGGGGGAAGGGTGCCACCCGGAACAAAGGCGGCAAGCGCCTCGTTCCAGACCGGCCGGCCGCGTTGGTGGCAGGTCAGGTGCAGGTTGGGGTTCCAGCCGCCCGAGACGCCGAGCGCCTGGCAAGCCAGCGTCCTTGTCTCTCCGCTTGCAAGCCGCACCTTGACCGACGTCAGGCCGAGCCGGCCGGAGGCGTCGGTCACCACCGCGCCAGCCAGCACCTCGTAGCGGTTTGTTCGGGGCGCATCCGCCCGACTGTCGATCACCGCAGCGACCCGCACGCCCTTGGCGACGAGGTCCTCGGCGGTCCGGTGCCCGTCGTCGTTGTTGGTGAAGATCGCCACGTCCTTGCCGGGCACGGCGGCCCAGCGGTTGGTATAGCTGCGCAAGGCCGCGCCAAGCATCACGCCGGGGCGGTCGTTGTTCCGAAACGCGACGGGCCGTTCGGTGGCGCCGGCGCAGAGGAGGCTGCGCTGGGCGTAGATCCGCCAGAGCGTTTGCCGCGGCTTGCCGGGCAACGGTTCGGGCAGGTGGTCCGCGACCCGCTCCAACGCGCTATAGACGCCGTGATCGAAGGCACCGATGACGGTGGTCCGCGCCATCACCCGGACGTTGGGCAGGCTCGCCAGCTCCGCGACGGCGGCCTTCGCCCAGTCCGGCCCCGAGGCATCGCCAAGCGCGAAGGTCTCTGAATTCAGCCGCCCGCCGAGGACGAAATCCTCGTCCGCGAGGATGACGTCAGCCCCAGCCCGACCCGCCGTCAGCGCGGCGGCAAGGCCCGCAGGCCCTGCTCCCACGATCAGGAGGTCGCAGTGCAGGAAGCCCTTGTCGTAGAGGTCGGGGTCCGCCTGCATCGTCAGGCTGCCGAGGCCCGCGGCGCGGCGGATTATCGGCTCGTAGAGCTTTTCCCAGAACGCCTTTGGCCACATGAAGGTCTTGTAATAGAACCCCGCCGCCAAGAACGGCGACAGCAGGTCGTTCACTGCCAGAAGATCGAACGACAGCGACCCGACCCGGTTCTGACTGCGTGCGTCGAGCCCGTCATAAAGCTCGGCCACCGTGGCGCGGGTGTTCGGCTCCTGCCGGGCGCCGACGCGCAGATGGACGAGGGCGTTCGGCTCTTCCGAGCCGGCAGTCAGCGGACCGCGCGGCCGGTGATACTTGAACGACCGGCCCATCAGGCGCACGCCGTTGGCGAGGAGCGCCGAGGCGAGCGTGTCGCCGGGATGACCCTGATAGGTCCTGCCGTCGAAGCGGAAGTCGAGGCTTCGTGACCGGTCGATCAGGCCGCCCCCGATGCGGTTCGACTGGCTCATCTGCTGCGCCCCCTGGCACGGGCCACGTCACGGGCCAGCTCCGCCGATATGATCTCGTGGCTGCGGGTGTCGCGCGTCACCACCAGCCAGCTACGGTCGCCCTGTTCGTGGAACCACAACTCCTTGTGGACCCCCGCCGGGTTGTCGCGCAGGTAAAGATAGTCATGGAAACGGTCGACAGCGTTGTCGGCCTGCCAGTCGGGGCGGTCGATCAGGCTCGCATCGCCGAGACAGGTGAATTCCTGGGCGTCGCGCGGGCCGAGAAGCGGGTGGGGGATAAGCATCGGAGCGGACCTCAGTGCAGGTTGGGCTGGGCGCCCACGCCCTTTTCGTCGATCATCAGCCCCTTGCGGAACCGGTCGAACCGATAGGCCGTGGCGGTGTCATGCGGGCGGTCGGTGGCAAGGAGATGCGCGAAGCACCAGCCGCTCGCGGGCGTCGCCTTGAACCCGCCATAGCACCAGCCGCCGTTGAAATAGAGGCCCTCGACCTCGGTCTTGTCGATGATCGGCGAGCCGTCCATCGACATGTCCATGATCCCGCCCCACATCCTGAGCAGCCGGGCGCGTCCGATCATCGGCATCAGGCTCATCCCGCCTTCGCAGACGTCCTCGACCACCGGCAGATTGCCACGCTGGGCGTAGGAGTTGTAACCGTCGATATCGCCGCCGAAGACAAGGCCGCCCTTGTCGGACTGGCTCACATAGAAATGACCCGCGCCGTAGGTGATGACCCCCGGCAGCAAGGGTTTCAGCCCTTCGGTAACGAACGCCTGCAGTACATGGCTTTCGATCGGCAGCCGCATCCCCGCCTTGGCCATGACCTGGCCCGATGATCCCGCCACCGCAACGCCGACCTTGCCGGCGCCGATGAAGCCGCGCGTCGTCTCGACGCCGAGGCAGGTGCCGTTCTCGATCCGGAAGCCGGTAACCTCGCAGTTCTGGAGGATGTCGACGCCGCGTCTGTCAGCGCCCCGTGCATAACCCCAGGCCACCGCATCGTGGCGGACGGTGCCGCCGCGCGCCTGGAAAAGGCCGCCCTTGATCGGGAAGCGGGCGCTGTCGAAATTGAGGAACGGCGCGATCCTTCGCACGCCGTCGGTATCGAGAAGCTCTGCATCGACGCCGTTCAGCCGCATCGCATTGCCGCGCCGCCGGTAGGCGTCGCGCTGGGCGTCGGTATGGCAGAGGTTCAGGACCCCGCGCTGGCTGACCATCGCGTTGAAGTTGAAATCCTGCTCCAGCCCTTCCCAGAGCTTCATCGAGAATTCGTAGAACGGCTCGTTGCCGTCGAGGAGGTAATTGGAGCGGATGATCGTGGTGTTGCGCCCGACATTTCCGCCGCCGATCCAGCCCTTCTCGACGACCGCGACGCTCGCTTTCGAAAAGACCTTCGCGAGGTAGTAGGCGGTGGCGAGCCCGTGGCCGCCGCCGCCGACGACGACGATGTCGTAGCGCGCCTTGGGCTCGGGATCCCGCCAGGCGGGTTTCCAGCCCTTATGTCCGGTCAGTGCCTCCTTGAGGACCTTGAAGCCCGAATAGTTCATGTCAACCTCAGCACTATGCTGGGCCACATTGCGCCGAAGCCGGGTGCCAAGGATAGGTCGGGTTCGGACATCCTTGCATCGACTTCCGACATGTGTGGGCGTCGGATGCGGGTATCGGGCCGGTCAGGACCCGTAGCGCCGGCGCGCCGCGCTGACGCTCATCAGCCAGTCGGCGACCTCGACCCGGCCGGGAAACGACGGCCGGGTCTGCGGCGTGAGCAGATAGTATCCGTGCTCGGTCCGCACCTGCGTGTCGCCGAGCGGCCGCACCAGCCGCCCCGACGCGAGGAACTGGTCGACGAGATGCCCCCAGCCGAGCGCGACGCCGACGCCGTCGACCGCAGCATGGATCGACAGCGGATAGGTGTTGAAGAGCGTCGTGCGGTCCAGCCGGCCGGCCTTCACCCCGGCCTGCGCCAGCCAGGTCCGCCAGTTCATCCATTCGGTATGGCTGCTCGACACCTCGATGAGCGGCGCGGCTGGCAGGTTCTCCACCCCGGCCACCTTGGGGTGCTGGCGCAGGAAGTCCGGCGAGCAGACAGGAAAGACCGTTTCCCCGAACACCAGCTGCGCATCGTATCCGCGCCAGTCGCCGTCGCCGCGCAGGATGGTGAGGTCGACCGTCTCGGCGAGGCATTCGTCGTCGTCGTCGGAGGCCACGAGCATGATGCTGAGATGCTTGTTCGCCTTCCGGAACTCATGCAGCCGCGGCGTCAGCCACAGCGAGGCGACGGAATTCGTCGCCGCCAGCACGACGGGGCGTTTGTGGCTGGTCTTCAACATGTCGTCGGCCGCATTGCGCAGAAGCTCGATCGCCGGAAGGATGCGCGTCAGGAACTCGCGGCCATGGGGCGTGAGCTCGATCGACCGATGCCCGCGCGAAAAGAACGTGAGGCCAATATGCTGCTCGAGGAGCCGCACCTTCCGGCTGATCGCGGTTTCGCTGATGTTGATCTGCCGCGCTGCCCCGGCAAAGCTCATGTGCTTCGCCGCCGCCTCGAAGGCCAGGAGATAGTCGAGCGGCGGAAGCGGGCGCCGCTTCTCCTTCGACGCGCGGTGTTTCGGGCGATCATGGTCCATCTCTGCGCCGCTTCTCCGCCAATGGCGCCCGGGCCGGGAGCGATCATCGGCATATGCGTCCGACGTTAGAAGATGCAGGCCCTCCTGGCATCACAAATTAGAGGCAAAGCCCGCCAAAATTCTTCGCAGAGATTGACCGCGCCCTTGGCATCATCGCCGCGGGACCCGCCCGAAAGAGCGGGGACACCCTAGCCACAAGACTCAACAGGGAAACAACATGAACAGACTTAGGACAGTTTCGCTTGCCGCCTTGATCGCGGCAACCTCCACCGCCACGTTCGCCGCCGACAGCACCGACCCGATCGTGATTCCGATCCACAACTGGTCGAGCCAGATCGTCATGAGCCATGTGGTCGGCCAAATCTTCGAATCGATGGGCAACAACGTCGAATTCGTCACCACCGACAGCCAGGCCGTCTATGAATCGGTCCGTCTCGGCGACGTGTCGCTCGAGCTTGAGGTATGGGAAGGCGCGTTCGGCGCCTCGTTCCGCGATGCGCTCGCCAAAGGCGGGCTGCACGATGCCGCCACCCACAACGCGGTGACCCGCGAGGACTGGTGGTATCCGATGTGGACCAAGGAAGCCTGCCCCGGCCTGCCGGACTGGAAGGCGTTGAACGACTGCGCGGCGCTCTTCAAGACGCCGGAAACCGGCGACAAAGGCCGCTTCCTCGGCGGACCTGTCGACTGGCTCAAGCACGACGCCGAGAAGGTCGAGGCGCTCGGCATGAACTTCGCCGTGGTCAACGCCGGAACGGCCGCGGCACTCTGGGCCGAGATCGGCGCCGCCGAGGCGAACAAGACCCCTATCGTGGTGTTCAACTGGACGCCGAACTTCGCCGAGGCCGTGTGGCCGGGCGAATTCGTGAACTTCCCCGAATGGGTGGAAGGCTGCGACACCGATCCGGCCGTCGGCCCCATCGCCGACAAGACCTATGACTGCGGCAACCCCGCCAACGGCTACCTCAAGATCGCGGCCTGGGACGGGATGAAGGAAAAGTGGCCGGCGGCCTATGCCACGCTGACCAAGATCTCCTTCTCCAACCCGCAGATTGCCGAGATGGCGAAATTCGTCGATATCGACGAAATGGAGCCGGAGGACGCGGCCGCCGCCTGGCTGGCAGCGAACGAAGCCGTCTGGAAGCCTTGGACCGAGTGATCCGCAGCATGTGATGCAGTCTTCGGGGGGGCATCCCCCCGAAGACCAAAGACAGGAATCAGACCTCCGATGCCCGACGCCGCGCCCGCAATCTCCTGCAAGAACGTCTGGAAACTGTTCGGGCAGGCCCCTGCGGCCTATCTCAGCAAGGCCCGGGACCGCAGCTTCGACGAGATCCGCAAGGACGGCTATATCGCCGGTGTGCGGGACGTGTCGCTCGAGGTCGGCCGCGGCGAGCTTCTGGTGGTCATGGGCCTTTCGGGCTCTGGCAAGTCCACGCTCGTGCGCTGCATGTCGCGCCTGGTCGACATCACCGGCGGCGAAATCGTCGTCGACGGCCAGGACATCATGAGCCTGAGCGAGAAGGAGCTGATCGAGCTTCGCCGCCGCAAGATGGGCATGGTGTTCCAGAGCTTCGGCCTCCTGCCGCACCGTACCGTGCTCGACAACGTGGCCTTCCCACTCGAGATGCGCGGGCAGGATCGCCACGACCGTCGCGAACGGGCGATGGAGGTGATCAAGCTGGTGGGTCTCGACGGGCGCGAGGATTACTTCCCGCGCGAATTGTCGGGCGGCCAGCAGCAGCGCGTCGGCATCGCCCGCAGCCTCGCCATCGAACCCGACATCTGGTTTCTCGACGAACCTTTCTCCGCGCTCGATCCGCTGATCCGGCGCGAGATGCAGGACGAGTTCCTGCGCCTGCGCGAAATGCTGGGCAAGACCATCGTCTTCATCACCCACGACTTCGACGAGGCTTTGCGCCTCGCCGACCGGATCGCGATCATGAAGGACGGCGCTGTCGAACAGTGCGACACGCCCGACAGGATCGTCCTGAACCCGGCCACCGACTATGTCGTCAAGTTCACCAAGAACGTGGAAAAATCCCGCATCGTCCATGCCGGCGGCCTGGCGCGGCCGATGAACGGCAATGCGGTGGAGGGACCGCCCGTGGCCGCCGACGCGACGGTGCTGCAACTGGCGCGGCAACTCGTCAACGAACAGCGGGAACTCCTGCCCGTGGCCGACAAGGCCGGCAAGATCATCGGCGCGATGAACCGGCAGGATGCGCTGGACATCCTCCTGGGAACTCCGTGATGGCGGACGCTGCTGCACTGGCCGGGAAAGGCGCCGGACTGCGTGTGTTGCCCGGCACCGCCGGCCTTCTCTTCGGGGCGGCGATCCTCTTCGCCGTGGCGCGTCCGCTGCTTCCCGACTTCCTGGTGCGGGTGCCCGACTGGGCGGTGCTGCCCTATCAGGTCTGGATGCAGTGGCTCTTCGATTTCATCAGGGACGATCTTGGCCTGATCCATGTCACCAGGGGCATCTCGGCGGTCCTGGAATGGTTCCTCGATATCACCGCCAACCTGCTCTACGGCAAAAACCGCTGGCCCTATCTCGGCCCCCTGCCATGGTCGGCGGTCGCCTCCGTGGCCGCGGTCGTGGGCTATGGACTCGGCGGCTGGCGCATGGCGCTCCTTGCCGGGGGCACCTTCGCCTGGGTCGCGCTGATCGGGCAATGGGACCTCGCGATGCAAACCCTCTCGGTCATCGCTGTCGCCGCCCCCGTGGCCTTTCTCGTCGGGCTGGTCCTCGGCATCCTCGCCTGGAAGTCCGCGCGGTTCGAGGCGGTGCTCCTGCCGCTGCTGGCGGTTCTGCAGACGCTTCCCTTCTTCACCTACCTCCTGCCGGCGGTGATCTTCTTCAAGGTCGGCCCGACGGCGGGCTGCGTCGCGACGGTCGTCTATGCGATCCCGCCGATGGTGCTGATGACTGCGCTCGGCCTCAAGAAGGTTTCGCCCGAAGTGGTCGAGGCCGGGAAGATGAGCGGATCGACCCGCTGGCAGATGCTCAGGCACGTCTACGTGCCGGCCGCCCGGACCGAGATCCTCGTCGGCGTCAACCAGGTCATCATGCTGTCGCTTGCCATGGTCGTGCTGACCGCTTTCATCGGCATGCCCGGGCTCGGCGCGAAGCTGCTGTCGCTGATGAACTCGCTCAAGCTCGGGCGGAGTTTCGAGATCGGGGTCACCATCGTCCTTCTCGCGGTGACGCTGGACCGGCTCTCCAAGGCCTGGGTCATCAAGCAGCCGGTGCATTTCCAACGCGGCACCCCGTGGTGGAAGCGCAACCAGGTGCTTTTGGTCGGGATCGGCCTGTTCGTTGGCCTCATCGCGCTTTCGCGTTTCGTGCAGGTGGCGGACCACATCACCCGAGACCAGGACCTGTCGATGGGTGCCGAGATCGACGGCATCATCCGCGCGGTTCTCGCGAACGAGGTGATCTCCGGCATCACCGGCTGGCTGCGCTGGTTCCTCATCACCTCGGTCCTGATCCCGTTCCGCAACGCCGTCCTCTGGCTGCCGTCGATCTCGGTCATTCTCGCGCTCGCGGCGGCGGGCTATGCGGTGGGCGGGCGCAGATCGGCGCTGCTCGCGGCGGCGTTCTTCGGGATCGTGGCGCTCACCGGCTGGTGGGACCGCTCGATGATCACGCTCTACGCGGTCCTGTCGGCGGTGGTGATCGCCGCGGCGATCGGGCTGCCGCTCGGCATCCTCGCGGCACGGAACAAGGCCTGGTCGGACCCGATCCTCCTCGTCTGCGACACCGCCCAGACCTTTCCAAGCTTCATCTACCTGATCCCGGCGATCATGCTTTTCGGCGTCAACGATGTATCGGTGATCTTCGCCATCTTCATCTTCGCCACCGTGCCCCTGATGCGCTACACGATCGAAGGCATCCGCGCCGTCCCCGAGGAGCTGATCGAGGCCGCCGACATGTCCGGCGCGACGCGGAGCCAGAAGCTCTGGAAGGTGCAGATCCCCCTTGCCCTGCCGACCATGGCGATCGGGTTCAACCAGGCAATCATGTTCGCCTTCTTCATGGTCATCATCGCGGCCTTTATCGGGACCCAGGACCTCGGCCAGGAATTGCAGAAGACGCTGGCGGGGAACCAGCTCGGCAAGAACTTCGTCCTCGGCATGTGCGTGGCGCTGATGGCGCTGACCTTCGATCACATCATCATGCGCTGGTCGGCCGCGCGGCGGAAGATGCTGGGGGTCGGCTGAGCGATGACCCGGCACCGCTCCTCACGCCATGTGGTGCGCTTCGACACGGCCGATTTCGTGCCGATGTCGGCCTTCGGCGGCATCGAGGGCACGATGACCTGGCACAACATGTCCTATGACGCGAAGACCGGGCGCGGCAGCTACCTGATGATGATGGCGCCGGGGGCGAGCAGCCGGCCGCACCGCCATGTCGGGGCCGAGGAATTCTACGTGCTCGAAGGCGAGCTTGTGGACTTCGACGGCCACGCCTATCGGGCCGGGGATTTCGTCTGCCTCGACCCCGGCACCGTGCACACCTCGCTTTCCTCGGGCGGCTGCAAGCTGCTCGTGACCCACTGGGGCCCGACCGAGCCCGCCGGAATTGACGAACTGGAGCCGATACGATGAACAGACCTGCGGTCTTCGAGAGACCTTTCGAGCGGGCAGGGGTGCTGATCCCCGGCCTGCCGGTCCTGCCGCCGGGGGTGGAACGCCACCCGGTGCCCGGCGGCGCCAGCCGGGCGGTGCCGATCTTCAAGGGCGACGAGATCACGATCCAGGACCGCGAGGGCCTGCAACCGGTCGAGATGGTGTTCTTTGCCCATGACGGACGCTCCGACGCCGCGATGATCGGTGCAAAGGGCGGCCGCGACCCGAAGGGCCTGAAAGAGGCGCTGGTGCGCGACCCCTCTGGCCGCAAGGTGGTGCGAGCGCTCGAGAAATCCGGCTTCGACCTCGGCAGGGCGGACGGCACGACGGTCTTCGAGGAGGGTTCGCGCCCCGGCGATTTCGCGACCTTCGCCGCCTCGGCCGACGGCCTGCTCATCGTCTGCGCCGCCGGTGGGGCGATGGAACCCCACGAACAGTGGGCGCCCACGGATGTGGCGCTCTACGTCCGGCGGGCGGTGCTGCCGAAGACCAAGGACCTGCTGACCGCGCCCGACCCGCTGGCGGATGCGCTGATGGATGTCAACATCCTGCCCGGCCAGGCGATTCCCTACGAGGTCAAGGCGGGCCAGTTCATCCAGATCCTCGACGTCAAGGGCCGCGAATGCTCGGACTTCCAGGCCTTCTCGCTCCGTGCGCTCGACAGGGGGCTGGAGCGCGAGATCAGCCCGACCACCACCCGCTCGCTGATGGGTTCGCTTTATCCGATGCCGGGGCTGCATTCGAAATACTTTTCCGTCGACCATGAACCGCTGCTGGAGATCGTGCAGGACACGATCGGGCGGCACGATACATACGGCCTGTCCTGCACCGCGCGGTACTATGAAGACCTCGGTTATCCGGGTCATATCAACTGCTCGGACAACATGAACGTCGCGCTGGCAAAGTTCGGCATCCGTCCGCGCGCCGGCTGGCCGGCGATCAACTATTTCTTCAACACACTTCTCGACGACGCCCATGCGATCAGCATGGACGATCCCTGGTCGCGTCCGGGCGACTACGTGCTCCTCAGGGCGCTGACCGATCTGATCTGCGTCTCGACCGCCTGCCCCTGCGACATCGACCCCGCGAACGGCTGGAACCCAACCGATATCCAGGTGCGGACCTATGGCAAGACCGAAGACTTCAAGCGCTCCATTGGCTGGCGCAAAACACCGGGGGCTGACTTGGAAGAGACAAAGAGAACCGGTTTCCACGACTGCTTCGCGCGGCACACCCGAAACTTTGTCGAGTACAATGGCTATTGGCTGCCGAACGAGATGACCAATCACGGGGCGGTCGCCGAATACTGGGCGGCCCGCGAAAAGGCGGTGGTGATGGACCTGTCGCCCCTGCGCAAATACGAGGTGACCGGCCCGGACGCAGAGGCGCTGATGCAGCTCTGCGTGACCCGCGACATGAAGAAGCTTCCGGTGGGCGGGATCGTCTATACCGCCATGTGTTACGACCACGGTGGCATGATCGACGACGGCACCGTGTTCCGCCTCGGCGAGATGAACTTCCGCTGGATCGGCGGCAACGACCAGTCGGGCCTGTGGCTGCGCAAACAGGCGCATGAGCGCGGAATGAACGCCTGGGTCCGCACCTCGACCGACCATCACTGCAACATCGCCGTGCAGGGGCCCCTGTCGCGCGACATCCTGAAACAGGTGATCTGGACCCCGCCCGTCCAGGCGACAGTCGAGGAACTGGGCTGGTTCCGCCTGACCATCGGCCGCCTTCACGGCTTCGGCGGCCCCGCTGTCGTGGTCAGCCGCACCGGCTATTCGGGTGAGCTTGGCTACGAGGTCTTCTGCCACCCCAAGGACGCGACGACGATCTTCGACGCGATCTGGGCGGTGGGTGCCCCGAAAGGGATGATCCCCCTCGGCCTCAAGGCGCTCAACATGCTCAGGATCGAATCCGGGCTGATCTTTGCTGGATCGGAGTTCGACGATGAGACCGACCCGATGGAGGCCGGCATCGGCTTTGCCGTGCCGCTCAAGGGCAAGACCGACGATTTCATCGGCCGCGCCGCGCTCGAGGCACGCAAGGCGAACCCGCGGCGAAAGCTCGTCGGCCTCGATCTCGAAGGCGGCATCGTGCCGACGCCGGGCGATTGTGTCCACTTCGGCAAGCCGCAGATCGGCGTCGTCACCTCGGCGGTAAAGTCGCCGATCCTCGGCAAGGTGATCGCGCTGGCGCGGGTCGATGTCACGCATGCCGAAGTGGGAACCAGCCTGGAGATCGGCCGGCTCGACGGCGATCAGAAGCGGCTCAAGGCAACGGTCGTGCCCTTCCCGCATTTCGATCCGACCAAGGAGCGGGTGAAGGGCAATTACTGACCCGAAGGGGCGGCGTCACCTTGCGTGATGCCGCCAGACCTCGGCCCGTATGCGCGCCTGCTTGGAGGCATCGTAAAGCGACATCGCGGTGACGAAGACCCCGCCCGCCAGCTTGCCGACGATCGACACGTCGGGTGCAGCGGTCTTCAGTGTGTAGCCACCGAGCAGCAGGATGAAGAACAAGAACATCAGCCCGCGCACCGGCTGCCGGTTCAGCACCTGCCAAGTGGCGGGCAGGATCAGCGCGCAAGGCCAGAAGCGCGTCGAGAAAGGGCAAGAGAGCAAGGGTGACGAGCACCCAGAGCGCCGGAAGCTTGCGGAAGGTCAGCGTGTCGGGCACGGCCTGCAGGTCGAAATCCCAACCGCTCTGGTGCCCGGCGAGATGGGGGAACCCGGCGCTGCCCTTGCCCCGGTGCGGGCCTGCGGGCAGTGCGGATGAAAGGCGAACACCGCGCCCCGCTCCGCCTCGCGTGCACGTCCCGCCCGAAAGGTCCGCGCCGCTAGAACAGCGACACCCGCCCCGAGACCCGAACCCAACAATCCCAGTCCCAGCTGCTCCATCCCGGCCCATTCAAGAAAATGGCTCGCCCGTCGGGCCGGGGCGCGACGCGCCGTCCATCCCGCGCCGGCTTCGTGCCGGAAAGGGTGCGGCATCTGCTGATTTTCCGGGCACCGAGGCGCCTCATACCAACGGCCCTCATGGCTGACTCGAGAGGGATTCCCAAAGGCTTCGATTTCTGAATCACTGTCGCTGAGGCAAGGAGGCTGAGCGATGGTGGCAGTGGTGATCACGAGGACGGACCTGACGGCGACGGAACTGCG
>JANOGU010000088.1:0-22099 GCA_031406135.1 Rhodobacterales bacterium
CGGAAGACCAGCACCTCCACCACCGCCGCCTCGTTCGGCAGGTCCAGCATCAGCCGCACCGGCTCGCCCATGCCGCGCCCGCCGGGGAGGTTGGCACAGGGCAGCGTATAGAACCGGCCGTTGGAGCCGAACAGCAGCAGCCGGTCGGTGGTCTCCGCGTGCAGGAACACGCCCGGCCCGTCGCCGTCCTTGAACTTCAGCTCGGTCTCCGGCGGCTGATGCCCCTTCATCGCCCTGACCCAGCCCATGCGCGACAGAATGACGGTCACCGGCTCGCGGTCCACCATCGTCTCGGGCGCCACTTCCGGCGTCTCGCCGGCTTCGGCAAAGGCGGTGCGGCGGGCGCCGCCGGGGGCGTCTTTGCCAAAGCGCTTCCCTATGTCGGCCAGTTCAGCCGAAATGCGCTTCCACTGAAGCTTGTCGGCCCCGAGCAGGTCGTCGAGCCCCGCGCGTTCCGCCATCAGCGCGTCGCGCTCGCGCCGAAGCTCCATCTCCTCCAGCCGGCGCAGGCTGCGCAGGCGCAGGTTCAGGATCGCCTCGGCCTGCACCTCGGTCAGTTCGCCCTCGCCCGCGGCCGGGGACACGTAGTCCTTCTCGGACAGCGCCCGGGTGAAGACCCGCCCCCAGCGTTCGCGCATCAGCGCCGCCCCGGGGTCGTCGTCGTAGCGGATGATGTCGATCACCCGGTCGAGGTTCAGGAAGGCGACGATCAGCCCTTCCAGCACCTCCAGCCGGTGGTCGATCTTCTCCATCCGGTGCCGCGACCGGCGCACCAGCACCTCGCGGCGGTGGTCGAGGAAGGCGCGCAGCACCTCCTTCAAGGAGCAGACCCTGGGCACGCGGCCGTCGATCAGCACGTTCATGTTGAGCGCGAAGCGGGTCTCGAGGTCGCTGTTGCGGAAGAGCATGCCCATCAGCACCTCTGGCTCCACCGTCCGCGCCCGGGGTTCCAGCACGATGCGGATGTCGGCCGCGCTCTCGTCGCGGACGTCGGCAAGGAGCGGGATTTTCTTCGTGGTGACCAGTTCCGCCAGCCGCTCGATCAGCTTGCCCTTCTGCACCTGATAGGGAATTTCAGTGACCACGATCTGCCAGGTGCCGCGGCCGAGGTCCTCCACCTGCCACGCCGCGCGCAGCCGGAACGACCCGCGTCCGGTGCGGTAGGCGTCGAGGATGGCCTCGCGTGGTTCCACCAGCACGCCGCCGGTGGGGAAGTCCGGTCCCGGGACCAGCGCCACCAGCGCGGCGTCGCCGCAGGCGGGCTCGCGGATCATCAAGAGGCAGGCGTCCACCAGTTCGTGCAGGTTGTGCGGCGGGATGTTCGTGGCCATGCCGACGGCGATGCCGGAGGAGCCGTTGGCAAGCAGGTTCGGGAAGGCGCCCGGCATGACCACGGGTTCGGTCAGCGTGCCGTCGTAGTTCGGGCGGAAATCCACCGCGTTCTCGTCGAGCCCTTCCATCAGGGTCTCGGCGATCGCGGTCAGGCGGGCCTCGGTGTAGCGGGAGGCGGCGGCGTTGTCGCCGTCGATGTTGCCGAAGTTGCCCTGCCCGTCCACCAGCGGGTAGCGGACGTTGAACTCCTGCGCCAGCCGCACCATGGCGTCGTAGATCGCCATGTCACCATGCGGGTGGTAGTTGCCCATCACGTCGCCGGAAATCTTCGCCGACTTGCGGAACCCCCCCGTCGGCGCCAGCCGCAGCTCGCGCATGGCGTAGAGGATGCGGCGGTGCACCGGCTTCAGCCCGTCGCGCGCGTCCGGCAATGCCCGATGCATGATCGTGGACAGCGCGTAGGTCAGATAGCGCTCGCCGATGGCCCGGCGCAGCGGTTCCAGGACGGTCTGGCCGTCGGTCTCGGGCAGGTCGGCGGACATCCGTTCCACTATCCGGGCGCGGGGGGCGGCGGCAAGGGGGCGGGGTTTCCGGAGCCGGCAAGACGTTCATGCTACGGTCCAGGATTCGTGCTAGACGGTCGGCACGACGGTTCGGGAATCGGTGGGACATGTTCAGGTATCTGCTTCTTCTGGGTGGCGCCCTGTTCCTGGCGCTGACCATCGCCGGGGTTGACCGCGGCCAGCTGCGGGCGGGCCTGACCGGCGCCTACGCCCTGCCGCCGCCGGTGCCGCTGGTCCGCGCCGCGGCCGCGCGGGCCGGGGACACGCCGGTGACGCTGGCGAGCTACACCGCGGAGGAACCGGCCGCGGACGTCCTGCTGCCCGAGGTGGCGGCGCTGCCCGACGACCCTGCCGCGGAGCCTGTGGCGGCGGCAGCGGCGACCGAGCCCCCCGCGCCTGCGGCGCTGCCGGTGATGTGGATCGACGCCTCTTCGGTCAACCTACGCGAGGCGCCCTCGACCGAGGCGCCGGTCATCGGCAAGCTCACGCGGAACGAGGCGGTGACCGTCGTGGCCGAGGCGGCCGACGGCTGGCTTCGCGTCCGGCTGGAAGGCGACGGCGGCGAGGGCTTCGTCGCCGCCCGCTTCCTGTCCGCGCGGGACCCCGCCGTCAACTGACCTTTACCCCGCGCCGTCCGCCCCGTATCCCCGCCCGACCAATGGGGGACGCGATGGACCGCACGATCCTGATCACCGGCTGTTCCTCCGGCATCGGCTACGACGCGGCCCACGGCCTCAAGGCCCGCGGCTGGCGGGTCTTTGCCACCTGCCGCAAGCCGGAGGACTGCGACCGCCTGGTCGCCGAAGGGCTGGAAAGCTTTCCCCTCGACTATTCGAGCGAGGACAGCCTCGCCGCCGCCGTGGCCGAGGTGAAGACCCGCGCCGGCGGCCTTTACGCGCTGTTCAACAACGGCGCCTTCGCCTGCCCCGGGGCGGTGGAGGACCTGCCGCGGGATGCCCTGCGCGAGATCTTCGAGACCAACCTCTTCGGCTATCACGACCTGACCCGGCAGGTGATCCCGCTGATGCGGGCGGCCGGCCGCGGGCGGATCGTCAACTGCTCGTCGGTCCTGGGCCTCGTCGCGATGAAATGGCGCGGTGCCTATGTGGCGACCAAGTTCGCGATGGAGGGGCTGACCGACGTGCTGCGGATCGAGATGGCCGGCACCGGCATCGACGTGATCCTGATCGAGCCCGGCCCCATCGGCACGAAGATCAGGGCCAACGCGATCCCGCATTTCGAACGCTGGATCGACTGGAAGGCCTCGGCCCGGTCGGCGGAATACGCGGGCCTGCTGCACCGGCTCTACAAGCCGTCGGGGAAGCCGGACCGTTTCGAGCTGCCCCCCTCCGCCGTGACCGCGAAGCTGGTCCGTGCGCTGGAAGACCCCCGCCCGGCGCCGCGCTATTTCGTCACCACGCCGACCCACGCGATGAATCTCGCCCGGCGCCTTTTGCCGACGCGGTGGCTCGACGGCGTGCTGCGCAAAGGGTGACTGGCCTTCCGCGCCGCGGCCCCTACACTGAGGCCTTGGAGAAGTTGCCATGTCCCGCGATCCGCTGTTCATCGTCGCCGCGCTGGCCTGCCTGGTGGTGCTGGGCATCCTTCTCGTCGGCATCGGCGGGTTTGCCCGGGGCGGCGAGTTCAACCGGAAATACGCCAACAAGATCATGCGTCTGCGCATCCTGGGCCAGCTTGTGGCGGTGATCCTGATCCTGGTCTTCGTGACCTTCTGGAAACGCGGGGGCTGAATGGTCGTCCTGTCGAAAATCTACACCAGGACCGGCGATGCCGGGGAAACCGCGCTCGGCAACGGCGCCCGGGTGGCCAAGCATTCGCTGCGGGTTTCGGCCTACGGCACGGTGGACGAGACCAACGCCACCATCGGGCTGGCGCGGCTGCATGCGACGGGCGAGATGGATGCGGCGCTCCAGCGCATCCAGAACGACCTCTTCGACCTCGGTGCCGACCTCTGCACCCCCGACCGGCACCTGGATGCCGGGCTGTCCTACACGCCGCTGCGGATCATCGAGAGCCAGGTCCAGCGGCTGGAGGCCGAGATCGACGCGATGAACGACCCCGCCCGCCTCAAGCCGCTGCGGTCCTTCATCCTGCCCGGCGGCACGCCACTTGCCGCCCACCTCCACCTCTGCCGCACCGTCTGCCGGCGGGCGGAGCGGGGGGTGGTGGAACTGGCGACGACGGAGGACGTGAACCCCGAGGCGGTGAAATACCTCAACCGGCTGTCGGACTGGTTCTTCGTCGCCGGCCGCATCGCCAACGACGAGGGCCGCGCGGATGTGCTGTGGGTGCCGGGGTTGACCCGGTAATGGTGGGCAGACTGCCCGGCCCACGCCAGCACCCGGGGAACGCGGCGTCCTGACGCCACGCGCTGTCGCATTTGGCCTGTATCCCCGCGCCCGCCCGCGCTATGACGCCCGCGTCAAGGCATCGGGGGGGTTGAAGCCCATGAAAGTTCTGGTCCCGGTCAAGCGGGTGATCGACTACAACGTCAAGGTGCGGGTCAAGGCGGATGGGTCCGGAGTGGACCTCGCCAACGTCAAGATGAGCATGAACCCGTTCGACGAGATCGCGGTGGAAGAGGCGATCCGCCTGCGCGAGAAGGGCATCGCCACCGAGGTGATCGCCGTCTCCATCGGCGTGAAGCAGAGCCAGGAGACGCTGCGCACGGCGCTGGCCATGGGCGCCGACCGGGCGATCCTGATCGAGGCGGCGGATAACGTGCATACCGACATCGAGCCCTTGGCCGTGGCCAAGCTCCTCGCCGCGGTGGCGCGGGAGGAAGGCCCGGGCCTGATCCTCTGCGGCAAGCAGGCGATCGACAACGACATGAACGCCACCGGCCAGATGCTGGCGGCACTGCTGGGCTGGGGCCAGGCGACCTTCGCCTCCGAGGTCGCGATTGCCGACGGCAAGGCCACGGTGACGCGCGAGGTGGACAGCGGGCTGCAGACGGTGGCGGTGGCGCTGCCGGCGGTGATCTCGGTGGACCTGCGGCTGAACGAGCCACGCTATGCTTCGCTCCCGAACATCATGAAGGCCAAGACCAAGCCAATGGCGGCCAAGACGCCGGCCGACTACGGCGTGGACGTTTCGCCGCGGCTGACCGTGGTGAAGACGGTGGAACCGGCGGGGCGCAAGGCCGGGGTGAAGGTCGGCTCGGTCAGCGAGCTGATCGCCAAGCTGAAAGACGAAGCGGGGGTGATCTGAGATGGCCGTTCTACTTCTGGCGGACGTGAACGAGGGGCACCTCGCGACCGATCAGGTCGGCAAGACGCTGGCGGCGGTGGCCTCGCTGGGCGAGGTGCATGTGCTGGTGGCAGGCCAGGGTGGCGACGCGGCGGCGGCGGAAGCGGCCACACTCAAAGGTGTGGGCAAGGTGCTCTTCGCCGGCGACCACGCCTATTGCCACGGCATGGCGGAGCCCACGGCGGCGCTGATCGCGCATCTGGCGGGCGGCTACAGCCACGTCTGCGGCGCGGCCACGGCGTTTTGCAAGAACGTGATGCCGCGGGTGGCGGCCCTTCTCGACGTGATGGTGATCTCTGACGTCACCGCCGTCGTCGATGCCGACACCTTCGAACGCCCGATCTACGCCGGCAACGCGATCCAGACGGTGAAGTCGTCCGACGCGAAGAAGGTCTTCACCGTGCGCACCGCCGCCTTCACCGCCGTCGGCACCGGCGGGTCCGCCGCGGTCGAGGCGATCAGCGGCCCCGCCGATCTGGCCGCGACCTGGGTCGAGGACCGTGTCGCGGCCTCCGACCGGCCGGAGCTGACCTCGGCCAAGATCGTGGTCTCCGGCGGCCGCGGCGTGGGGTCGAAGGACGCCTTCGACCTCATCGAGAGGCTTGCCGACAAGCTCGGCGCCGCCGTCGGCGCCTCGCGCGCGGCGGTCGATTCGGGCTATGCGCCGAACGACTGGCAGGTCGGCCAGACCGGCAAGGTGGTGGCGCCGAACCTCTATGTCGCGGTGGGTATCTCGGGCGCGATCCAGCACCTGGCGGGGATGAAGGACAGCAAGGTCATCGTCGCCATCAACAAGGACGAGGAGGCGCCGATCTTCCAGGTCGCCGACTACGGGCTTGTCGGCGACCTGTTCACCTTGGTGCCGGAGCTGATCGAGAAATTGTAAGACGGAAGGCGGGCTGAAGCCCGCCCTACGGCCTCGTCCCGAGGGTCGTTCAAGGGAGGCCATCGTGTTCACGCTCGCGACCTGGAACATCAACTCGGTCCGCCTGCGCGAGCCGCTGGTGCTGAAGCTGCTGGCCGGGGAGGCGCCCGACATCCTCTGCCTGCAGGAATGCAAGTCCCCGGTGGAACATTTCCCCGCCGGGGGTTTCGCCGCGCTCGGTTACCGCTGGCTCGTGGCGCGGGGGCAGAAGGGCTACAACGGCGTCGCCATCCTGTCGAAGCTGCCGCTGGAGGATGCCGGATCGGTCGACTTCGCCGGCCTCGGCCACGCGCGCCACGTGGCCGCGCGACTGGAGAACGGGGTTGTCGTCCACAACTGCTATGTCCCGGCAGGCGGCGACATCCCGGACCGCGCGGAGAACGTGAAGTTCGGGCAGAAGCTCGACTTCATGACCCACCTGCGCGACTGGGCGCGGGAGGGGCGGCCGGCGAAGGCGATCCTCGTCGGCGATCTCAACATTGCCCCGCGCGAGGACGATGTCTGGAATCACAAGGCGCTTCTCAAGATCGTCTCGCACACGCCGATCGAGGTCGAGCATTTCGGCCAGGCGCAGGAGGCCGGCGGCTGGGTGGACGTGACTCGCAAGGATATCCCCGCGGGGCCGCTCTATTCCTGGTGGTCGTACCGCGCGCCGGACTGGGACGCGGCCGACAAGGGGCGCAGGCTCGATCACATCTGGGCCACGCCTGATGTCGCCGGGGCCGCCCACGGCAGCCGCATCCTGCGCGAGGTCCGGGGCTGGGACCAGCCCTCCGACCACGCGCCGGTGTTCGCGGCGTTCGACCTGTAGGGCGGGGTTAACCCCGCCACGGCGCGACGGCGGGGTGAACCCCGCCCTACCTTGCCCCGAAGATCGCCGAACCCACCCGCACATGCGTGGCGCCCATCGCCACCGCCGTCTCGAAGTCCGCCGACATGCCCATCGACAGTCCCGCAAGTCCGTTGCGGGCGGCAATTCCGGCAAGCAACGCGAAATGCGGCACGGGGTCCTGATCCTCGGGCGGGATGCACATGGCGCCGAGAAGCGGCAGGTCCATCGCGCGGGCGTCGGCGATGAAGGCATCGGCCTCCCCCGGCAGCACCCCGGCCTTCTGCGGCTCCGCGCCGGTGTTGACCTGGACGAAGAGGCCGGGGCTAGCCCCGCGCGCCTGTGCCAGCCGGGCGAGCTTCTCGGTCAGGCTGGGGCGGTCGAGCGTGTGGATCACGTCGAACAGGTCCACCGCCAGCTTGGCCTTGTTGGTCTGCAGCGGGCCGATCATGTGCAATTCCACCGGCCCGAACCCTGCGCGGAGGCCGGGCCACCTTGCCGTGGCGTCCTGGACGTAGTTTTCGCCGAAACGGCGATGCCCTTCGCGCAGGACCGCCTCGACCCGCTCGGGTGGCTGCAGCTTGGACACCGCGATCAGCCGCACCGAACCGGGGGGACGCTGCGCCGCCACCTCGGCGGCGGTGATCCTGGCGCGGATCTGGCCGAGCGCGGTCATGCCGGATTCAATTGCCGGCCGGCGCGTTCGACCATGCCGCAGGACGATCCGGGCGCGTCAGGGAAGCAGGCGGCCGCTTTGGCCTTTGGGCGCTGGAACCGCATGGCCCCTGATACCGCGCCACGGGCGAAAAAGAAAAGAGCGGGCGCAGGGCCCGCTCTATCCGATCAGTTCCGGCTTCGTCAGATCAGAAGCTGAAGCTCACGCCGAGGTCGGCGTAGGTTTCGTCGGAGAACCCTTTCTGGATCGTGCCCGCGAGGGTCGCGCCACCGAGGTCGTAGGACGCGCCGATGCCGACGGCGATGTCGTTCTCGCGATCCTGGTCCGCGTCGAGGCCCGAGATGTAAGCGCCGAGGCCGATGCCGCCGGCCAGCTGCGTGTGGCCGTAGATCGTGAAGGTCGTGTCGTCATCAGGATCAGGGACGCAGGGGAGGGGGGTGCAGTCGAAGCCGGAGAAGTCACCTTCTTCGCCGATCAGCTGCACGCCGACCTTGGTGGTGTCGTTGATCGCATACTCGCCAGTCAGCGCCCACACGTCGAGGTCGCCGTCGCCCCCCGCGTTGGACGCAAAGCCGGCGCCGAGCGAGAGCTGGCCAGTCACGTAGTCGAACGAGACCGAGACCTCATCATCGTCCCCGTCGTCGAACTGGTCATGGTCGATGTAGGAGATCTTGGCGCTCAGGTCACCGACGTTGTAGCTCGCGAAGATCCCGATGCGATCCCTGTCGGGGCTGCTGTACGGGCCCGAGTTGTAGCCGTCGTAGGAGAACAGCGCGTAGCTGCCCAGTGTCGTGCCGATGAAGCCAAGCTCGGCGTTGTACAGCGTGCCCATCGAGTCAAAGGCGGTGTTGGCGTTGCCAAGCTCGACCCGGAAGCCCGCGGATTCGACATAGAGCTGAGCTGCGTTCAGTTCCGCAGCGCCCTTGCCGTAGTAGTAGGGGTCATCGACAGAGTCGCCAGCGTCGTACTGCAGCCGGATCCGGCCACCGAACTTGATGCCCGAGTCGGTTTCGGTCGACCCGTCGATGTTGATCCGCATCCGGTAGGACAGGGAGGTGTCAGAGTCGGAGCCGTCATCCACGTAGACGACACCGAAGCGGCCGGAACCGCCCAGCGTGACCTCAGCCGCGGCGACACCGGCGGTGGCCACGAGCGCGGTCGTCGCGATCAGAAGCTTTTTCATCGTTTCCCTCATCTTTCAAAGGTGAAGCCCAGTCCAGGGGAATCCGGAGTGGGTATGGCCCTGTTTCCACCCTCGGTACGGCGATTGCAACTTGCCGGGCCAGCGCCGGGGGGATTGCCGGGCGCAATGGTGCACCGATGCCACAGTCTTGCCGGGCCCTCCGCGCGAGTCAGTCCAGACTCGTCCGCGAGTCGCCGGAACAGGCCCGGAATCAGCCCCGGGGCGAAACCGCTTGTTCGCCCCAAGCCCGCAGGCTAGAGAATCGGCACCGCCCGGCGGACACGCGGGCACGACGCCGGGAGAGCCCTTCGCATGACACGCCACCGCCTGCTGCGCACCGCGCCGATCCTTGCGCTCGTGCTCGCGTTGGCGGGCTGCGGCGGCGGGTTCCTCGGCGACAGCGGGCTCTTCGGCCGCCGCAGCGACGACACCGTGCCGTCCGACGCGACCCTGGAACGCCGCGAACGGGCCGAAGCGCAGCGCGCGGCGCGGGAGAAAGCCTCTGGCGAGCAACAGAAAAACACGATCTGGACCCTGTTCCGCGACTCCCGCGACCCGAACACGGCCGTCGAGGTCAACAAGTATATCTGGGTCGCCGCGCAGGACGTTCTGAACTTCCTGCCGATCGAGACGGTGGACCCTTTCACCGGCGTTTTCGTCACCGGCTACGGCGTGCCGCCCGGCGGCGGCCAGGCCTACCGCGCCACCGTCTACGTGCAGGATCCGGCGCTCGACGCGCGGTCTCTGCGGCTGTCGCTGCAGACCCGCGGCGGCGCCGCGGTCAGCCTCGAGACCGCGCGCGCCATCGAGGACGCGATCCTGACCCGGGCGCGGCAGCTGCGCATCCAGGACACCAAGCTGTAACGCGGGGCTTGCCCCGCCCGGGGTCGCGAACGGCGGGGTGAACCCCGCCCTACGCCGCGACTGTCGCGACCATGTCGCGCACCATGGGAATCACCTCCTCGCCATAGAGCCGGATCGCCTCCATCGAAGCGGCGTGGGGCACCGGGCCGGCGGAGTATTTGAGCTGGAACCGCGCCAGGCCCAGCGCCTTCACCGTCGCCGCGATCTTGCGCGCCACCGTCTCGGGCGACCCCAGATACATCGACCCGTGCTCGACCTCGCGCTCGAAGTCGGCCCTGGTCATCGGCGGCCAGCCGCGTTCGCGGCCGATGGTGTCGTGCATCACCTTGTAGCCCGGCCAATAGGCGTCTTTCGCCGCGGCGTCGGTGGCGGCCACGAAGCCCGGGGAATGCACGCCGACCGGCCCGGGCGTCCCACCGGCCTGAGCAAAGGCGCGGTGGTAGAGATCGATGTAAGCGCGGAACCGCAGCGGCGAGCCGCCGATGATGGCGAGCATCATCGGCAGTCCGTGGCGGACGGCGCGGACCACCGATTCCGGGGTTCCGCCGACACCGACCCAGGTGTGGATCGGGGATTCGGCCGGGGGGTAGACCCGCTGTGCAGACAGCGCCGGGCGGGTGGTGCCGGACCAGGTGACGGTCTCGTCGCGGATCAGCCGGACCAAGAGGTCGAGCTTTTCCTCGAACAGCACCTCGTAGTCTTTCAGGTCGTAGCCGAACAGCGGGAAGCTCTCGATGAAGCTGCCGCGCCCGGCGATGATCTCGGCCCGGCCGTTCGACAGCGCATTGAGCGTGGAGAAGCGCTGGAAGACGCGGATCGGATCGTCGGAGGACAGCACCGTCACGCCGGTGCCCAGCTTGATCCGTTTCGTCCGCGCGGCGATGGCGGCGAGAATCGGTTCCGGCGCCGAGATCGCGAAATCCGGCCGGTGGTGTTCGCCGAGGGACAGCACGTCCACGCCCACGGCATCGGCGAGGACGCCTTCCTCCACCACGTTGCGGATGACCTGCGCCTGGGACTCCGGCCGGCCGCCGAGGTGGGTGACGTCGCCGAAGGTGTCGAGACCGAGTTCGAGCATGGCGCCCTCCTGTTCTGCGGCAGAGGTAGGCGCGTTTGCGCCGCCGCTCAACCTGCACCACGGTGCCGGCCTCTGTGCAGGGATGCACGGCTGGACCTTGGCCCGCCCGCGGGTATAACCGCGCCCCGAGACCCCGGAGGCCCGCCTTGACCCGCTACGACCCCGCCGCCAACGAACCGAAATGGCAGGCCGCCTGGGACGCCGCGGGGCTGTTCGCGGCCAAGGCCGATCCGGGCCGGCCGAAATATTACGTGCTGGAGATGTTTCCCTACCCCTCGGGGCGCATCCACATGGGGCATGTGCGCAACTACACGATGGGCGACGTGATCGCGCGCTTCCATGCCGCGAAGGGGTTCTCGGTCCTGCACCCGATGGGCTGGGACGCCTTCGGCCTGCCGGCCGAGAACGCGGCGGCGGAGCGCGGCGTGCATCCCGCCGCCTGGACCTACCAGAACATCGCCGACATGCGGGCGCAGATGAAGCTTCTGGGCCTGTCGCTGGACTGGTCCCGCGAGTTTGCCACCTGCGACCCGGAGTATTACGGCCAGCAGCAGGCGCTGTTTCTCGACATGCTGGCCGCCGGGCTGGTGACGCGGAAGGCCGCCGTGGTGAACTGGGACCCGGTGGACATGACCGTGCTCGCCAACGAGCAGGTGATCGACGGCAAGGGCTGGCGGTCGGGTGCCCCGGTGGAACGGCGCGAGCTTACGCAGTGGTTCTTCAAGATTTCCGACTGGTCGGAGGAACTGTTGTCGGCGCTCGACGGGCTGGAGGACTGGCCCGAGAAGGTGCGGCTGATGCAGGCCAACTGGATCGGCAAGTCGCGCGGGTTGCAGTTCGCTTTCGAGACGGTGGGGGCGCCGCAGGGGTTTGACCGGCTGGAGGTCTATACCACCCGGCCCGACACGCTGCTGGGCGCCTCCTTCGCCGCAATTTCCCCTGACCATCCGCTGGCCAAGGCGCTGGAAGGCGACCCGAAGGTCGCGGCCTTCGTCGCCGATGCGCGCCGCGGCGGCACCAGCGCGGAAGAGATCGAGACGGCCGAGAAGATCGGCTATGACACCGGCATCAGGGTGAAGCATCCGCTTGATCCCACATGGGAATTGCCGGTCTGGATCGCCAACTTCATCCTGATGGACTATGGCACCGGCGCGATTTTCGGTTGCCCGGCGCATGACCAGCGCGATTTCGACTTTGCGACCAAATACCGGCTGCCGATCCCGCCGGTCTTTGTCGCCGAGGGTGCGGCGGAAGCGGTGCTGGCGGAGGCCTTCGTGCCGATGAAGTCCGAGCGCGTGCGCTTCGTGCGCGGCTTTGCCGGGGCCGGGGTGCAGACCGGCGACGAGGCGGTGTCGGCCGCCATCGCCCATGCCGAGGCGCAGGGTTATGGCAAGGGCGTCACCAAGTTTCGCCTGCGCGACTGGGGCCTGTCGCGCCAGCGGTTCTGGGGTGCCCCGATCCCGGTGCTGCATTGCCCGGCCTGCGGCGTGGTGCCGGAGCGCAAGGAAAACCTGCCGGTCCGGCTGCCCGACGACGTGACCTTCGACCGTCCCGGCAACCCGCTCGACTGGCACCCGACCTGGAAGCACGTCGCCTGCCCGGCCTGCGGGGCCGCGGCCAAGCGCGAGACCGACACGATGGACACCTTCGTCGATTCGTCCTGGTATTTCGCCCGCTTCACCGCGCCCCATGCCGGGACGCCGACCGACATGGGCGCGGCTGACTACTGGATGACCGTGGACCAGTATATCGGCGGGGTGGAGCATGCGATCCTGCACCTGCTGTATTCGCGCTTCTTCGCCCGGGCGATGGTGAAGACCGGCCACCTGCCGGCCAAGGCGGCGGAGCCCTTCGCGGCGCTGTTCACGCAAGGCATGGTGACACACGAGATCTACACAAGCTTTGAAGAGCTGGCGCTGGCGCCCAGCGGCCCGACGACCTACGATGGCAAAGGCGGCGTGACAGTTCGTCCGGGTACAGGAAACTATAGGCAACGATACCACTTTCCTGAGGACGTTGAGCAAACTGAGAATGGAGTTGTTCTTCGATCAACAGGGGAGAAGTTGATTGTCATTCCTCCCGCCAAGATGTCGAAATCCAAGAAGAACGTGGTCGATCCGCAGGCCATCGTGGCCCAGTTCGGGGCGGATACGGCGCGCTGGTTCATGCTATCGGACAGCCCGCCGGAGCGGGATGTGGAATGGACCGCCTCCGGGGCGGAGGCGACGGCCAAGCACCTGTCCCGGGTCTGGCGGCTGGCCGACGAGGCGGCAAAGTCAGAAGGTCCGGCGACCCCGGCCGACGGCGCGCTGGCGCGCGAGGTGGCGAAGGCCACCCGCGACGTGACCGCAGCGATCACTGGCTTTGCCTTCAACAAGGGCATCGCCGCGCTCTACGCGCTGACCAACGCCGTCTCGCGCTCCGACGCCGGACCGCAGGCCAAGCGCACCGCGTTCCGCGCCATGGCGCAGTTGATGGCGCCCTTTGTCCCGCATCTGGCCGAGGAGGTCTGGGCGATGTGCGGGGGCAAGGGGCTGGTGGCCGCCGCGCCCTGGCCCGAGGTCGACCCGGCGCTGCTGGTCGAGGACGTGGTGACGTTGCCGATCCAGATCAACGGCAAGCGGCGGTCCGAAGTGACGGTGCCGAAGGACATGGCCGCGGCCGAGGTCGAAAGGCTGGTGCTGGCCGACGAGACGGTGCAGAAGTTCCTCGCCGGACAGCCGGTGAAGAAACTGATCGTCGTCCCGGGCCGCATCGTCAATGTCGTCGCCTGACCGCCGCACCGTCTTGGGTTTGCCGCTGCTCGCGGCGGGTCTGCTCCTGCCGCTCACTGCGGCCTGCGGCTTCACGCCCGCCTACGGCCCCGGCGGCGCCGCCGCGGCACTGACCGGGCGGATCGCCACCGCCGATCCCACCGACAAGTCCGCCTACGACCTGATCGCCCGGCTGGAGGAACGGCTGGGCCGGGCAGAAGCCGCCACCCATCGGCTGGACTACACCATCGCCACCCGCCCCGTGGGTGTGGGGATCACGCCCGAGGGTGCCGTCACGCGTTATCACCTGACCGGCAGCGTTGACTGGCGGCTGGTGCGGCTGGAGACCGGCGAGGCGGTGCTGACGGGGCGCGAAGAGACCTTCGCCGCCTATTCCGCGACCGGCTCCACCGTCGCCGCGCTAGCGGCGGAAGAGGATGCGGGCACCCGGCTGATGCGCATCCTTGCCGACCGCATGGTCACCCGCCTGATCGCGGCCGCGCCGCGGCTCAACCCGTGATCGTCAAGCCTGCGGGCTTTGCAGCACTTGTGGCCGCGGCCGATCCGGCGCTCGCCGGCCTGCTGATCGCGGGCGAGGACGCGATGCGCGTGGCGCTGCGGCGGCAGGAGGCGGTGGCAGCGCGGATCGGGCCGCAGGGCGAGGCCGAGATACGGCTGACCCGGCTTGCCGCGGCGGACGTGCGCCGCGACCCGGCGCTGCTGACCGACGCGCTGCGGGAGCGGGGGTTCTTCCCGGGTCCGCGCGTGGTGCTGCTGGAGGATGCCGGCGACGGGCTGGACGAGGCGGTGGGCCAGGCGCTGGAGGGCTGGCAGACGGGCGACGCGCATCTGGTTGTGACGGCCGGGGCGCTGGACCGGAAATCGCCGCTGAAAGCGCGGTTCGAGGCGACGAGGCAGCTGGTTTGCCTGATCCTGTGGGACGATCCGCCGACGCGGGAGGAGATCGCGGCAGAACTCGCGAAGGCCGGTCTTTCGGCCTTTGCCCCGGGCGCGAAGGAGGATCTGCTGGCGCTGGCGCTGGTGCTGGAGCCCGGCGATTTTCGCCAGCTTCTGGAAAAGGTCGCGCTCTACAAGTGGGGCGATCCCGCGCCCCTGACCACGGCCGAGATCGCAGCACTCGCGCCCCTGACCCTCGAGGCCGAGGTCGATGCGGTCACGCTCGCCGTGGCCGACCGGCGGGCCGGGGAGGTGACGCGGCTTCTGCGCCGGATCGAGGGGCAGGGCGTGGCGCCGGTGACGGTTGCCATCGCCGCGCTGCGCCACTTCCGCGCGCTCTTGGCGCTGAGTGTCGATGCCGCCGGCGCCTCGGCGCGGCTGCCCTGGCGAGCGCGCGAGGCGGCGCAGCGGCAGGCGCGGGCCTGGCGGTCCGACCAGCTTGGCCGGGCTGTCCAGCATCTGGTGGAGACCGACCTCGCGCTGCGCTCCTCGCCCCGGGCGCCGGCCTTCGCCATCGTCGAGCGGGCGCTGATGCGGCTGGCGGCCTCGGACCCGCGCGGCTGACTACTGCAAATCCCCGAAGGCCGCCTGCAACCGCTTCACCGCCTCCACCACCTTGGCCCGCGGCGTGCCGATGTTGAAGCGCAGCGATGTCTCGCCGCCGGTACCGAAGGTCGGGCCGTGGCTGGCGGCGATGCGGGCGGCTTTCTCGACGCGGGCGATGAACTCCGCCGCCGCCATGCCGGTGCCGGCGAAGTCCACCCAGGCGAGGTAGGTCGCCTCCAGCGGCATCGACCGCAGGCCGGGGATCGCGTTCACGCCCTGGTCGAAGACCTGCCGGTTGCCATCGAGGTAAAGCATCAGCGCATCGACCCAGGCAGCCCCCCCGGGCGAGTAGGCGGCGGCGGCCATGTTCATGCCGAAGACATTGGGCGATATGCCAATCGCCAACATCCGCACCTTGAAGCGGGCGCGGAGGGCTTCGTCGGGGATGATGACGTTGCCGGTATAGATGCCGGCGATGTTGAAGGTCTTGGTGGTGGCCGTCATCATCACCAGCCGGTCGGCGATGTCAGGCACCGCCACGGGCATCGGGATGTGCCGGTGGCCGGGATAGACCAGGTCGGCGTGGACCTCGTCGGAGACGAGGATCAGGTCGTGACGCCGGCAGAATTCGGCGGTGGCCTCCAGTTCGGCACGGCTCCAGACCCGGCCGCCGGGGTTGTGCGGCGAGCACAGGATCAGCATCCGCTCCCGCCCGGTCATCAGCCCCTCCCAGCGGGCGAAGTCCATGGCGTGGCGCCCGCCGTCGATGGCCAGCGGCAGCTCGCGCACCTCGCGCCCCGCGGCGCGGATGACGCGGGCGAAGGCATGATAGACGGGGGTCATGATCGCCACCCCGTCGCCGGGGGCGGTGAAGGCGTCGATTGCCAGGCCGGTGCCGTTGCACAGGCCGTGGGTGGTGAAGATCGCGGCCGGGTCGATCTCCCAGCCATGGCGCGTCTGCCACCACCAGCGGATCGCCTCGCGATAGGCCCTGTCATCGCCGAAGTAACCATAGACGCCATGCGCCGCCATCCGGTCCACCGCGTTCTGCACCGCGGCGGGCGGGCGGAAGTCCATGTCGGCCACCCACATCGCGATGCCGTCGTCGGCGGACACGCCGTAGAACGCCTCCATCAAGTCCCACTTCTCGCAATGCGTGCCGCGGCGGTCGATCGGTTCGTCGAAATCCATGGGCGCCTCCGTTGCCGGCCACCCTAGCCGCGCCCGCCGCCGCCGCAAGGCGTTGCGCGCCGCTGGCCCGTGGCCTAATTCAGGGCGCATGATCCGCCCGATCCTGATCCATCCCGACCCGCGTCTCAAGAAGGTCGCCGACCCGGTCGAGACCATCTCGGCGGAGTTTGGCCGGCTGGCCGAGGACTTGCTGGAGACGATGGACAATGCCCCCGGCATCGGCCTGGCCGCGCCGCAGGTGGGGGTCGGCAAGCGCCTGTTCGTGATGGACTGCGTGAAGGACCCCGCGCTGCCGCCGCGGCCGCTGGCGCTGTTCAATCCCGAGATCACCTGGGCCTCGGAGGATACCGCCGTCTACGAGGAGGGCTGCCTGTCGATCCCGGAATACTTCCACGACATCACCAGGCCGGTGGCGGTGCGGGTGGCCTGGACGGGGCTTGACGGGGTGCGGCGGGAGGAGGAGTTCGCCGGCCTCTGGGCGACCTGCGCGCAACACGAGATCGACCATCTGAACGGCCGGCTGTTCATCGACTACCTGGGGCCGCTGAAGCGGCAGATGGTGACGCGCAGGATGGAAAAGCTGAAGCGGGAACGGGCCCGCGGCGAAGAGTGATCCGCCCCACCTTACGCTGGCCGCATCCGGTGCTGCGGCGGGCCGCCGCCCCGGTCCCTGCGGTGACCGGCGAGGTCCGGCGCATCTGGGACGACATGGTCGACACCATGGACGCGGGCTCGCTCGTCGGTCTCGCCGCGCCGCAGATCGGCGTGCCGCTGCGGCTGGCCGTGGTGGACGCCTCAGATGGGAAGGGGCAAGCGGTGCGGATGGCCAATCCCGAGGTGCTGCACGCCTCGGACCAGATGCGGGCGCATGACGAGGGCAGCCCCTGCCTGCCCGGCATCTGGGCCACGGTGGAGCGGCCGCGGGCGGTGACGGTGCGGTTCCTGAACCCGGAGGGGGCGGTGGAGGAGCGCGACTTCGTGCTGATCTGGGCGACCTCGGTGCAGCACCAGATCGACCATCTGGACGGGCGGATGTTCTTTGACCGCCTTGGTCCGGTGAAGCGGAAGATGCTGCTTGCCCGGGCCGGCAAGCTGGCGCGGCGGAGCCCGTGATGCGGCTGGTGTTCATGGGCACGCCGGACTTTGCCGTGCCGTCGCTGCGCGCGCTCGCTGCGCAGCATGACATCGCCGCAGTTTACACACAGCCGCCCCGCCCGGCGGGTAGGGGCCAGGCGATGCGTCCTTCCCCGGTGCAGCAAGCCGCTGACATGCTTGGGATTTTAGTGCGCTCTCCGGTTTCGCTGCGCAGCGAAGGTGCAGCGAAAGACCTCGCCGCGCTTCGGCCCGAGGTCTGTGTGGTGGTGGCCTACGGGCTGATCCTGCCGCAGGCGGCGCTGGACGCGCCGGCCCGGGGTTGCCTCAACATCCACGCCTCGCTGCTGCCGCGCTGGCGCGGCGCGGCACCGATCCACCGGGCGGTGATGGCGGGCGATGCGGAAACCGGCGTCTGCATCATGCGGATGCAGGCGGGGCTCGACACCGGGCCGGTGCTGCTGCGCGAGGCGACGCCGATCGGGCCGGAGGAAACCACCGGCGACCTGCACGACCGCCTTGCTGCCACGGGCGCGCGGCTGATCTGCGCTGCGCTGGCCCGCCTCGACCACCTGACGCCGGTGCCGCAGCCGGACGCGGGGGTGAGCTATGCCGCCAAGATCGACAAGGCCGAGGCGCGGATCGACTGGTCGCGGCCCGCGGCGGAGGTGGACCGCCAGGTCCGCGGCCTGTCGCCGGTCCCGGGCGCCTGGACGCTGGCGGGGGGCGAGCGGCTGAAGCTGCTGCGAACCCGGCTTGCGGCGCAGGCCGACGGCCCGCCGGGCCTGCTCGCCGGGCCGCGCGTCGGCTGCGGCGAGGGCGCGGTCGAAATCGTGACGGCGCAGCGCGAGGGGCGGCGGGCGCAGCCGGCGGCGGAAGTTCTCGCGGGCTATGTCCCGCGCCATCTGGACTGACCCTTTCCCCCCGACCGCGCAGTCCCCATATTGCGGCCTGCGAAACTGGAGATGCCCATGCCCCCGGTCCTGTTCGTGGCGATCATCGGCGCCGCCGCCGGCTTCCTCGCTACCCGCGTGATGAAGGTGCAGACCGACGTGCCGACGACGGTTGTGATCGGCATCGCCGGCGCGTTGGTCGGCTGGGTGGCGCTGCGCCTGCTCTTCGCGCTGGCCGGCTGGACGCTCTATTTCGTCGGCGCCGTGGCTGGCGCCATGGTCCTGATCTGGGCCTGGAAACAGTGGGGCCCGCGCGGCCGGCGCTGATCGGGCGGCAGCATCGCGGCGCGGGCGCGCGGCGGGGCTTGACCCCGGCGCGGCGGCGGGGTCCGGTGCGGGGATGACGGCCTTCGCGCGTTTCGTTGCGGCCAGCGGGGTGACCAACCTCGCGGACGGTATCGCCACCCTGGCCTGGGCCTGGGCGGCGACGCTCTTGACCCGCGACCCGTTCCTCGTCGCCCTTGTCCCCGTGGCGCTGCGCCTGCCCTGGGCGCTTCTCGCCATCCCGGCGGGCGTGATCACCGACCGGGTGGATCGGCGGCGGCTGATCCTGGCCATGGATGTGCTGCGCGGGATCGCCTTTGCCGCTGCGGCCGCCATGTTCGCGGTGGCCAGTCCGCTGCCGCCCGCCGGCCCCGGCCTGGCCGCGCCGTGGCTCTATTCCGCGTTGCTGTTTGCCGCACTGGCTGTGGGTGGGGCGGAGGTGTTCCGCGACAACGCCGCGCAGACGATGCTGCCGGCGCTCGTCCCCAAGGAGGCGCTGGAGCGTGCCAACGGGCGGCTGTGGAGCGTGGAACTGGTCGGCAACGCGCTGCTCGGCCCGGCGCTGGGCGCGGTCCTGATCGGCGCCGCGGTGGCGCTGCCGTTCGCGGTCAACGCCGGGCTGTACGGACTTGCCGTCTTTCTGGTGGTCGGCGTGGCGGGCAACTTCCGGACGCCCGCAGGCCCCCGGAACCTGCGCGCCGAGGTGGCGGAGGGCGCAGGTTTCCTGTGGCGGTCGCCGCTGCTGCGCACGCTTGCCGCCGTCACCGGCGGCTGGAACCTGTTGCACCAGATGATCTTCATCGCGCTTGTCCTGCACGTGCAGGAGAACCTCGGACTGTCCGCCGGCGCCTGGGGCCTGGTGCTGGCGGCCGGAGCCGCGGGCGGCATCGCCGGCAGCCTGGCGGCGCCAGCGGTGATCCGGCGCCTCGGGCCGGGGCGCACGGCGCAATGGATGCTCGCCACCTCCGCCCCCGCCTTCGCCGGGGTGGCGCTGGCCCCTGGCCCCTGGACACTGGCCCTGGTGCTGGCCCTTTTCGAAGCGTCGGGGCTGATCTGGAACGTGGTTTCGGTGAGCTGGCGGCAGCGGCGCATCCCGGACGCGCTCCTTGGCCGGGTGAATTCGCTCTACCGGCTTCTGGCCTGGGGGATGATGCCGGTGGGACTGCTGTTGTCGGGCCTGCTGACCGGTGCGGCCGAGGGCGCCATGGCGCGCAGCACGGCGCTGGCCGTGCCGTTCTGGGTCGCGGCGGCCGGCGCGGCGGCGCTGACCGCTGCGGCCTGGCGGCCGCTGCGACGCGGGTTCGCGGCTTCGGATTGAACCCAGTGCCCTTCGCGGCTATAGGGAAGTCCTCGGAACCCGAAGGCAGACGCGCCGTGACCGCCCCGACCGAAGCCCGCAGCGCCGATTGGCTGAACCGCGGGGGCCTGCGCCCCACGCGGCAACGTCTGGCGCTGGCCGGGCTTCTGGTGGGCGACGGCCAGGACCGGCACGTGACCGCCGAAAGCCTCTATGCCGCCGCGGTGACGGCGGGCGAGGGCGTGTCGCTGGCCACGGTCTACAACACGCTGCGCGCGTTCTGTAATGCCGGGGTGATGCAGGAGGTCGTCGTCGATGGATCAAAGAGCTATTTCGACACCCGCATCGACGATCACCCGCATTTCTACTGGGAAGACAGCGCGGCCCTGACCGACGCGCCGGCCGACCAGCTGGAGATCGCGCGGCTGCCCCTGCCCCCTGAAGGCACCGAGGTCGCCCGCGTCGACGTGGTGATCCGACTGCGCCGCGCCGGCGCCTAGGCCCCGCGGCCCCTGCATCCGCCGCCCGCCGCGTCAGGCGAGCAGTCCCATCCCGGCACCGGACCCGGCTCCGGCATGCCTCCGCCAAAGGGCCCCTGCCCCATGTTCCGCTTCCTTGAGGGTCTCGTCGACCCGTACATGCCCTATCCGCAGACCGACACGCCGCCGCGGCGGCTGTGGCCGTTCCTGAAAGACTACCTGCGTCCGTTCCGGGCGGTGTTTGCCGTCGCCGCGCTGCTCGGCTTTGTCGTAGCGGTCGGCGACGTGGTGATGATCTGGTATGTCGGCCGCCTCGTCGACCTTCTGTCGCTGCAGACGCCGGCCGAGGTCTGGGCCGGCCACGGCACCGAGATCGTCACTGTCGGCCTGCTGGTCCTGCTGGTGCGGCCGGTGGTCACCGCCATCGACGTGGCGCTGCTGCATTCCGCGATCGTCCCGAACTTCGGCACCATGGTGCGCTGGCGGGCGCACCGGCACGTGCTGCGCCAGCCTGCGGGCTGGTTCGAGAACGACTTCGCCGGGCGCATCGCCAACCGCATCATGCAGGCCCCGAACGCCGCCGGCGAGGTGGTTTTCCAGACCTTTGACGCGATGGCCTTTGCCGCGGTGACCTTCACCGGCGCAGTGCTGATGCTGGCGGGGGCGGACCTGCGGCTGGCGGTGCCGATGCTGCTGTGGCTGCTGGGCTATGTCCTGCTGATGCGCTGGACGCTGCGCCGCGCCGGCCCGGCGGCGACCGCCTCGTCGGACGCGCGCTCGGCGCTGACCGGCCGGATCGTCGACAGCTACACCAACATCCACGCAGTCAAGCTCTTCGCCCACGACCGGCGCGAGATCGACTATGCCGGCGAGGCGATCGAGCACTCCCGCGACACGGTGAAGCGCGAGAAACGCATCATCGTGAAGATGGACGCGATGCTGACGGCGCTGAACGGGGCGCTGATCGTGTCCGTCTCTGGGTTGGCCGTGGCGTTCTGGATGCAGGGCGCGGCCAGCGTGGGCACCGTCGCCTCGGCCACCGCGCTGGTCCTGCGGCTGAACAACATGACCTACTGGATCATGTGGGTGACAACCTCGGTCGTACAGAACCTCGGCATCGTCGAGGAGGGGCTGCGCACGATTACCGAACCGGTGAGCCTGGTGGACGCGCCGGGCGCGCCGGACCTGGCGCTGACGGCGGGACAGATCGAGGTCGAGGACGTCCACCACCACTACGGCCGCGGTTCCGGAGGGCTGCGCGGGGTGAGCCTGAGCGTGGCGCCGGGCGAGAAGATCGGCGTCGTCGGCCGGTCCGGCGCGGGCAAGTCCACGCTGGTGAAGCTGATCCTGCGACTGACCGACCCGGAGGCCGGGCGCATCCTGATCGACGGCCAGGACGTGACGCGGGTGACCCAGGACAGCCTGCGGCGGCAGATCGGCATGGTGCAGCAGGATTCGTCGCTGCTGCACCGATCGGTGAGCGAGAACATCCTCTACGGCCGCCCGCAGGCGACCGAGGCGGAGATGCGGGCGGCCGCGCGGCGGGCCGAGGCGGAGGAGTTCATCCTGACGCTGCGCGACCCCGAGGGGCGTTCCGGCTATGACGCGCAGGTCGGCGAGCGCGGGGTGAAGCTCTCCGGCGGCCAGCGCCAGCGGGTGGGGCTGGCCCGGGTGATCCTCAAGGACGCGCCGATCCTGATCCTCGACGAGGCCACCTCGGCGCTGGATTCGGAGGTGGAAGCCGCGATCCAGGAGACGCTCTACGTGTGGAACCTCAACACGTTGTCCATCGGTAACGCGAGACGGCTGATGGGTGGCTTGGAGTTTAGACTGCCGTGCGGGCGGTC
>JANOGU010000324.1:0-4860 GCA_031406135.1 Rhodobacterales bacterium
CCAGAGGATCCCTCTTGGCATCCAGGCTCGCGTATCGGTCTGAAAGATCAAAGAAACCCATCTGTGCCATCGTCAAACCCCAAGCGAAGGACCGTCCATGGCATCATACCGCCGCCGCATGGTCAGGGCAATTTTTCGAGGTGCCCTCTGGTCTTCGAGTCTTTGGTGACGCTGGATCCGGCGGGAAATCCGGGACCCCGGCTCGCCACCGGATGGACCGCATCGGACGACCTGAAAACCTGGACAGTTACCCTGCAGCCCGACGTGAAATTCCAGGACGGCTCGGATTTCGAGGCAAGCGATGTCGTCTGGTCATTCAACCGCATGACCGATGCCGTGTTCGACAGCCCGGTGCGCGCGGTCCTGGGCATTATCGAGCAGACCGAGGCTGTGGATGCGCTCACTGTGCGCTTCCACCTGTCCGGCGCGGAGGCGGACTTCCCGCTGCTGCTCGGCGACTACCGCGCCCTGATCCTGCCCGATGGTATGACGGCCGACATGGTCCGCGACGCGCCGATCGGCACAGGTCCTTTCAAAATGGAAACACATGCGCCCGAAGCCACGACCGTCCTTGCTGCCAATGACGGCTACTGGATGGGCAAGCCCGTGCTTGACGCAGTCGAAATCGTCGGCATCGCCGACAGCTCCGCGAGGTTGCAGGGGCTGATTGCCGGCCAGATCGACATGCTACTTTACACCGATCCCAAGCAGGAACGACTCTTTGGGTCCAATCCGGCGTTCCATGTCCAGCACATTCCATCGGGTGACTGGAACGCAATCACCTGGCAAGTGGATCAGGAGCCCTATGACGATCCGCGCGTGCGCAAGGCCATGCGCATTGCCGTGAACCGGCAGGAAATGATGGACCTTCTGCTTGGGCCGGGGAATGGTGTCGTCTCCTGCGATACGCCGGTCTGGTCGGGCGATCCCTACCGCTGGGACACCGACTGCCCGCAGGACATCGAAGGCGCCAGGGCCCTTCTGGCCGAGGCCGGCTATCCCGATGGGATCGACGTGGAGATCGCTACCGCCGATGTCGAAGAAAACATGGTGCAGATCGTCGAGGTCTATCAACAGCAGGTCGCTCCGGCCGGAATCCGGGTCTCGCTGAAACTGACCGGGGCAGACGGGTTTTGGGATGACGTCTGGATGAAGTCCCCAGCCTTCACTGACAGCTGGGGCCAACGGCCGGCGACGCAGGTGCTCAACGAAGTATACCGCTCGACGGCAAGCTGGAACACGTCAAATTGGAGGTTGCCGGAATTCGACGCGATGCTCGACGCCGCTCGCGCCGAACCAGATCTCGAACAACGCAAGGCGCTATATGCGGGCGTCCAGAAGGAACTATTCGAGGAAGGCGGCGTATTCGTGCCATACCACAAAGTCGTCATGCGCGTCCTGTCCTCGAAGGTCCACGGCATAGAGGCGCCTTTCGTGACCGAGAACATCCCTTGGCATACCGTGTCGCTCGACGAGTGAGACGATGCTGATCTTCCTGCTCATACGAATGGCGACCGGCGTGATCACGCTGGTCGCCGTCAGTTTCCTGATGTTCGTTTGTGTGGCCGTACTGCCCGGAGACATGTGCACGGCATCGCTCGGCAAGAGCGCGACTGCCGGCGCGCTGGAACGCTGCCACGCGTTGGTGTCGCAAGATGGCACGATCGTAGAGCGCTATGCCCGCTGGGCTGTCTCGGCGGTTCAGGGCGATCTCGGCCAGTCGCTGTTGCGCAGGAAAAGTGTGGCGGAGCTGATCGCGCCAAGGCTTTTCAACACGCTGGTGCTCGCCGCGTTCGCTTCGGCGATCGCGTTTCCGCTCGCCGTCTTCCTTGGCATCGCTGCGGCGCTTTGGCGCGACCGGCCTCTGGACCTTTTCCTTTCGACGGTCACTCTGATCGGCATGACCGTACCCGAATTCGTCTCGGCGACGCTCCTGATCCTTGTCTTCACCATCTGGCTCGACTGGCTGCCCGGAATCAGCATGCTGCCGACCAAGCCCACGCTATTCCAGATCCTTCCGGTGATCGCGACGCCGGCCCTGGCGCTCGCGTTTGTCAGCATGGCCCATGTGATGCGGCTGGTGCGCGCCTCCACAATCGAAGTCCTCGAAAGCCCGTATGTGCATATGGCGCGGTTGCGCGGAATGCCCGAGCACCGGGTGATCCGCGCTCATGTCCTGCCCAACGCGATGCTGCCTGCGATTGGCATCATCGGGTTGCAACTGGCTTGGCTTCTGGGCGGGGTCGTCGTGGTCGAGGTCGTTTTCAATTATCCCGGCCTGGGGCGCACGACCATGGACGCGATCTCGGACCGGGACCTGACGCTCGTACTCGGCGTCGCGGCGGTTTTGGCCGCGATCTACGTCGTTGTGACGCTAGTTGCAGACCTCGTGATGTTCTGGCTCAACCCCCGGCTCAGGACGCTGCGCACATGAAGACGCTGCGCGCAATGCTGGCCCAGCCCTCGGGTGCGATCGGTCTGGCAATCGTGTCCTTGCATCTCGTCCTGATGCTAACGGCGTCGTATTTCGCCCCTTACGACTTCGCGGCACAAAGCGCGGCGGACATGTTCCTTGGTCCGTCGTCTGACCATTGGCTGGGTACCGACCATTTTGGCCGGGATGTCCTGACCCGCACCATTCTTGGCGGGCGGGCGGCGGCATTGACGACGGCCGCAGCCGCGGTGGTCGCGCTTGTGTGGGGCAGCATTGCCGGGATTACGGCCGGCTACCGGGGTGGGTGGATCGACGAACTGCTGATGCGGATGATGGACGCGCTTCAAGCCATGCCATGGTTGCTCTTCGTTCTGCTGGTGGCGGCCTTCGTGGGTAATTCAGCTCCGGTCCTGATCCTAGTGCTCGGATTCTGCTATGGGCTGCAGACGGCGCGCGTGGCACGCGCCGCGACGCTCGACATTGTGGCGCGCGACTTCGTCTGGGCGGCGAAGGCGCGCGGCGAACCGATGCCAACGGTGATCTGGCGCGAAATCCTGCCGAACATTCGCAACGTGCTTCTTGTAGATGGCGCGATGGAGTGGTCCTGGATGCTCCTGTGGTTCTCCGCGCTCTCGTTCCTCGGCCTCGGGGTCAGCCCGCCGACACCGGACTGGGGGCTGATGATCTCCGACGCACGGCTCTATCTCACCGTGATCCCATGGGCCGCGCTGGCGCCTATGATCGCGCTTTCAAGTTTCATCATCGCGATCAATCTCTGTGCCGATGCGCTCGGCAAGGCACTGGGCATCGACCGGACCCGGCTGGAGGCAAGCCGATGAGCATCGTCCTAAGCGTGGAAAATCTGGGGGTGCGGCTCGAACCCTCCGGTCTCGCCATTGTCAGCGACGTATCCCTTTCGCTCAGCCGGGGTGAAACACTCGGAATCGTCGGCGAGTCCGGTTGCGGGAAAAGCACGCTCCTGACCGCGCTGATGGGCGGACTGCGCAAAGGGCTTGTCGCCACCGGCAAGGCCCAGGTCGACGGTATCGACATGCTCGCCGCGCCACCCAAAATGATCCGCCGTCTTTGCGGCAAGGCGGTGGCGCTGGTGCCGCAGAACGCCGCCGTCACGCTAACGCCGTCGATGACGATCCGGGCGCACTTCGAGGAGCAGCTCGCCCTGAAGACCGATCTGGGGCCGCAAGCGCGCGCCGCGCGCACCGCCGACCTCGTCGATCTGCTGCGCCTGCCCGATGCGGTGGGTATCCTGCGGCGCTATCCCCACCAACTTTCCGGTGGCCAGCAGCAGCGCGTGGGTATCGCCCTGGCTTTGGCCGGGGCCCCCGGATTGCTTCTCCTCGACGAGCCGACGACTGCGCTCGACGTACAGACGAAGGACGCAATCCTCGACGTTCTGCATAACATTGCCGAACGGGAACGGTTGGCGATGGTCTATGTCAGTCACGACATCGGCGTCATCGCCCGGATGAGCAGCAGGATCGGCGTGATGTATGCTGGCGAACTGGTCGAGGAGGGGCCAGCGTCCGAAGTGCTGCACCACCCCAAACATCCCTATGCCGAGGGTCTACTTGCGTCGGTGCCGCGGATTTTGGCCTCCAGCCTGCCGCGCGCGTTGCCGGGCACGCCGCCAGGCCCGACCGAGCGGCCAGGGGGCTGCGTCTTTGCGCCCCGGTGCGACAGCGCGACCGAGCTCTGCAAGCGCGAGCGGCCACGCCGCGCCGACGCGCAGGAGGGGTTCGTTGCATGTCACCACCCGCGGGGGCGCGGCTATGCCGCACGCACGGCACCGCGTCCGTCCGCGACCCTCCCGCATAAGAACGCCGGACGCACGCGACTTGACCTGCGTGGCGTCGAGATCGCCTGGGCGCGTACACGACTGCTTGACCGGCTGCGCGGTCACATTCCGCCGCCCACCGCGACCGGCATCGACCTCACGCTCTCGGCGGGTGAAGTATTGGGTCTGATTGGTGAGTCCGGCAGCGGCAAGTCGACAATCCTGCGCGCCATTGCCGGGCTTTGGCCACCGCGATCGGGTGACATCGCCTTGAACGGGCAAAGCCTGCCGCGCCACATTCAAGCCCGGGATGGCAACCAGCGGCGTCACATCCAGATGATCTTCCAGAACCCCGAGGAATCGCTAAACCCGCGTCAGGATGTACGGGGAATCCTTACTCGGCCGCTGGTCTGGTATCATGGGTTGTCGGGCGCGCGGCTCGATGCCGAATTGTGTCGACTGATCGATGCCGTGCGGTTGTCGAAGAGCCACCTTTCGTGCCTCCCGGGTGCGCTTTCTGGCGGCGAAAAGCAAAGGGTCGCAATCGCGCGGGCGCTAGCTGTGAGCTTTCAGCAGGTTGTCCATTCGGGGCGGATCAGGGAGGCTGGAGTTACCACACTTCAAGCCTTCA
>JANOGU010000355.1:0-12358 GCA_031406135.1 Rhodobacterales bacterium
CTCTCGACGAACGGGCGTCAGCCGGGCATTCTGATGGATGTTCATTCGGGGCGCTCCTGAAGGCTTGAAGTGTGGTAACTCCAGCCTCCCTGATCCGCCCCGAATGGACAACCTGCTGAAAGCTCACAGCTAGCCGCTGGATCGCGCTGACGGGCCTCGCCGCGCGTCGCCTGAGCCGTCCAGGGCAGCCGTTGCCGACCGGGGTCCAACAGCGGGCGTTGCGCGAAATCCTTTCAAAACCCTTAATTCTGCCCCGCAAGTATCTGAAAACATTACGTACCAAAATGTCCCACGGTGGGACACCCCTCAGACGCCATCCTTTTCTCGCAGCCAGGCGGCGATGATCTGCCGCAGCCGCTCACCCGAGAAGCTCGGGAAATGCCCGCCGTGAACCACCCGGACCGGCAGCCGCGTGAGCCGCTCCATCGACCGCCGGTAGTCTGCGGCATCGCTGTGGTAGGTGTCCTCGATCAACGGTCCGTCGTAGACGATGTCGCCCGAGATCAGCACCCCCGTGGCCGCCTCCCAGAGCGCGATTCCCCCCGGCGAATGGCCCGGGGTATGCACCACCTCGAATCGCCGCCGCCCTACCCCCAGCACGTCCCCGTCCTGCAAGAGCCGTGTCGCCGGGGCCGGGGTCACCTCATAGGCGGCCGAGATATAGGGCTGCGGCGGCAGGGCGTCGAAAATGCCGTCGGTCACGTAGGGATCGGCCAGGGTGGCCGCCCGGCTGGGGGCGGCGAGCAGATGCGCCTCGGCCCGGTGCACGGCCCGGGCGGCGAACTCGTGGTGGCAGCCGATGTGGTCGAAATGGGTGTGGGAGGCGACGCAGAGAAGCGGCCGCCCGGTCACCAGCGGCACCCAGGCCCGCAGCGGCACCACTCCCATTCCGCTGTCCACCAGCAGGTCCTCGCCCCCGTCGCTGAGGTGCCAGCAGTTGCAGCGGTAGAAGGGCTTGATGTGCGGCTCGTCGATCAGCGTGATGCCGTCGCCCATCGGCGTGGTGCGCCACCAGTCGGCGGCCGCGGCGCGGATCAATGGGCTTCTTCCGGCAACAGGATCAGGCCTGCGGGGTCGAAGCCGAGGGACACGGCGTCCCCCGGCGCCGGGGCCGGGCCGACGGGCAGGTGGGCGATGAGGTCGAGGCCGCCGGCCTGGACCTGGACCCGGCGGTGGGCGCCCTGGAAGAGGGTGGTGGTGACCCTGGCACCGTGAGGGCCGCCGAGGGTGAGGTGTTCGGGACGCAGGCCGAGGGTGACGGGACCGTCCCTGACCGGGACCGGCAGGGGGCCGAGCGCGGTCGTCGCGATGCCGCCCCGGACCGTGCCGGGGATCAGGTTGATCGTGCCGAGGAAGGTGGCCGCAAAGCGGCTCTGCGGGCGGCGGTACAGGCGTTCGGGCGGGCCCTGGTCCTCGATCCGGCCGCGGTTCATCACCACGAGCAGGTCGGCCAGCGCCATCGCCTCCTCCTGGTCGTGGGTGACGTGGACGAACGTCGCCCCGACCCGCCGCTGGATCGCCTTGAGCTCCTCCTGCATCGCCCGGCGCAGCGAGAGGTCCAGTGCCCCGAGGGGTTCGTCCAGCAGCAGCACCTGCGGCTCCACCGCCAGCGCGCGGGCCAGCGCCACCCGCTGCTTCTGCCCGCCGGAGAGGGCCGCGGGCCGCTTGCCGCCCTGCCCGGCCAGCCCGACCAGCGCCAGCATCGCCTCGGCCTTGGCCCGGCGGGCCGGTCCCGGGACGCCGCGCATCCGCAGCCCGAAGGCCACGTTGTCGAGGACCGGCATGTGCGGGAACAGCGCGTAGTCCTGAAACACCGTGGTCGTCGGACGCGCCGCGGCGGGCACGCCCACCATGTCCGCACCGCCGATCCGCACCGATCCTTCCGAAGGGTCGGCAAAGCCGCCGAGGATGTTCAGGAGCGTGGTCTTGCCGCAGCCCGAGGGGCCGAGGAGTACGCAATACTGCCCCGCCGGCACGGCAAGGTCGATCCCGTCCAGCGCCGCCTGGGTGCCGTAGCGGCGGGTCACGCCCTGCACCTCGATGGCCGCGGTCACCGGCGCCTCCAGCCCAGCTCGACGGCGAGGAAGGCGAGCGCGGAGACGAGAAAGACCAGCGAGCCCACGGCGTTGGTCTTCGGGTTCAGGCCGGAGCGCAGCAGCGACCAGATCTCGACGGGCAGGGTGACCTCGAAACGGGACAAGAGGAAGGCGATCAGGAATTCGTCCCAGGAGAAGGTGACGGACAGAAGGAACGCCGCGACCAGCGCGGGCGCGATCATCGGGGCGGTGACCAGCGCCATGACCGCGGCCTCCGGGGCGCCGAGGTCGCGGGCGGCGCGTTCGGCCTGCAGCTCCGCCGGACCGAGCGCGGCGGCGCAGATGGCGAAGCACAAGGGCAGGTTGATGACCACATGGCCGACGCCCACGGTCCACAGCGACAGCGGCAGTCCCATGAGGTTGAGCGAAGCCAGAAGCCCCATCCCGATCACGAGGTAGCTGACCGACAGCGGCGCCAGCAGCGCGCCGCGCCAGAACGCCGGGGCGGGCAGAGCCCCGGTCAGCAGCGCGCGGGCGGCGAGGAAGCCGAGGATCAGGGCGGCGAAGGAGGAGGCGAGCGCCACAAGCAGCGAGTTGAGCAGGGCGGCGGTCAGATCCTCGTCGGCGAGGACTTCGCCATACCATTTCAGCGTGAGGCCCTTCAGCGGCGGGATCGGCAGGCGGCCGTCCTGGAAGGAGAACAGGACGAGGACGGCAACGGGCAGGAAGATGAAGGCGTAGAGGACGCCCAGATAGGCCGCCGAGAGGGCGAAGCGGCGGGTCATGCCGGCGGCCGCATGAAGCGGGCGGTGGCCAGGTAGGCCAGCGTCACGGCGGCCATCAGGATCAGCGACAGGGCCGCGGCCATCGGGATATCCGCCCGCCGGCCCAGCTGCAGCATGATGAGTTGCGGCAGGGCGAGGTCCTTGCCGCCGCCCAGGATCTGGGGCGTCACGTAGTCGCCGATGCAGAGCGCGAAGGTCAGGAATGCCCCCACGGCCACGCCGGGCAGGGTCAGCGGCAGGACCACGTGGCGGAACGTGGCCAGCGGTCCGGCGCCGAGGTCCGCGGCCGCGCGTCGAAGGTTGGGGGGCAACTGCACGAGGCTGGCGAAAATCGTGAGGGTCAGCAGCATGGTGAAGAAATGGGTGAAGCCCAGGACCACCGCCGCCCGCGAATTGGCGAGGTCGAGCGCTGGCAGCCCGATCCCGGCGAGGGCGTCGTTCAGCACGCCCTGCTTGGCCAGGACCAGCGCCCAGGCGTAGGAGCGCACCACGTAGGAGGTCCAGAACGGCACCACGGCCAGCGCCAGGGCCAGACGCCGCCACTGGGGCGGGACGGTTTCGGCGATGATCCAGGCGAGGGGGTAGGCCAGAAGGACGGAGAGGGCGGTGACGGCGAGGGAGATTTCCAGCGAATTGGCGAAGGCGCCGATGTACTCCCGATTTCCAAAGAAGGTCATGTAGTTGTCGAGACCCCAGCCGGTTTCCTGGCGCAGGCTGACGGCGGCCATGACGGCGAAGGGCAGGACGAAGAAGGCCGCGGTCCAGAGCACGGCAGGGGCCAGCAGCGTTGCCGCGCGGCGACGCTCGCGGGACTCGAGCGTCAGCACGGGCGGAGGGCCCGGATGCGGGCGCGCGGCCCCCCCACCCGATCCCTCCCCCACGAGGGGGGAGGGAGGCGCGGAGAGTTGCCGTCGCGGGTCCGGGCCGGGGCGGTCCCCATCTCAGCGCGCGAGGAAGCGGGTCCAGACCTCCTGCATCGCCGCGTCGAGCGCGGCATCCGGTGCCGGATAAAGCTGCGCGCGGGCAAGGTAGGCGGCCTGGTCATCCCAGCGCAGCGCCGCCTTCTGGTCGGCCGACAGCACCGCGCCGGCCGCCGCGTTGGCCGGCATCGCCCAGTAGCAGGATGAGGTGGCCAGCGCCGCCTGTCCTTCGGGTGACAGGATGTGCTTCACGAATTCGACGGCAAGATCCTGCCGCGTGCTGTCCGCCATCACCCCGATCGACTGCGACCAGCGCACCGCGCCCTGGTCGGGAATGATCCAGTCGAGGTTCGGATTGTCGGCAACCAGCCCCGCCGTCACAAATTCCCCGCCGCCGACGAGGATATCGACCTCGCCCGTGGCGATGGCGGTCTGGCTCGACACCACTTCGCCCACCGAGGACGCGCTGTCCTTGAGCGCCATCAGCGCGGCCTCGATCTCCGGCAGGTCGGCGGCGGTGAGGCTGGCGGTCTGCTTGCCCAGGCCGACGGCGACCAGGCCGATGATCGGCAGGTAGTAGTCGTAGACGGCGAGGCGGCCATTGAACTTGCCGGACCAGAGCGCCGTCATGTCCGCCAGATCGGCGGCGGTCACCTTGGACTTGTCGAAACTGACCGTGTTGTAGCCGAACTTCTCGGAGATCGCGTAGGTGGCGCCGTCCTTCACATGGTTGGCCGCCATCAGCAGTTCGGGGAAGAGCGTGGCGTAGGGCAGCTGGTCCACCGGCAGGGGCGCCAAGAGGCCCATCTCGACCACGCGGGGCACATCGATGCCGTCGATGACGAGAACGTCCCAGTCGCCTGGCTGGCTTTGCTCCAGGATCGACAGCGCCGCGCCGGTGCCTTCATATTCCTTGAGGTTGACGGTGACGCCGAACCTTTCCTCGAAGGGCGCGATCAGCGCTTCGTCGGTATGGTCGCACCAGACGAGCGCGTTCAACTCCTGTGCCGCCGCCGGGGCGGCGGACAGCAGGAGGGCGGCGATGGTGGTTTTCTTCATCCAGGTCTCTCCCCGTTCGGACGCCGCGCGTTGGCCGCGCGACCCAGTGGTGATGGGCAAGGCTAGCTGGATTTCGCAGGAAGGAAAGGGACAGCAGCGGGGCCGCAGCCACGTGGCGGCGGCGTCACTCCTCGCGCATGGTGCGGGCGATGGCGTCGGCGAGCGGCTGCACAAGGAACGCCGCCGGAGACCGCGCGCCGGTGCGGAAGAAGACCTCGACCGGCATGCCGGGAAGGATCGACGTGCCGACCGCGCCGGGGTCGAGGGTGAGTTCCGCGAGATAGTAGCGCCGCCCCGTCGCCGGATCGACCATGGCGTCGGCCGAAACCGTGCGCAGCGCGGCCGGGACGTCCGGCGCCATGCCGGCCCCGAGGCCGGGGAAGCGCAGGATCGCGGGCTGCCCGGGGCGGATGCGGTCGATCTGCCCCGGGTCGATCTCGGCGCGGATGACCAGCGGCACGTTGCCGGGCACGATCGCGGCGACCTCTGCCCCCGGCGGAATCACCCCGCCGATGGTTGTGGCCCTGAGTCCGAACACCGTCCCGGCCATGGGTGCGCGCAGGATCAGCCGGTCGATCCGGGCGTCGACCAGCTGCCGGCGCGACAGAAGCTCGGCCTCGCGGGTCCGCAGCGCGCGAAGCTCTGCCAGCGTTTCCCCGCGCCACGAGGCCTGCAAGTGCAGGCTCTCGATCTCGATCCCGGCGAGGGCGCTGCGCGCCTCGGCGAGACCGGCTTGGAGACCGGCGATGTCGGCCTCGGCCTGTGCCGCGTCGCGCCGCAGGGCGGACACCCGGCCGGCGTGGGTCAGTCCCCCGGCCAGGAGCGCTTCCTGCGCCGCGAGGTCTTCGCGCAGCAGTTCCGCCTGCCGCCGCAGCGCGGCAAGCTGCGCGGCGCGACCGGCGATGCCGGCTTCGACCTGCCGCACCCGCTCACCAAGGTGGCGCAGGGTCTGCAGGCGCAACGAGGCCCGGGTTTCGTGGAGGTCCGCTTCATCGGCGAGCACAACCTGGACCGCCGGCACGGCCGCGGCCTGCGCGCGCAGCGTCTGACGGAAGTCTGGCGTCGCGCTGCCGTGCAGCTCGGCACGAAGCCGGTCGATGCTGGCCTGGGCGTCCAGAAGCGCGCGGTCGAGCAAGGCGCGTTCGGCCGCCAGTTCGGTGCCGTCAAGGACCAGAAGCTCCGCCCCCGCGGCCACCGCATCGCCGTCGCGCACCCGGATTGCGGCGACAAGTCCGCCGTCGGGATGCTGGATCAGCTGCCGCCGGGCCTCGACCTCCACCTGGCCCGCGGCCACGACGGCGGCGTCGATCCGCGCCGTGACCGCCCAGAGGACGAAGCCGCCGAGGCCGAAGACGAGAACCAGCGCCCCGGTCCGGAGGTCGCGGCGGGGCGACCAGTCGGTCACGGCCGCGCCCCGGCGGCGAGGGCGGGCGCCGGGACGCCGGACCCCGGCCGCAGGATGCGCGCCAGCACCGCGTCGCGCGGCCCGAAAGCGCGCATCCGGCCGGCGTCGAGGAACAGAACGAGGTTGCAGGCGGCGAGCGCAGACGGACGGTGCGACAGGACGATCACGATGCGGCCGGCAGCACGGGCGCTGGCGACAGCGCGGTTCAGGGCCTGCACGCCGGTATCGTCGAGGCTGGCGTTGGGTTCGTCGAGGACCAGCATGACCGGATCGCCATAGACCGCGCGGGCCAGCGCCACGCGCTGTCGCTGGCCGCCCGAGAGCCTGCCGCCAGCTTCGCCGACCTGCGTGTCATAGCCCTGTGGCAGGGACAGGATCATCTCGTGCGCGGCCGCAGCCTGGGCCGCCGCCACGGTCGCCCCAGGGTCGGGGTCCGCCGCGAACCGGGCGATGTTCTGCGCGATCGTTCCCGGGAACAGCACGACATCCTGAGGCAGGTAGCCGAAGAGACGGCCGCGCGTCCTGCGGTCGTACTGGGCCAGTTCGGCGCCGCCCAGCCGCACCGTGCCCCGTGCGGGCGGCCAGAGCCCAAGGAGCGCGCGCGCGAGCGTGGACTTGCCCGCGGCGGCAGGGCCGATCACCGCAATGGCGTCACCGGCGACGGCCGAGAACGTCAGGCCCTGAACCGTTGCCGCCGCGTCCCCTGGCGGTCCGGCAGCCAGGTCCGCAACGTCGAGCCGCGGCGCCGGACCTGGCAACGGCATTCGCGGCAAAGGCGCCACGGCGCCGGACAGAAGGCGGTTCAGGTCCGTCCATCCCGCCCGCGCGCGCTGCAGTTGCGGCCAGGAGCCCACGATCAGTTCGATGGGCGCCAGCGCCCGGCCGAGCAGGATCGAGCCCGCGATCATTGCCCCGGCCGACATCTGGCCCTGCAGCACGAGCCAGGCGCCGAGCGCGAGGATGGCCGACTGCACCATGAGCCTGAACGCCCGGGTCGCGGCCGAACAGCGCTCGGCGACGTCCGACCCCGCAATCGCGGCCACCAGCGCCGCCTGCCGCGCCGACTGCCAATGGCGTTCCATGTCCGGCAGCATGCCGAGACCTTGCACGGTCTCGATCCCTGAGCGCGTGACCTCGGCCCAGGCCTCTGCCTCGGACTGCTGCCGCGCGGCCAGTGCCCGGGGTGCGGCGCTCCAGCGCTGGCTGGCGAGCGCCAGGATCAGGATCACCGTGCCGGCCGCGATGGCGAACCAGCCCATCGCAGGATGGAACAGAAAAAGCACCACGACAAAGACCGGCGCCCAGGGCAGGTCGAACAGCGCGCCCGTGGCCGACGATCCCAGCACGGAGCGGACCGCCGACAGGTCGCGCAGTCCTGCGGCGGGGCGGCCAGGTATCTGCGGCTGTTCCGCCTGCCGCATCTCCGCCTCGAACACGCGGCGGTCGAGCCCGGTCTGGAAGCCCGCGCCGATCCGCGCCTGCACCCGGCCCCGCACCAGGTCGAGCAGGCCCATGATCGCGAACAGAAAGGTGGCGATCACCGTCAGCGCCAGAAGCGTGGGCACGGACCGGCTGGCGAGCACCCGGTCATAGACCTGCAGCATGTAGAGGGGGCCGGTCAGCATCAGGAGGTTCATCGCGGCGCTGAACAGCGCGACGCCGACCAGCGCCCCCCGATATGGCGACAGCGCGTGCCTGACCGCGCTCATCGGCGAGGGCCTGGGCCGGGTGCCGTGCGTGCCGCCGAGGCGCGTCGCGCCGGCTGGGTCGGGACGGGGGCGCGATGATCGGGGGATGGCGGCAGCGCGGGACACCTTGGCGGATCGTCGGTCAAGGGAAATGGACCGCTTCGGGGTGAATATTCGATGAAGCGCGGAAGCGACTCCCGCGCGGCCCGGCCGGCGCTGGCCTCCCTGGACCTGCGCCAGCCGGCGATGGACAGTGCGCGCGCCTCAGCCGCGCGCGCGGTCCGCTTCGAGGAACTCGGTCAGCGACCGGCTTGCCCCCAGGATATGGGCGCGGGTCAGTTCTGCCGCGGCAGCGGCGTCGCGGGCCATGGCGGCGCGCAGGATGCCGGCGTGTTCGCGCCGCGCCCGTTCGATGCCGTGCGTCAGGACGAGTTGCGCGCGCAGGTAGCGGGCGATCTTGTCGAGCGCCTTGGAGACCACTTGCAAGTGGTAGGGCCGGCCGCAGTCGCGGTAGAGCGTGTAGTGGAACAGCCGGTTCAGCGCCGCCCAGCGGCCGCTGTCCGGTTCGCTCGCGAACGCGTCGGCGAAGGCCTTGGCCTCGGCCAGCGTCGCATCGGTGATGTTGCTGACCGACTGCCGGATCACCTCGCTTTCGACCAGCGAGCGGAACTCGAACATTTCTGCGATCTCCTCGATCGACAGCGAGGAGACGACCGCGCCCTTGTGGCGCTGGGTCGTCACCAGGCCCTGTTCCTCCAGCCGGGCCAGGGCCTCGCGCACCGGAATCCGGCTGACGTTGAACATCCGCGCGATGTGATCCTGGCGCAGCGTCGCGCCGTCTTGCAGCGAGCCTTCGACGATGGCCTCGCGCAGGGCGTCGAAAATCACCTCTGCCGGTGACGGCATGGCACCGAGGTCGGTGGTCTTCAGCTTGAGGTCCATCTTGCCCGTCTGCCCGCATGTCCCGGCGCGATGACCGGATCGGCCCGGAAGCGAATGCATCCGCAGTGATACGGTGGGTTGTATATTGTGTATTGGATCCAATTTCCACTACAAAGAAGCTGGCGCGATTCCTCTCGGGCGCCGCAACAGGAGTGGGATCAATGAAGAAAACAATCCTTGCCGCCGCCAGTGCCCTTGCCGTGCTGGCCTCGGGCGCGGCGCAGGCCGACAAGCTGGACGACATCATCGCCTCGGGCGTGCTGCGCTGCGCCATCGTGCTGGACTTCCCGCCGATGGGATCGCGCGATGCCGACAACAATCCCGTGGGCTTTGACGTCGACTATTGCAACGATCTGGCCGCGGCGCTGGGGGTCACGCCGGAATATGTGGAAACGCCCTTCCCCGACCGCATCCCCGCGCTGGTCTCCGGCCGCGCCGATGTGGGCATCGCCTCGACTTCCGACACGCTGGAGCGGGCCAAGACGATCGGCTTTTCCATCCCCTACTTCGCCTTCACCAACGTCGTGCTGACCCGCGAGGACGCGGGCATCGCCAACTTCGACGGCATGGCCGGCAAGACCGTGGGATCGGTCGCCGGCACCTTCGAGGGGATCAAGCTCGAAGACAACGTCAAGGCCTGGGGCGCAGGCGAGTTCCGGCCCTACCAGACGCAGGCCGACGTCTTCCTGGCGCTGAGCCAGGGCCAGATCGACGCCACCGTCGTCACCTCGACCGTGGCCTCGGCGATCATCGCCACCGGCGAGTATCCCGGGCTGACAATGGCCGGCGATGCGCCCTATCCGATCGACTACGTGTCGCTGATCGCGCTGCGCGAGGAGCAGGGGCTGCTCAACTACCTCAACCTCTTCGTCAACATCCAGGTGCGCAACGGGCGCTATCAGGAGCTTTATGACAAGTACATCGGCGGCGCTGCGCCGGGCTTGACCATCGACGGTGTCTATCGCTGAGGCAGCAGTGAGGTTGCGCGCCGCCACCGGCGGCGCGCATTCTCATCCGAGCGTAACCCGGCGGCACGCGCGATGTTCAATTACACCTTCCACTGGCATCAGGCCTTCCGCGCCCTGCCCGACCTGTTGCAGGGCGCGCTGGTCACCTTGCAGGTGGCCTTGCTGTCGATGGTCCTGGGCGTCGCCTTTGCAGTCGTGCTGGCGCTGGGGCGGATGTCGGCGAACCGGTTCGCCTATGGCGCGGCCACGGCCTGGGTCGAGGTGGCGCGCAACACGCCGGCGCTGTTCCAGATCTACATGGCGCATTTCGGGCTGGGCGCCTTCGGCATCCATCTCAGCCCCTGGACGGCACTTCTGGCCGGGATCACCTTCAACAATGCGGGCTACCTGGCCGAGATCTTCCGCGGCGCCCTGCGCGCGATCCCGCCGACCCAGACCCGCGCCGCGCGGTCCCTGGGCATGGGCCCGCTGCGCGCCTTCTGGTCGGTGATCGCGCCGCAGATGTTCCGCATCTCGTTTCCGCCGATGACCAACCAGATGGTCTGGGCGATCCTGATGACCTCGCTGGGTCTTACCGTGGGGCTGGCGACCGACCTTGCCGGGGTGACGCAGAACCTGAACGTGCGCACCTTCCGCACCTTCGAGTTCTTCGCCATCGCGGCGGTCCTGTATTACCTGATCGCCAAGGCGGTGATGCTGGGCGCGCGCCTGCTCGCCTGGCGGCTGTTCCGGTATTGAGGGGGGCAGATGTTCGACACCGGTCTGTCGCTCAACGACCTCTTGTTCCTCGCCAAGGGCGCGGGTGTGACGCTGGCGATCACCGCGGTTGCGGTCCTGTTCGGCACGTTCCTTGGCGTCGTCTTCGGCACGATCAAGGCGCAGGTGTCGGCGCTGGCGGCAGCGCCGCTGACCTTCGTTCTCGACGTGCTGCGGTCGGTGCCGCTGCTGATCCAGCTGATCCTGGCCAATGCCTTCCAGTCCATCGCCGGCTGGGGCTGGTCGCCCTTCACCGTCGCCTGCGTGATGCTGTCGCTCTACACCTCGGCCTACTGCACCGAGATCGTGCGGGGGGGCATCGAGGCGGTGCCCGCCGTCACCCGCCGCGCCGCGCGGTCGCTGGGGATGAGCTGGACGCAGGACATGACCAACGTCACCCTGCCGATGGCCCTGCGCGTGGCCCTGCCGGGCTGGATCGGGCTGACGCTCGGGGTGATGAAGGACAGCGCGCTGGTGCTGTGGCTCGGCATCATCGAGCTTTTGCGCTCGTCACAGATTCTCGTTACCCGCCTGCAGGAGCCGCTGTTCATCCTGATGCTTACCGGGCTGATCTACTTCGCGATTTCCTTCCCCATCGCCCGCCTCGGCGGCCGGCTCGAATCCAGGTGGCGCGAGAATGATTGAGGTCGACAACGTCCACAAAGCCTTCGGCGCGCTTCAGGTCCTCAAGGGCGTGTCGCTGACCGTGCAGAAAGGCGAGGTCGTCACCGTGATCGGCGGTTCGGGCTCGGGCAAGTCGACGCTGCTGACCTGCATCAACGGGCTGGAGCCGATCCAGCAGGGCCGGATCGTGGTGGACGGCACCGTCGTCCACGCGCCGGGCACCGACCTCAACAAGCTGCGCCGCAAGATCGGCATCGTGTTCCAGCAGTTCAACGCCTTCCCGCACCTGACCGTGCTGGAGAACGTCACGCTCGCCCCGCGCAAGGTGCTGGGCATGGCGCGCGCGCCGGCCGAGGAGGTCGCGGTCAGGCAGCTGTCGCATGTTGGCCTGGCCGACAAGCTTTCGGTCTATCCCTCGCGCCTGTCCGGCGGGCAGCAGCAGAGGATGGCGATTGCGCGCGCGCTCGCCATGTCGCCCGACTACATGCTGTTCGACGAGGTGACCTCGGCGCTCGACCCACAACTCGTGGGTGAGGTGCTGGATACCCTGCGGCTGCTGGCCGGCGAGGGCATGACGATGATCTGCGTCACCCACGAGATGCGCTTTGCCCGCGAGGTTTCGGACCGGGTGGCCTTCGTCAAGGACGGACTGATCCACGAGATCGGCAGGCCAGCGCAGATTTTCGAGCATCCCGAACAACCGGAAACCGCGGCCTTCCTGAAGGCCACTCATTAACAAACGCGAAGGAGTCCAGGACCATGTGGACGGGCATGATGCCGGCCGTGACCACCAAGTTCACGCCGGAAGGCGAACTCGACCGCAGCGAGATGGAACGCTGCTTCGCGCTGCAGATCGAGGCCGGCAACGCCGGGCTGATCACCTGCGGCACGCTGGGCGAGGGCAACATGCTGAGCCATGACGAGCGGCTGGAGGTCTTGCGGACTGCAAAGGCGGTAGCCGGCCGTCGGCCGGTGCTGCTGACCGTGTCGGAACCCGGCACGCGCGAGGCCTGCGCGCTGGCGGCGCGGGCGGCCCGGGCAGGGGCAGACGGGCTGATGATCGTGCCCTCGCCGATCTACCACACCAACCGGGCCGAGACCGTCGCCAACCTCAACGCCATCGCTGCGGCGGGCGGGCTGCCGGTGATGATCTATTCCAACCGCGTCGGCTACCG
>JANOGU010000396.1:0-7285 GCA_031406135.1 Rhodobacterales bacterium
CCCCGCCTGCGCATCTCCTCCATCGACTCCATTGAGGCCGATCCCCGGCTGATGCAGGCCATCGCCACCGAGCCCCGCCTGATGCCGCACCTGCACCTCAGCCTGCAATCCGGTGACGACCTGATCCTGAAGCGCATGAAACGCCGCCACGGGCGCGACGACGCCATCCGCTTCTGTGAGGAGGCGCGGCGCCTGCGCCCCGGCATCGTCTTCGGCGCCGACCTGATCGCCGGCTTCCCGACCGAGACCGAACCCGCGTTCGACGCCTCGCTGCGGCTGGTGGAGGATTGCGGCCTGACCTTCCTGCACGTCTTCCCCTTCTCCCCCCGCCAGGGCACCCCGGCGGCCCGGATGCCGCAGGTCCCCGGCCCGGTGGCCAAAGTCCGCGCCGCCCGCCTGCGCGCCGCCGGCCAGACGGCGCTGACCCGCCACCTCGCCACCCGCATCGGCACGGTGCAGCGGGTGCTGACCGAGGGGCCACGGGTGGGGCGTTGCGAGGACTTCACCGAGGTGGGGTTCGCGACGGACCAGCCGGAGGGGCGTGTGGTGGAGGTGCGGGTGACGGGGGTGGGGGAGGGGCGGTTGAAGGGGTAGGGTGGGTGCTTGCACCCACCGGCGGGGGGTGGCTGGGTGAGTTGCGCTCAACCTGAGCGTTGCCTTACAAAGGATTGATTTGCCCCGACCACGTGAGTTACAAAGGTGCATTGAAGCTCATTGGAGGCACTAAGATGGCACGAGTGTTTATTAGCTTTGCAATTGAAGACCGCATTCTGCGCGACTTTCTCATTGGGCAAAAGAACAACTCTAGAACTCAGATTGAATTTACCGATTACTCTGTCAAGGAGCCGTGGGACTCGGCGTGGAAAACGAATTGCCGAGCGCGAATAAAGTTGTGCCGTGGTGTAGTTGGGATAGTTACGCACAATACCCCTCGGGCGGACGGCCAACTTTGGGAGCTTAAGTGCGCAGCCGAAGAGGCAGTGCCTACTCTTCTGTTGCATGGATATCAAGCGCCAGAAAAGAAACTTGTGTTTCCTCCCCCTGTGCTTGCTGGTCGCACAATCTTCCCTTGGACCGAGCAAAATCTGGTCGCGTTCTTGAACCAACTCGGGTAATGCGATGAAACGCGCATTGATCATTGGGATTGACGACTACTCACCACCAAACGAATTGAACGGTTGCGTCAATGATGCAGTCGAGTTTGCTGCAATGCTTGAAACCAATGGCGACGGCTCTCCAAACTTTGATGTTAAGCGCCTGACGAGCAGTGAGTCCAAGATCACAAGCGCATTGCTTAACGATTTCATCGCAGCACTATTCAAGAGCGAAGCTGAGACTGTCCTCTTCTACTTCGCAGGGCATGGCTTACTTGATCCGATCACTAACAATGGCTTTCTTGTAACGCAGGATGGAGCTAGGCCGAATTGGGGTATATCCCTTGGAAGTATACTGGATCAAGCCAATCGAGCGCACCCGAAAATTAAATCAACAGTCATTCTTTTGGATTGCTGCAAGTCAGGCAAGTTTGGAGAAGTGCAGGGTTTCGCTGATGATGGTCAGGTATCCGTCATTGGGAACGGCGTAACGATACTTACGGCGTCCCACAGAGAGGGCGTTGCCAAAGAGAGCGAGGGGCATGGGACATTTACGGGAATACTACTTGATGGCCTCAAAGGAGCCGCAAGTGACATCGTCGGACGCGTGACTCCGGCCTCGTTGTATTCACACGTTGACCAGACGTTGGGTGGATGGGAGCAAAGACCAATCTACAAGGCAAACGTTCAGACCTTTGTTACCCTCCGGGAGGTGGTGCCAAAGGTTTCCAAGGATATCTTGCGCAGATTGCCAGTATACTTTCCTACACCTTCGCATGAGCTGAAGCTTGACCCATCTTTTGAGCCTGAAAGGGGTGAAGAAACAGAGAGGTTGTCTGTCATCCTTCCGGATGACGACAACGTTAGGATCTATCGAGAGTTGCAACTTTGCAATCGACATGGACTGGTCGTGCCTTCGCAACACGAACACATGTGGCATTCGGCCGTTTTCTCGGGCGGATGTAGATTAACCGCAACAGGTGCTCACTACCGAAGGCTGGCTGAGAAGAAGCGCCTCTGAGCGCCTTGAGCTACTCGCCTATCGCTCCGCCTCCGTCTGCCGACCGCCCACCCCCCCCGCCCGCCCCCTTAACCCCACCCCAATCCCTAATCAACCCCTAACGACTCACTCCAACCCCTTGGAATCGCTGCACAAACCAGAATGTCCCACCGTGTGACGCTCCGAGCCTACAGCAGCCGCGCCGCCAGTGCGGTCGCGCGGGCGATGTGGCTCTGGTGGATCGGGTCGCCGGCGGCGAGGCGGGGCATGGTCCAGCCGACCGAGGCGCAGCAGCGGGCCAGCGTGAACCACTCCACCATCAGGGCGTCGGCGCCGCCGTAGCCGGCGCAGAGCGCGTCGCGCAGGGCGGGGTAGGCGGGGTAGGCGGGCTCGGCCAGGTTCTGCGCCAGCGCCACGCCGAGGTCGTAGAGCCGGAAGCCTGTGCCGCAGTCGTCGAAGTCGATCAGCGACAGGCTGTCACCCTGCACCAGCACGTTCTCGCGCAGCGCGTCGGCGTGGATCGGACCGAAGTCCAGCCCCCCGGCCTGCCAGCGCGTGAGGCGCTCGCGCAGCGCGGCGCGGGCGGCGCGCAGGGTGGCGGCCGCTGTGGGCGTGGCCTCCGGATGGTCCCAGAACCGGCCCCAGACCGGCGCCTCGCCGGTCAGGCCATCCACGTCCCAGGCGGGGCGGGCGAAGGGAACGGGGAGGGTCAGGGTGTCGGTGACCTCGTGCAGCCGGCGCAGCAGCGCGCCGAGGGCGTGGAAGCGGGCGACCTGTTCGGCGGGCGTGCCCGGCAGCGGCGCGCGGGCGCGGCCGAGGGGCGAGCCGGGCAGCCAGCGGACCGCCGAGGCGCGGCGGCCCCCGGGCAGGACGGCGAACAGCGCCCCCGACAGGGTGGGGATCGGTGCGGCGACGGGCAGGCCGCGGGCCGCCAGCGCCGCGACCCAGGTCAGTTCGGCGCGGATGCCGTCGTCGCCCTGGTAGCCGGGGCGGTGCAGGCGCAGGACGGCCCTCTGCCCCCCGGGCAGCAGGAGTTCATGGACCTTGTTCTCGCGGTCGCCGAGGAGCCGCCCGGGCGCCGCGCCCCAGAGCGCCGCGGCCTCGTCCGCCTCGGTCACGCCGGCACCGGCGTGTCCGCCAACGCCGCCGCCAGCGTGTCGGCGAGCAGGTCCGCGTTCTCACGCGAAAACACCATCGGCGGGCGGATTTTCAGGATCGAGGCGTGGCGGCCGATGCGGTTGAGGAGCACCCCGCGGGCGACCACGCTTTCCACCAGGTCGGCCACGAAAGCCGTGGCGGGGGTCAGAGCGGCATCGGTGACGAATTCCAGCCCGGCGAACAGCCCGGCGCCGCGAACCTCGGCCAGAAGCGGGTGGCGCAGCGCGCGCAGCCGGTCCATCAGATAGGCAGAGGTGGTGCGGGCGTTCTCGATGAGCCCCTCCTCGGCCAGCACATCCAGCACCGCGAGGCAGGCGGCGGCGGAGACGGGATTGCCGCCGAAGGTGTTGAAGTAGCCGAAGGCGTTGCGGAATGCGGCCATGACCTCGGGCCGCGCCAGGACCGCGCCCACCGGGTGGCCGTTCGCCATCGGCTTGCCGCAGGTCACCACGTCCGGGGCGAAGGCCATGGCGTCGTGACCCCAGAAGTGGCTGCCCGTCCGGCCGAAGCCGGGCTGCACCTCGTCGGCGATGACGATCCCGCCGCGGGCGCGGACCTCGTCCAGCGCGGCGTCGAAGAAGCCGGGGGCGAGGGTGGGCAGGCCCTCGTTGGCCAGCACCGGGCAGAGGATGATGCCGGAGAGGCCGAAGCCCTTCGCGATCAGGTCGTCCGCAGCCTTCGCCACCTCGGCCGCGAAGGCCGCGGCCTGGCCTTCCCGCGTGCCGCCCACGGGGCGCAGCGAGTCCGGCGAGGGAACGAGGCGGACGTGGCCGGGGTAACCGCCGATCGGGGGCTTGCGCGCGGACAGCGCCGAGACCGCCGTGGTGTTGCCGTGGTAGGTGTTGTCGGTGGCGATGATGCCGCTGGCGCCGGTCACCGCCTGCGCCATGCGCAACGCGATGTCGTTGGCCTCGGACCCGGTGCAGGTCATGATCGCCTGGGTGATGCCGTGGCCGAGCGTCGCGGTCAGCCGCTCGATGTAGTCGAGCATCAGGTCGTGCAGGTAGCGGGTGTGGGTGTTCAGCGTGGCGGCCTGCCGGGCAATGGCCTCCACCACCCGCGGGTGGCAGTGCCCGACATGGGGGACGTTGTTGTAGCAGTCGAGATAGCGCTTGCCGTCCGCATCCCAGAGCCAGACGCCTTGCCCTCGAACGATGTGCAGCGGGCTGCGGTAGAAGGTGGGAACGTTTGGCCCCATCAGCCGGGCGCGGCGGTCGGCCAGAGTCTCGGCCATGGTCTTGGGCGGGGTCTCGGTCATTCGTCTTCTCCCGGGGCGGCACGCAGCGCCTTGACGGCGCCGCGGGCGGACTTGGCGGCGAGCCGGCGGCGCCGGCTGCCGGCGGTGGGCTTGGTGGCGATGCGGCGCCTGGGCGCGACGAGGGCCTGGCGGATCATCTCGGCGAGCCTTTCGCGGGCGCGCTCGCGGTTCTGCGCCTGGCTGCGCAGTTCCTCGGCGCGGATCAGAATCGAGCCGTCGTCGCCCCACCTGCGCCCCGCCAGGCGCCGCAGCCGTGCCTTGGTGCCGAGGTCGAGATGCGGCGAGGCATCGGCCCAGAAGCGCAGCTCCACGGCCGAGGAAACCTTGTTCACGTTCTGCCCGCCGGGGCCAGAGGACCGGGTGAAGGTCTCGACCAGTTCCCAGTCTTCCAGATGCACGGTGTCGGTGATGCGCAGCATGCCGCCAGGCTAGCGGATTTGCGTGCCGGCGGAAGCCCCGGCGCAATTCACGCCGGGATCCTCGATTATTGACGGGGCTTTGACGGGGCCTGTCTGGCCCGGGCACGGCGGCTCTGGCAGCGTGACGCAAGGTCAAGCCCGAGGGTCAGCCGATGTCCGCATCTGTCCTTGCCACCACCTCCTTCCGCGTTGTCCTGACCGCGCCTTCGCCGCAGGCGGAGCTCGCCGCCGGGGTTCTGGCGCGGGCCGCGGGGCTCGATCCGGCGCTGGCCGGCCAGCGGCTGGCCGGGGCGCCGGCGGTGCTGTGCGAGGGGCTGGCGCCGGGTGCGGCGCGGCGGCTGGCGGCGCTGCTGCGGCTCTTCGGGCTGCGGGTGCAGACCGAGGCGGCGGGGTTCCCCGAGGCCGAGGCCGACGAGCCGCGCTTCGACGTGGCGGTCCAGGCCGAACCCCCGGTGCCGGGGCTGCCGGCGCTGCTGGGCATCAGCCGGGCGGAGACGGCGGCCGGGCTGCGCGAGCCTGGCGGGCTGGTGATGCCGGGGCTCGACTGGGCGGAGGTCGTGGCGCTGCGGCAGGCGCTGGACGGCCGGCGGGGGGTGCGCCTCGTGGTCTCTGACCCCGCCTGCGCAACCTATGACCTGTACCCGCGCGGCCGGGCACCGGCCTGCGCGCGGCTGGTGGCCCAGGCGCGGCGGCTGGGGCATGGTGCCTGCGCGCTGACCGGCGCGGTGGCGGCGGGGCTCGACCGGGCGGCGCGCGACCACCTGCTGCGGCGGTTCCCCGGCGCCGGCGTGGTCGCGGTGAATCGCGACTTCCAGCACTTTGACCTGCATCTTTCGGCGCCCGTGGGTGCCCCGGGCTTCGTCGCCGCGCGGTCGGGGCCGGAGCGGGCGCTGCCCCGGGCCGAGGCGCTGCGCGCCCGCGCCGACCAGGCCGCGGCCGGGGTGGAGGCGCGGCTGGTCCCGGTCTGGCTGCGCCGGGCCTGACAGGGTTCCCGCGACCGGCCCGGCGGCACGGGCGACAGGACGCGGGCCGCCGGGGTGCCCTGCCGCTCCCGCGCGGGCACCCCGGCATTTTCAAGGCATCTCGCGCCAATTGCCCCGGTTAAGGCTTCGTTGACGGCGCTCTGCCAGCGTCGCCCCGGGTGTTGGAGAACGGGTGCAAGGGATGGCGGGGCAGCCCAATGCCGTCGCGCCAGTCATCGTCAAGAAGAAGAAGAACATCATCGCGGGCGGCCACCACGGCGGAGCGTGGAAGGTCGCCTACGCCGACTTCGTGACGGCAATGATGGCCTTCTTCATGCTGATGTGGCTGCTGAACGCGACGACGGAGAAACAGCGAAAGGGGTTGGCGGATTACTTCAATCCGACGATTCCGGTGAACCGCATCTCGGGCGGGGGCGACGGCGCCTTCGGCGGCGACAGCGTGTTTTCCGAAGACGCGATGGTGCAGAACGGCACCGGCGCCTCGGACCTCAGGCCGACCGAGGCGCACCAGGCCCGCGGCACCGAGGGCGGCGAGGGCGCGGCGCTCAAGAACGACCTCGACCAGGCGCTGGCGGCGCGGGGCGGCGAGAGCATGACGATGGAGCGGGCGCTGCGCCATGTGGTGACCCGGGTGACCGACGAGGGGCTGGTGATCGAGATCTTCGATCTGGAGGACCTGCCGCTGTTTGCCGGCGAGACGGCGGAACCGACGCAGGTGGCGCGCGACCTCGCGGCGCTGCTGCCGGAAGTGCTGGCGCTGGCCACCAACCGGATTGCGGTCGGCGGCCATGTGCGGGCCTATCCGCTGCCGCTCAAGGACAACCCCGCCTGGGACCTCTCCGCCGCCCGCGCCCAGACCTTCCGCGCGCTGCTGGAAGGGGCGGCGCTGCCGCCGGGGCGGTTCGAGCGGGTCACCGGCTTTGCCGACCGCAAGCCGGTGACCGCCGACCCCGGGGCGATCCGCAACAACCGGCTGGAGGTGGTGCTGCTGCGGCGGGACAGGTAGGCGCGAGGGGCGCGCGGTCAGGCTTCTGTCGCAAATCTCTGTGTTGGGCGGCAAGGGTCTCTGATCCATTCCTGTCAGGCAGCCAGCGCCGCGAACTGGGCAAGGGGACAGGGTCCGGGTGTGAGCTGACCTTTGCGGATCATGTTCGCGACCTCGAGCCCCTCGAGCCTGGCCGAGGCTGCGACCACGGGTATTTGGCGACCCGGCGGTTGAGCGTGGCGTGCTCCACGCCCACGCCCACGCCCCGCTCGGCCAACCTCGCCCGTTCACTTGAACCAGTGGCGCTCACGGGCTCGATCTTCCAGGTCCCGACAGGACACCGTGGGGCGGACCGGGAAGAACACGGCGAAGAGGATCACTTCGCGCG
>JANOGU010000046.1:0-5244 GCA_031406135.1 Rhodobacterales bacterium
CCGTCGGCCATGTAAAGATCGGACGGGAAGTTGCCGGTATCGCTGAGGATTATCGTTCGTCCCGGGCGCATCTCCAAAGCCGAGGCCAGCGCCTGGTAGACCTTGATCGACAGCGTGTCGCCGACCACCACCGTCCCCGGCGCCGCACCGATCAGCCGTCCCAGCCGGTCGCCCAGCCGCGCCGGCAGGTCCATCCACCCCGCCCGGTTCCAGCCGGTGATGAGCAGATCGCCCCATTCGTCGGTCACCGTCCGCGCGATCCGCGCCGCCGCCGCCTTGGGCAGTGGCCCCAGCGAGTTGCCGTCGAGGTAGATCACCCCCTCCGGCAGGTGGAACAGCGCGCGGGTGGCGGTAAAGTCGGTCATCTCGGGCGTCCCTCCGGGATTCCGCATTAGCGGCTGGCCGGTGCGGAAACCAGCCCCGGCGCCGCGCGGAGGCTTTCGCGTCGCGCGGCAATCCGCAATACTTGACGGATGAACCCGAAAAGCCCCGCAGCCCTTGCCGACACTCCGCCGGTCTGGCTCCTGGTCGCCATCGCGTTGGCCTATGCGCAGGCGACCTGGATCCCGCTCTGGCCCGCACCGCAGGCACTGCGTCCGGTTGGCGTCGCGGTGATCGCCGTGGGGCTCGGCCTGTTCATCCTGGCGGTACGCGAGTTCCGCCGCCACCGCACCTCGATCATCCCGCGTCAAAGCCCGGCGGCACTTCTGACCGTCGGCCCCTACTCCCTGTCGCGCAATCCGATCTACCTGGCCGACGCGCTGCTTCTCGCGGGGCTGATCCTGCGCTGGGACCTCGCGGCGCTGCCGCTCGTCCCGGCCTTCATGGTCTTGATCTCCCGGCGGTTCATCGCGGGCGAGGAGGCGGGCTGCGACGCTGCCTTCGGGCCGGCCTGGGCGGCCTACGCGGGACGGGTCCGGCGCTGGCTCTGACGCCGGGGAAAGGTCGCTTGCGCGAGGAAGTTGCGCGCGGTAAGGGGCCGCTGCGGATGCGAAGGGGGAGCGCCATGAAGATCGGGGCCTTGGCCGAGGTGTTTCCGGGCGAAAACCGGGTGGCAATGACCCCCGACAGCGCCATCCAGATCATCAAGCTCGGCCATAGCTGCCTGATCCAGTCCGGCGCGGGCGAAAAGTCGGGATTTCCCGATGACAGCTACGCCGCGGCCGGCGTGACCGTGCTGCCGGACGCCAAGGCGGTGCTGGCCCAGGCCGACGTGCTGGTCCGCGTGCGCGGACCGGAACCGGCCGAAGCCAAGAAGCTGCGCAAGGGCCAGACGCTGATCTCGTTCTTCTGGCCGGCGCAGAACCCCGAACTGCTGGAGACGGTCAAGGGCCAGGGCGCCACCGTGGTTGCGATGGACATGGTGCCCCGGATCAGCCGCGCGCAGAAGATGGACGCGCTGTCGTCGATGGCCAACATCGCCGGCTACCGCGCGGTGATCGAGGCGGCCAACAACTTCCCGCGTTTCTTCACCGGGCAGGTGACGGCGGCGGGCAAGGTGCCCCCCGCGAAAGTGCTGGTCGTGGGTGCCGGCGTGGCCGGGCTCGCCGCCATCGGCGCCTCGGTGTCGCTGGGCGCGATGACCTACGCCTTCGACGTGCGCCCCGAGGTCGCCGAACAGATCGAATCGATGGGTGCGGAGTTCGTCTATCTCGACTTCTCCGAGACCCAGACCGACGGCGCGGCGACCGGCGGCTATGCGGCCCCGTCCTCCCCGGAATTCCGCGAGGCGCAGCTCAAGAAGTTCCGCGAACTGGCGCCGGAGATGGACATCGTCATCACCACCGCGCTGATCCCCGGCCGTCCGGCGCCCAAGCTCTGGACCGACGACATGGTCAAGGCGATGAAGCGCGGCAGCGTCATCGTGGACCTTGCCGCCGAACGCGGCGGCAACTGCGACCTGACCGTGCCAGACCAGAAGATCGTGACCGAGGGCGGCGTCACCATCGTCGGCTACACCGACTTCCCCTCGCGCATGGCGACCCAGGCTTCGAGCCTTTATTCCAACAACATCCGCCACATGCTGACCGACCTGACGCCGAAGAAGGACGGCGTCATCGACCACAACATGGGCGATGACGTGATCCGCGGCGCGACCGTGGCGCATGCGGGCGAGATCACCTTCCCGCCACCGCCGCCCAAGGTCGCGGCCATCGCGGCGCAGAAGCCCAAGGAAAAGCCCAAGGACCTGACGCCCGCCGAACGGCGCGCGCAGGAGGTCGCGGCGTTCAAGGCGCAGACCCGCAGCCAGGTGGGGATGCTGGCCATCGGCGGCGGGCTGATCCTCCTGGCCGGGCTCTACGCGCCCGCGAGTTTCATGAGCCACTTCATCGTCTTCGTGCTTGCGGTGTTCGTCGGCTTCCAGGTGATCTGGAACGTCAGCCACTCGCTGCACACGCCGCTGATGGCGATCACCAACGCGATCTCGTCGATCATCATCCTGGGCGCGCTGCTGCAGATCGGCTCGGGCAACTGGCTTGTGGTGATCCTCGCGACGCTGTCGGTGTTCATGGCCGGGATCAACATTTTCGGCGGCTTCCTCGTCACCCGGCGCATGCTCGCCATGTTCCAGAAATCCTGAGGGGCGCGCGATGGAATACGGGTTCACCACCGCCGCCTACGTCGTCGCCGCGGTGCTGTTCATCCTCTCGCTCGGGGGGCTGTCGGGCCAGGAAAGCGCCAAGCGCGCGGTCTGGTACGGGATCGTGGGCATGGCGCTGGCCGTCGCCGCCACGCTCGCCGGGCCGGGGCACGGCAACTGGCTTCTGTCGCTGGTTCTTGTCGCGGCCGGCGGCGGCATCGGCTGGTATGTCGCGCAACGGGTGAAGATGACCGAGATGCCGCAGCTTGTGGCCGCGATGCACTCGCTCGTCGGCCTCGCCGCCGTGTTCATCGGCTTCAACGCCGGGATCGCGATGGTGCAGGTCGCGCATCTGCAAGGGCTGAACGAGGTCGCCGCGATCCAGGCGCTGACCGGCTTCACCGCCAAGGTCGCGGCCAAGACGGCGGCGGAAATCTCGATCCTGAAGATCGAGGTCTTCCTCGGCGTATTCATCGGCGCGGTCACCTTCACCGGCTCGGTCGTGGCCTTCCTGAAGCTGTCGGGCGGCGTGACCCTGCGCGGACGCACGATCAGCGTCGATACCAAGGCGAAACAGCTACCCGGCGGCCACCTGCTGAATGCCGCCGCCGCGGGCGGGTCGCTGCTTCTGCTGCTGGCCTATGTCTCCGGCATGGGGCCGTGGACGCTGGTGCTGATGACGCTGTTGGCGCTGTTCATCGGCTACCACCTGATCATGGGCATCGGCGGGGCGGACATGCCCGTGGTCGTGTCGATGCTGAACAGCTATTCCGGCTGGGCGGCCGCCGCGATCGGCTTTTCGCTGTCCAACGACCTCCTGATCGTGGTCGGCGCGCTGGTTGGCTCCTCCGGTGCGATCCTGTCCTACATCATGTGCAAGGCGATGAACCGCAGCTTCGTCTCGGTCATCCTCGGCGGCTTCGGCAACACCACCGGCCCGGCGATGGAAATCGCCGGCGAGCAGATCGCCATCGACGCCGAAGGCGTGGCCGCGGCGCTGAACGATGCCGACAGCATCATCATCATCCCCGGCTACGGCATGGCGGTGGCACAGGCGCAGCAGTCGGTCTCGGAACTCACCCGCAAACTGCGCGCGGCGGGCAAGACGGTGCGCTTTGCCATCCACCCCGTCGCCGGCCGCCTTCCCGGGCACATGAACGTGCTTCTGGCCGAGGCCAAGGTGCCCTACGACATCGTGCTGGAGATGGACGAGATCAACGCGGACTTCCCCTCGACCGATGTGGCCATCGTCATCGGCTCGAACGACATCGTGAACCCGTCGGCGCAGGAAGATCCGAACTCCCCCATCGCCGGGATGCCGGTGCTGGAAGTCTGGAAGGCCAAGCAGGTGTTCGTCTCCAAGCGCGGCCAGGGCACCGGCTATTCCGGCATCGAGAACCCGCTGTTCTTCAAGGAGAACACGCGGATGTTCTACGGCGACGCGAAGAAGTCGCTGGATGCGCTGCTGCCGATGATCGGCTGACCGGCGGGGTCTGCCCCGCGCCGACCCGGTGCCGCGGCGGATCGCACGGCCGCCGGATTGCCCGCAACTCTGCGGTTTGCAACGTGGATTTCCGCGCGCCCGGCGGCCGGCGGTGCCTGCCGCTGTGGCCCGACTGCACGGGCGCGCCACCGAAATGCCCCGCCCCAGCTATCGAATCGCACCGCATCTGCGGCACAACATGCGGTGTGCGGACGGTGCCGTCCGCGGAGGAACATGCATGGCCGCCAGATTGCTCGTGACCCTTGCCGCCGCGGCACTGCTCGCCGGTTGTGCCCTGGACCCCCGCAACCTCGAATCCCTCCCGGTCGAGGTCGCCTCGCGCAAGGGGCCGGTCATCTGCCAGCTCTATACCAAGGAAGCCGTGCTCTGGGACCGCAGCATCGACCGGCCCGACAGCATGGGCGTGGCCGAGGCCGACGGCATCTGTATCGACGCCGGACGCCGCTGGCAGCGTGGCGACCTGGAAAACGCGCCGGACGCCGAAACCTGAGCGCGGTTTCCCCCGGCATGCCGCCAAGGCGCTGAAACGCCTCGGGCCTTGCCGTTTCGGCCGCGCCGTTTCCGGGCCACGTCTGCGGCGTCCCGCGCAAGGCCGCCCATGGAGCGGCGCCGTCGCCGGCGCCTCCCCTCCCCTTGTGGGAGGGGATGGGGGAGGGGGCCGCCGGCCGGTCCCCGGGCACCGCGGCCCGCGCGGTTCTGGCCTCCGCCGCCCGCCCCGCTATCCTCGCGGCCATGCCCGACGTCCTCACCTTCGCCGACCGCGGCATCCGCCGCAGGCGCGGCCTCGGCACCGGATTCGCCCTCTCCGACCACGTTGACCGGCCCGGGCTGAACGAGGCGATCCGGGCCACCGGCGCCAGCCGCGTATTCGTCACCCACGGCTACACCGCCGTCTTCCGCCGCTGGCTGGAAGCGCAAGGCTACGACGCCGGGATCGTCGAGACCGGCCTTGATGGTGACGAGGCACCGGAGACCGCCGCCGGCGCGCGACGGCCCGCTGCCTGCGCCTCCCGCCCGCCCGGCAGCCGCGCGAAGCTCTGCCGCAGGTGAGCGGCGGTCGCCTGCACATGCGGCGGTGCGTCGGTCCCGACCAGCATCATCATCGTAGCCGGCGTTGGCGTTGAGGGCTTCCCGGTAGGCCCAGACCGCCTTATCGTAG
>JANOGU010000297.1:0-23665 GCA_031406135.1 Rhodobacterales bacterium
CGTTGGAAAACAACATGTTCACGACATCCATCCCCAGCGCCATGCGGACCGTGTCGAACCGCCGCCAGCGCTCGTAGCGCAACAGCACGTTCTGTGCCCCGATGTCCTCGCCGCGCCGCGAGGCCTCGGCCAGCACCTCGGAAAGCGCGGCGACGTCGCGGAAACCGAGGTTCAGGCCCTGCCCCGCGATCGGATGCACGCCATGCGCGGCGTCGCCGACGAGCGCCAGTCGCGGCGCGATCCAGCGCTCGGCGAGGCTTAGCGACAGGGGATGGCTGAACCGCGTCCCGGCCAGTCGCACCTCGCCCAGGAAGTCGCCGAAGCGCGGGCGCAGGGCGGCGAGAAAGCCCGCATCCGGCAGCGCGGCAATGGCTTCGGCGGCGGCTGTGCCCAGCGTCCAGACAATCGACGACCGGCTGTCCGGCAGCGGCAGGATGGCCAGCGGCCCTTCCGGCAGGAACAGCTGGTACGCCCCGCCGCCGTGCGGCCTGTCGTGTTCCACCGCGCAGACCAGTGCGGTCTGGCCGTAGCTCCACCCGGTCCGCCCGATGCCCGCGCGCGCCGCCGTCCCGCTGTCGCGCCCGTCGGCACCGACCACCAGCGACGCGGTGAGGCGGCGGCCGGAGGCCAGCGTCACTGCCCCGGCCTCCTGCGCCACCACCGTCTCCGGCGCCAGCATCGGGACCCCGGCCTCCGCCATCGCCGCCCGCAGCGCAGCGTAGAGGAAGCGGTCCTCCAGCATCGCGCCCATCGGCCCCTCGGCCAGATCCGCCCCGTCGAACTGCAGGAACCAGGGTGCTGCGCCCTCGAAGGCGCGGCCGTCGGCGGCCTTGACCGCGCGGATCGTCTCGGCTTGCCCCGCCACCCGCGGCCAGACGCCCAGCGCCGACAGCAGACGCTGCGAGGCCAGGGCCAGGGCATAGGCGCGGCCGTCGAAACCGGGTTCCGCACGGGCCGGCGGGGGCCGGGCATCGACCACCACGGCGGTGAGTCCCGCCTGCGCCAGCGCCAGCGCCAGGCAGGGGCCGTTCAGTCCGCCGCCCACCACCAGCACGTCCGCATCGCGTCCCATGGCCGGCGACTATGGCGCCGGCGCCGGGATTGTCCATGGCGCGCGGCCTCGCCTATGGTCGCAGGCGGAAACCTGCGGGGGCGCGATGTCGAATGCCTGGCTCACCATGTCGGCCGCCGACCTCGGCCGCGCCATTGCCGCGGGCCGCGTCCATGCGCTGGAATTGACCGAGGCCTTCCTCGAGGCGATCGATGCGCATGCCCTGTCCGGGCGCATCTACGCCCGCCTCACCCCGCGCCGCGCGCGCTCGATGGCGATGGCCGCCGCCGACCGCGCCAAGGCCGGCCGGCGCATTGGTCCGCTCGACGGTGTGCCGCTGAGCTGGAAGGACAACATCGACGCCGCCGGCGCCGCCTGCGAGGGCGGCAGCGCGCTGTTGATGGGACGGGTGCCGGAGGCGGATGCCGAAGTCCTGCACACGGCCACGGCCCAGGGCCTGGTCTGCCTCGGCAAGACGCATCTCTCGGAACTCGCCTTCTCCGGCCTCGGCCTCAATCCGGTGACGCAGACACCGCCCTGTTTCAACGATGCCGCCGCCGTCCCCGGCGGCTCCTCCTCCGGCGCCGCCACCTCGGTCGCCTTCGGCCTCGCCGCAGCCGCCATCGGCACCGACACCGGCGGCTCGGTCCGCATCCCGGCGGCCTGGAACGACCTGGTGGGGCTGAAGCCGGCCTGGGGCCGGCTTCCCGCGGGTGGCGTGATCCCGCTCTGCCAGCGCTTTGACGGCATCGGCCCGCTGGCGCGGACGGTCGAGGATTGCGCGCTTCTGCTCGCCGCGCTGTCCGGCGGGGCAACAGCGGACCTCGCGCGACCGTCGGTCCGGGGGCAGCGCCTCGCCGTGCTCGAAACCGTGGCGCTCGACGACCTGCGGCCAGCCCCGGGGCATGGTTTTGAGACCGCGCTCGACCGTCTCGCCGCCGCCGGCGCGCGCATTGAGCGGTTGCGCGCGCCGGAGGTGGCAGACGCGCTCGCGCTGTCCCCGCTCGTCTTCACCGCCGAGGCCTGGGGCCTCTGGCGCGACACCATCGAGCGGGCGCCGGAGAAGATGTTTCCCCGCATCCTCGACCGCTTCCGGTCGGGCGCGGCGTTCTCGGCGGCGGACTACGTGGACGGCTGGCGCCGCCTCGTGGCGTTGCGCGCGCAATGGACCGCGCGGGTCGCGGGCTTCGATGCCGTGGTCCTGCCCACCTCGCCGATCCTGCCACCGGAGGCGAAGCGGCTGATCGAGGACGAGGCCTACTACGTGACCGAGAACCTTCTCGCCCTGCGCAACACCCGCATCGCCAACCTCCTGGGCCTGACCGCGATCACCCTGCCGACCGGCCAGCCGTCCTGCGGCATCTCGTTCATGGCCGGGCCGGGGCAGGAAGAGCGGCTGCTGCGGCTGGCGGCGGCCGCCGAGGCGGCGCTGGCCTAGGCCGGGCCATCCGCCCAGTGTCCGGCGTCCGGACGCAAATGCCACAATCGCGCAGGTCAACCCCCCGCCGCCGCACGCTTTTTCTGGACCACCCGCCCGCCTGACGCTATCGTGACCGGCAACCGGGGCGCTCACGACTCCGGAGGTTGAGGCGCGATGCATATACCCCTGCGGTTCCAGGGCCTTCCCGACTATGCGTTTCCGCGTCTGCGGAAGCTCTTGGACGGGTATGCGCCGGGCGCAGAGCCCATCGACATGACCATCGGCGAGCCCAAGCATCCGATGCCGGACTTCGTCGGGCCGATCCTCGCCGCCAGCCTGCCGGGCTTTGGCCGCTACCCGCCCAACGACGGCACGCCCGATCTTCTTGCGGCCATCGCCGGCTGGCTGCATCGCCGCTACGGCGTGACGCTCGTGCCGGACCGGCTGATGGTCCTGAACGGCACCCGCGAGGGCCTGTTCAACGCCGCCGTCGCCCTGATCCCGGAGGACAAGCGCGGCCGCCGGCCGATCGTGCTGATCCCCAATCCGTTCTACCAGGTCTATGCTGTCGGCGCGCTGGCCGCGGGGGCGGAGCCGGTCTACGTTCCCGCCAGCGCCGCGACCGGATTCCTGCCCGATTTCGGCAGCCTGCCCGCCGAGGTGCTCGACCGTACCGTGGCGGCCTTCCTGTGCTCGCCCGCCAATCCGCAAGGCGCCGTCGCCAGCCGGGAATACTGGGCCGACCTCCTGTCGTTGGCGGACGCGCATGATTTCCGGGTTTTCGCCGACGAATGCTATTCCGAGGTCTGGCGCGACGCCGCGCCGCCGGGCGTGCTGGAGGTCGCGGCCGCGACTGGTGCAGACCCCGAGCGCGTGCTGGCCTTCCATTCGCTGTCCAAGCGGTCGAACCTGCCCGGGTTGCGGTCGGGCTTCGTCGCCGGTGGCCCGCAGGCCATCGCGGCGATCCGCAAGCTGCGCGCCTTTGCCGGTGCCCCCCTGCCGCTGCCGCTTCAGCATGTGGCCGAGGCCTGCTGGCAGGACGAGACGCATGTGGAGGCCTCCCGCGCGCTCTATCAGGCCAAGTTCCGGGACGCGGCGTCGATCTTTGCGGGCCTGCAGGGGTTCAGGAACCCGGAAGGCGGCTTCTTCCTCTGGATGCCGGTGGAGGATGGCGAGCAGGCCGCGCTGCGGCTGTGGCGCCAGACCGGCGTCAAGGTCCTGCCCGGCGCCTATCTGGGCCGCGACAGCGCCGGGGAAAACCCCGGCAAACGCTATATCCGGGTCGCGCTCGTCGCGCCCCAAGACGACACGCAGCGCGGGCTCTCGCAGCTCCGCGACTGCCTATACGGGTGAGGTGACAGCATGGCGTCCTATCAGAGCCGCAGCCGCGATCCGCTTCTCGACCAGGGCACGCAGGCGATGCTGGAACGGCGGGGGCAGGAGCTTCTGGGCCTGGCGCTGCTGGCGCTGGCCGTGATGTTCGTGGCCGCGCTGGCCAGCTACACGCCGGAAGACCCGGGCTGGATGGTGGCGACGGACGAGCCGGCGCGGAACTGGATCGGCCGCCCCGGCGCCGCCGCGGCCTCGACGCTGCTGGTCATCGGCGGCCTCGGCGCCTGGGGCATCCCGCTGGTCCTCGGTATCTGGGGTCTGCGCTGCGTGCTGCACCGCGGGACGGAGCTTGCCGCGACGCGCACCGTCTTTGCCGTCATCGCCATCGCGCTGGGCTCCGTCTTCGCTGCAACGCATGTCCCCGGCCCCGACTGGCCGCACCCCGCGGTGGGCCTCGGCGGGCTTTTCGGCGATACCGTCCTGGGCGCCATCCTCACCGTCCTGCCCGTGGGTCCGGGCATCGGGCTCCGGCTTCTGTCGCTGGCCTTCGGCGCTGCCTTCGTTGCCGGCATGCTGCATGTCTGCGGGTTCACGCGCAGCGAGCTTGCGGCCATCGCGCGGTTCCTGACGGTCTCGGTCGTCGTCACCTATGCCCGCCTGCGCGGCCTTCTCGGCCAGGGCGCGCGCGGCACGGTGCGGGCTGCCGCAGCGCTGCGGGACCGCCACCGCGTCCGCCGCGAGGCGGCGCTGGCCGAGCCCCAGCCCTCCCGGGCCGAGCCGGGTTTCGGCCGCCCTGCCGCGCTCAAGGTCGAGCAGCGCCGCATGGCCGCCGGGAAACCGAGCCTTCTCTCCCGTCTGCCCGGACTGATCCGTGCCCCCGCCGCGACCTTGGCGCCCGCCGCCCTGGCCGATCCGCTCACCACCGACGACCGCCTGCGCGCCCGCATCGCCGATGCCATCCGCGCCCGAGGCGCCACGTCACCCGACACCGTGCCGCGCCGTGAACCGCCGGTCCAGCGCGTCGAAGCGCCACGTTGCGACCCGCCGGTCACCGCCCGGTCGCCCGAGCCGGACGCCGACGGCGGACAGGTCTTCCTGGGTGCCGAGGTTTTCGACGCCACGGCGGAAGACCTCGACCTGATCGACGACCTGCCCGATCCGCTTCCTGCGCGGTTCGACCCCGATCAGCGCCGGCTGATCCAGACTGCGGCCTGGAAACCCACGCCGCCCTCACGCCGGGCGCAGGCCGAGGCGCAGCCCGGCTTCAACTTCGACGGCACCGCCGCCGCCTTCGAACTGCCGCCGCTCGGCCTTCTGGCCAACCCCGCCACGGTGAAGCGCCACACGCTGTCCACCGAAGCGCTGGAGGAAAACGCGCGGATGCTGGAGACCGTGCTCGACGACTACGGCGTCAAGGGCGAGATCGTCTCCGTCCGGCCCGGCCCGGTGGTCACCCTCTACGAACTCGAACCCGCGCCGGGGCTGAAGGCCTCCCGCGTCATCGGCCTGGCCGACGACATCGCCCGCTCGATGTCCGCGCTCTCCGCCCGCGTCTCCACCGTGCCCGGCCGGTCGGTGATCGGCATCGAACTGCCCAACGCCACCCGCGAGAAGGTGGTGCTTCGCGAAATTCTCGCCGCCCGCGATTTCGGCGATGCGCAGATGCGTCTGGCGCTGGCGCTGGGCAAGGACATCGCCGGCGACCCGATCGTGGCCAACCTCGCCAAGATGCCGCATCTCCTGATCGCCGGCACCACCGGATCGGGCAAGTCGGTCGCGATCAACACGATGATCCTCAGCATCCTCTACAAGCTTACGCCCGCGGAATGCCGGCTGATCATGATCGACCCCAAGATGCTGGAACTTTCCGTCTACGACGGCATCCCGCATCTGCTGTCCCCCGTCGTCACCGACCCCAAGAAGGCCGTCGTGGCGCTGAAATGGGTGGTGGGCGAGATGGAGGAGCGCTACCGCCGCATGTCGAAGATGGGCGTGCGCAACATCGAGGGCCACAACGGCCGGGTCCGCGAAGCGCTGGCCAACGGCGAGCTGTTCAGGCGCACGATCCAGACCGGGTTCGACGAGGACAGTGGCGACCCGGTGTTCGAGACCGAGGAAACCGTGCCCGAGGCGATCCCCTACATCGTCGTCGTGGTGGACGAGATGGCCGACCTGATGATGGTCGCCGGCAAGGAGATCGAGGCCTGCATCCAGCGCCTGGCCCAGATGGCCCGCGCCTCCGGCATCCATCTCATCATGGCGACGCAGAGGCCCTCGGTCGATGTCATCACCGGCACGATCAAGGCCAACTTCCCGACCCGGATCTCGTTCCAGGTCACCTCGAAGATCGACTCGCGCACCATTCTCGGCGAGCAGGGCGCCGAACAGCTCCTCGGCCAGGGCGACATGCTCTACATGGCCGGCGGCGCCAAGATCACCCGCATCCACGGCCCCTTCGTCAGCGACGAAGAGGTCGAGGAGGTCGTCCGCCACCTCAAGAGCTTCGGCCCCCCCGCCTACATGTCCGGCGTGGTCGAGGGCCCGGAGGAGGACGCGGCCTCCGACATCGACGTGATCCTGGGCCTCACCGGCGACGGCAGCGACGACCAGCTCTACGACCAAGCCGTCGCCATCGTCGCCCGCGACCGCAAGTGCTCCACCTCGTACATCCAGCGCAAGCTCGGCATCGGCTACAACAAGGCGGCGCGGCTGGTGGAGCAGATGGAGGACCAGGGCGTCGTCACACGGGCGAACCATGTCGGCAAGCGGGAGATACTGGTGGAGGAGAGGTAGGCGCGCCCGGAAGACACCGGATCAGTCAGCTCGCAGGTGAGACCCTTGCTTTGGCAATCCGATGCGCGAGCGACATGGGACCCTTCCCCGAGTTTGCTGGCGACCGGATGATAAGCTGAGGCGGGCGAACCTGGCCATACCAGTAACAGACAGGGTACTTGTCGGCCGGGTTCCTGCCGGGGGCACTTTCGGGCGCGGAACAGTGGCAACCTATCACGCTGCGTCCGCCTTCGCTAACGGTCCGGTCCCCCGGTGGGGCCGTGCCAACGCTTCCCCCGCAAACCCCCTTCCCGAACCGCCCGTCCGGTGCCATCATCCCCGGCGATCAGAGTGCTTTTCGCAGAGCCATCGCCATGACCATTTTCCGCATCGACCCCGACGCGCTGGTGAAGTCCGCCAAGAAGAACCGGCGCAACAAGGAGATCGACGAGAAGACTCGCAAGCAGCTCGACGAACTGCGCGTCAATATCGAGCGCTTCACCGGCTACGTCGAGGAGATGGAGGTCGCCGCCCGGCCGCTGAAGAAGCGCATCTCCGAGCTGTGGAAGAAGGCCGAAGACAAGCTGAAGGCAAAATCCCTCGCCGCCGACCAGAAGAAGGGCTTCACCGAGATCCGCAAGATGACCGACGGTCTCTGGCGCAAGCTCGACAAGGCCGGGATCAAGTGACCGCACAATGACCAGGGGTCCGCGATGACCATTTTCAAGATCACAGTCGACGCGCTGGCCCTCGGCGGCGGCATGAAGGTCGATGACGAGACCGACAAGATGCTGAAGGACTGCCAGAAGACGCTGGAGGAGTTTGCCGCGCAGTCGCAGCGCGTGGCGATCCTCGGCAAGCCGTTCAAGAAGGTGATCTCGCGCACCTGGAAGGTCGCCGACGAGAAGCTGAAGGACAAGAACCTCGCGCCCGAGGCCCGCAAGGAGTTTTCGATGATCCGCAAGGAGCTTGACACGCTCTGGCGCCGGCTCGACGCGGCCGGTGTGCGGTAGGACGGGGTTCGGCCCGGCTGCGCCACTCACCTCTGCCTCGCCCAACCGTGACCGGGTTTGGCCTGCCCCCGGACTGCCAAGCGTTGTAAAGTCCCGCCATGCACCGCCGCACCGCGCTTCTCGCCCCGCTCGCCCTCATCGCCCTCGGCACCGCCGCCCGGGCGGCGGCGATCCCGCTCAGCGACCTTTCGGCCTATCTCAACGGGCTGAAGACGGCGAAAGCGGAGTTCACCCAGGTGAACAGCGACGGCACCGTCTCGACCGGCACCGTGTATATCCATCGCCCGGGCCGGGTGCGTTTCGAATACGCCCCGCCGGACGACACGCTGGTCCTTGCAAGTGCCGGCAGCGTCGCCATCTTCGACCCGAAGTCGAACCAGCCGCCGGAGCAGTATCCGCTGAAACGAACCCCCCTGAACCTGATCCTGGCGGCAAGGGTGGACCTCGGGCAGGCGAAGATGGTGGTGGGCCACGCGCAGGATGGCGCGGCCACGCGGGTGCGCGCGCAGGACCCCGAGAACCCGGACTACGGCTCGATCGAACTGGTGTTCACCGCCGACCCGGTCGCGCTGCGGCAATGGGTGATCCGCGACGACCAGGGCGGCGAGACGACGGTGATCCTGGGCGAACTGGTCGAGGGCGGCAGCTATCCGCCCTCGCTGTTCTCGATCAGCCGCGAGATAGAAAAGCGAAGCCCCTGAAGGGTTTAGCGGCAGGCGGACAGCTGCACCGCATACAGCTCCGCCCGTGCCTGCACGGCGGCGGAGACGTCCAGCAGCCAGGGCTTGGCGTTGTACGAGCTGTTGGCATAGCCGGTCCGCCCCTCGTGGTAGGCGAGGTACTGGTTGCGCGCGTCGCCCTTGGGGATGCCGAGCCGGGTCTCGGTCTCGGTCATGTACCAGCCCATGAAATCGGTGGCGTCGTCGATCCGGTCGCGCCGCGCGCCGCGGCGGCGCTGGTCCTCCTGGTACTCGTCCCAGGTGCCGTCCAGCGCCTGGGAATAGCCGTAGGCCGAGGACATCCGGCCCATCGGGATCACGCCCAGCGCCCAGGTGTGGGGCGTCTTGGCGTTGCCCACGAACCTCGACTCCTGATGGATCATCGCCATCAGCACCGCCACCGGCACGCCCCACTTGCGCTCGGTCGCGCGCATGGCGCGGTAGTATTCCGGCCGTTCCGCCGCAAGGGCGCAGGCATCGTCGAGGTTGCGCGGCGCCGAGAAGTTGCCGCCCCCGCAGGAGGCGAGAAACAGCAGCAGGATCGCCGCCCGGAAGGTTCTGCTCATCTGCCCCTCGGGTCTTTTTCCAAGCCTTATAGGGCATTGCGCGCGGCCGGGGAATCCCGGGCGGCGCCGTTCAGATCAGAAATGCGAGAGCGAGCGGCAATGTCGCCACCGACAGCGCGGTCGAGGCGATGACCGGACCGGCCAGCGCCTCGGCCTTCGCGCCGTATTTGGCCGCCAGCATGCCGGAGGTGACGGCCACCGCGACCGCCAGCCCCACGGCGGTGCGCCCCGCCGACAGCCGTGCCATGGCCGCGCCCAGCGTGATGAGCATCAGCGGGATCGCCAACTGCGCCACGAGGTCCAGCGGAGTGTCGAACCCGATCCGCGCCCAGGCAAAGCCCAGTGCCGCCAGCGCCGCGACGGGCGCCGCGACGCCCGCCACTGTCAGGACAAGGTTCACAGTCTGTTTCTCCGCAGCTTCGCCGTGGCGGTGGACAAGTCCCGGGGCGAGGGATTATTACCTAAATTGGGGGACAAAATCCGATGCTTTCGGCCCAGGCGAAGTATCACATCGGACAGGTGCTGCGGCATCGCAAGCACCCGTTCCGTGGTGTCGTGTTCGACGTGGACGCCCAGTTCAGGAACACCGACGACTGGTACGAGCGCATCCCCGAGGAAGCCCGGCCGTGCAAGGACCAGCCGTTCTACCACCTCCTGGCCGAGAACTCGGAAAACTACTACGTCGCCTATGTCTCCGAGCAGAACCTGGTGCCGGACGAAACCGGCGAGCCGGTGACCCATCCCGACCTGCCCGATCTCTTCGGCGAGTTCGAGGATGGTCGCTACCCGATGCAGTTCGCGCTGAACTGACGGCGCCCGCGCCGCGACCGGCCCGGGAAAAGTTCGCGATCATCACAGACCTGGCGCCGGAAGGTAGCGGCCGGTCAGCGCGGTGCGCGCCTCCAGCGCCGCGAGCGTCTCGCGGATGCGCACCGGACCATGGCCGGCGCACAGCGCGAAGGGTCCGCGCGGCCAGTTGAGGCCCAGCGTCATCGCGGTGTCGATCCCCGCTTCCGTCGTGCCGCCCTCGGCCATGAGCCAGTGCGCCTCGTTGACCAGCGTGGCCTCGATGCGCAGCGCGATGGTGTCCGCATCGGCGGGCGGCGGCGGCAGGGGGCCGTCGACAAATCCCCGTCCGGCCTTGCGACCCAGCGCGCCTGCGGCGACCTGCGCCCGCAGCGCATCGAAGACGTGGTAGCGCGGATTCCCGCCCATCGCCGCCGACAGGCCCCCGGTGGCGGCAAGGTTGATGTCGGCGCCGATCAGGTCGATCAGCGCGAACGGCCCCATCCGGTAGCCCGCCGCAACCATCGCCGCGTCGATCTCGCCGGGGGTCCGGCCTTCCTCCATGTGCGCCAGCGCCTCGCCGTAGAACGGCCGGGCACAGCGGTTGACGATGAAACCGGGGCGGTCGGGGGCGTCGATCACGGTCTTGCCCGCGGCCTCGGTCAGGCGGCGCGCGAGGGCCAGCGCCGTGGCATCGGTCCCCGCATGCGGCACCAGCTCCACCAGCTTCATCGCCGGCGCGGGGTTGAAGAAATGCAGCCCCAGCAACCGCCCGGGATGCCGCATCCCCCGCGCCAACCCGGCCACCGACAGCGCCGAGGTATTGGTCGCCACCACCGCCTGTGGCGCCAGCACGTCCTCAAGCGCGCCCAGCAGGACGCGCTTGGGCTCCGCCCGCTCCACGATCGCCTCCACCGCCAGCGCCGCCGGGTGCAGGTCCCGCAGGTCGGGCACCACGATCAGGCGGGACCGAAGCGCCTCGGCGTCGGCGGCGGACAGCCTGCCCGCGGTCACCCGCGGGGCCAGCGCCGCCGCCAGCCGCGCCCCGGCGCTGTCGCGCGTCGCCGGATCGGCGTCGGTCGCCAGCACCGAGAAGCCCGCCGCCGCGTAGACCTGCGCGATGCCGAGGCCCATGGTGCCCAGCCCGATGACCGCCACCACTGTCATCGCCCGCGGAACTCCGGCGGTCGTTTCCCGCGAAAGGCGCGGATGCCCTCGGCCTTGTCCTCGCTGCCCAGCAGCCGCTCGAAGGCGGCTCGCTCCTGCGCGAAAGCCAGCGCGCCCTCCTCCCCCGCCACCAGCGCCGCCTTGGCCGCCGCCAGCGCCAGTGGCGCGCGGGCGGCGAGGCGATGTGCGAGGTCCATGGCCAGCGGCAGGGCCGGGCCATCGGCCAGCCATCCCGCGATGCCCCACGAGAAGGCAGTGGCGGCGTCCACGATTTCGCCGGTCAGCACCATGCGCGTGGCCCGCGCCCGCCCGGCCAGCGCCAGCAGCCGCTGCCCGCCCCCGGCACCGGGGATCAGGCCCAGGGTCGTCTCCGGCAGCCCCAGCTTCGCCGTGGCCCCCAGCACCAGCGCGTCCGCCATCAGGGCAAGCTCAAAGCCCCCGCCCAGGGCCAGCCCGTCCACCGCCGCGACCAGCGGCCTGGGGAAGGCCCGGATCGTCGCCCAATGCGCCTTGCGCGGGTCGGCGGCGCCTTCGGCCGGCCCCTTGGCCTCGATCTCGCCGATGTCCGCTCCGGCCGCGAAATGCCCGCCCTCGCCGGACAGGACGACAACCCGCACACCTGCGTCCGAGGCACAGGCCTCCAGCCGCCCGGCCAGCGCGGCCAGCAGCGCCGTGTCCAGCGCATTGCGCTTGTCCGGACGGTTCAGCGACAGCCGCACCACCGCGCCGTCCCGGGTTTCGATCAGCTCCATGAGGCGCATCATGGGCGGAGGCGCGCAAAGCGCAAGCCAAAAGCTTCAAGCTTGAAAATTTCAAGCTTGAAAAATCTTCCGTGCGGTGCGAGACTACGCCCATCACGGAGTGCCTGATGAACATCCTCTGCCTTGGCGGCGGGCCGGCCGGCCTCTACTTCGCGATCTCGATGAAGCTGCGCGACCCGTCGCACCGGGTGACGGTGCTGGAACGCAACCGCGCCAGCGACACCTTCGGCTGGGGCGTGGTGCTGTCGGACGACGCGCTGAGCCGGATGGCGCGGAACGACCCCGAGAGCCATGCCGCGATCAAGGCCAGCTTCGCCTACTGGGACGACATCGCGGTGATCCACCAGGGCATCCGCACCGTGTCCGGCGGCCACGGCTTCGCCGGCATCGGCCGGATGAAGCTCTTGTCGCTGCTGCAGGCCCGCGCCGCGGCGCTGGGCGTCGAGATGCGCTTCGAGACCGAGTTCCGCGCAGCCGAGGACTACCGGCGCGACCACGACCTCGTGGTCGCCTGCGACGGGCTGAATTCCACCGTGCGCAAGGAATATGCCGCGACCTTCCGGCCGGAGATCGACACCCGGACGTGTCGTTTCGTCTGGCTCGGCACCAGGGCCAAGTTCGACGACGCCTTCACCTTCATCTTCGAGAAGACCCCGCACGGCTGGGTCTGGGCGCACGCCTACCAGTTCGACGCCGACACCGCGACCTTCATCGTCGAGATGGCGCCCGACACCTGGGACCGCTGGGGTTTTGCCGCGATGTCGAAGGAAGAGACGGTGGAAACCTGCCGTCGCATCTTCGCCGCGCATCTCGGCGGGCAGGTGCTGATCTCCAACGCCAGCCACCTGCGCGGCTCGGCGGTCTGGATGCAGTTCCCCCGCTTGATCTGCGAGACCTGGTATCACGGCAACGTCGTGCTGATGGGGGACGCCGCGGCGACCGCGCATTTCTCCATCGGTTCCGGCTCGCGGCTGGCCTTCGACAGTGCGATCGCGCTGGCCGACTACCTGCACAGCGAACCCACGCAGGAGGCCGCCTTCCAGCGCTACCAGGAGGAGCGGCGGGTGGAGGTGCTGCGCACCCAGTCGGCGGCGCGCAACTCCTTGGAATGGTTCGAGGAGGTCGAACGCTACCTCGACATGCCCCCGGTCCAGTTCGCTTATTCGCTGCTGACCCGCAGCCAGCGCATCAGCCACGAGAACCTGCGCTTGCGCGATCCCGTCTGGCTGCAGGGCGCCGAGGACTGGTTCCAGGTCCGGGCCGGCGGCACCCCGGGGCGGCGGCCGATGTTCGCGCCCTTCGCCCTGCGGGGAATGCGGCTGGAAAACCGCGTCGTCGTCTCGCCCATGGCGCAGTACCGCGCCGTGGACGGCTGCCCCACCGACTGGCACTTCGCCCACTACACGGAGCGCGCCAAGGGCGGGGCGGGCCTCGTCTACACCGAGATGACCTGCGTCTCGCCCGAAGGCCGGATCACCCCCGGCTGCCCCGGCCTCTACGCACCGGGGCATGAGGCCGCGTGGACGCGGCTGGTGGATTTCGTCCATGCCGAGACGCCCGCGAAGCTGTGCATGCAGATCGGCCACTCCGGTCGCAAGGGCTCGGTGCAGGTACCGTGGCAGGATGACGAAAAGCCGCTGCCGGCGGGCGGCTGGCCGACGCTGGGGCCTTCGGCCGTCGCGTGGTCCCCCGCCCACCCCGCCCCGCGCGAAATGACCCGCGCCGACATGGAGCGCATCACCGTCGAGTTCGTCGCCGCCACACGGATGGCCGCCCGCGCCGGTTTCGACATGGTGGAACTGCACGCCGCCCACGGCTACCTGATCTCCAGCTTCATCAGCCCGCTGTCCAACCGCCGCACCGACGCTTTCGGCGGCACGCTGGAAAACCGCATGCGCTGGCCGCTGGAGGTGTTTTCCGCCATGCGCGCCGGCTGGCCGGCCGAACGCCCGATGTCGGTCCGCATCTCCGCCACCGACTGGATGGGCCCGGACGGCATCACCCCCGAAGACGCGGTGACCATCGCCCGCGCCTTCCATGCCGCCGGCGCCGACATCATCGACGTCTCCGCCGGCCAAACTTCCCCCGAGGCAAAGCCCGTCTATGGCCGGATGTTCCAGACCCCGTTCTCCGACCGCATCCGCAACGAGACCGGCATCGCCACCATGGCGGTCGGCAACATCACCGAGGCGGACCAGGTGAACTCGATCCTCCTCGCCGGGCGGGCCGATCTGGTCTGCCTCGCCCGGCCGCATCTGGCCGATCCGTACTGGACCCTGCACGCCGCCGTGGCAGCGGGCGACACCGCGACCGCATGGCCGAAGCCCTACCTCGCCGGGCGCAACCAGGCACAGCGCCTCGCGGCGCGGGCGGCCGAGGCGATCCGGGCATGAGCATCGCCGGGCAGCGGGTGCTGGTGACCGGCGGCGGCTCCGGTGCGGGCGCCGACCTCGCCCGCGGCTTCGCGCAGGCAGGGGCCGAGGTGGTCATCGCCGGACGCCGCGCCGACGCGCTGGCCCGCGTCACCGCCGCCAACCCCGGCGTGCGCGCGATCCCCGTCGACGTCACCGACGAGACCTCCGTCGCCGCGCTGTTCGCCGCGGCCGGTCCCTGCGACATCGTCATCGCCAGTGCCGGCGCGGCCGACAGCGCCCCCTTCGGGCGCACCACGCTCGCGCAGTGGAACGCGATGCTGGCGGTCAACCTGACCGGCGTCTTCCTGACCTTCCGCGCCGGTCTCGCCCAGATGCCCGGCCGCGGCCGCCTGATCGCCATCGCCTCCACCGCCGGGCTGAAAGGCTATGCCAAGATCGCGCCCTACGCCGCCGCCAAGCACGGGGTGATCGGGCTGGTGCGCTGCCTGGCGCTGGAGGTGGCCACCCGCCCGGTCACCGTCAACGCCATCTGCCCGGGCTTTCTCGACACCGAGATGACCGACCGTTCGGTGCAGATCATCGTGCAGAAGACCGGGCGCACGCCGGAGGCCGCCCGCGCCGCGCTGATGGCGACGAGCCCGCAGAACCGCCTGTTCCAGCCCGCCGAGATCACCGCCGCCGCGCTCTGGCTCAGCGGCCCCGGGGCGGAGGGCATCAACGGCCAGGCCATCGCCATCTCCGGAGGCGAGGCATGAGCGACCTCAGCAAGCGGCGCCTGAAGCTGTGGATCAGACTTCTCGCGGTGACCCGCGTTGCGGAAAGCCACCTGCGCGACCACCTGCGCCAACGCGCCACCACGCTGCCGCGCTTCGACGTGATGGCCGCCCTCTGGCGCCGGCGCGAGGGGGTGACGATGGGCGAACTGTCCCGGATGCTGCTGGTCTCGAACGGCAACGCCACCACCGTGGTGGACCGGCTGGAGGCCGACGGTATGGTCGCCCGCAGCTCTTCCGATGCCGACCGCCGCACCGTTCAGGTTGCCCTGACCCCCGCCGGCGCGGCGGTCTTCGAAGGACTGGCGGCGGGGCACGAGGCGGAAGTGGCGAAGCTCTTCGCCGGGATCGGCGCGGCCGACCTCGACACGTTGACCGAGATCCTCAAGCGCATGGGAAAGCCATGACCGCGCTCGCCACACTCCGCCCGCGGCACTTCCTCTGGGAGGTGGCCGACCGCGTGGCCACGATCCGGCTGAACCGGCCGGAGCGGAAGAACCCGCTGAGCTTCGACAGCTACGCCGAACTGCGCGACACGTTCCGGGCGCTGGCGACGGCGGACGACGTGGCCGTGGTGGTGCTGGCCCCGAACGGCGGCAATTTCTGCTCCGGCGGCGACGTGCACGAGATCATCGGCCCGCTGATCGGCAAGCCGATGGCGGACCTGCTCGCCTTCACCCGGATGACCGGCGATCTGGTCAAGGCGATGCTCCATTGCGGCAAGCCGGTCATCGCCGCGGTGGACGGCGTGGCCGTCGGCGCCGGCGCCATCCTCGCCATGGCCGCCGACCTGCGGCTGGCGACGCCGGGCGCCAAGGCCGCCTTCCTGTTCACCCGCGTCGGCCTGGCCGGCTGCGACATGGGCGCCTGCGCCATGCTGCCGCGGATCATCGGCCAGGGCCGGGCGGCGGAACTCCTGTACACCGGGCGGACCATGCGCGCCGAAGAGGGCCTCGCCTGGGGCTTCTGGAACGCGCTCTACCCGGCTGAGCGGCTGGAGGCCGAAGCCATGGCGCTGGCCCGCGCGCTGGCCAGCGGCCCGAGCTTCGCCCACGGCATCACCAAGACCCAGCTCAACCACGAATGGGACATGGGGCTGGACGCGGCCATCGAGGCCGAGGCCCAGGCGCAGGCGATCTGCATGCAGACGCAGGACTTCGAGCGCGCCTTCCGGGCCTTTGTTGCCAAGACACCGCCCGTGTTCGAGGGGAATTGATGTCCGATCGCAGCTTCCTCGACTGGCCCTTCTTCGAAGCGCGCCACCGCGCGCTGGCGGCGGCGCTGGAGGACTGGTGCGCGGCGAACCTGCCGGTGGATCACGCCGATGTGGACGCGGCCTGCCGCGACCTGGTTGCGGCACTGGGGCAGGACGGCTGGCTCACCCACAGCGGCGCGGCAGAGGGCGAACGGCTCGACATCCGCACCCTCTGCCTGATCCGCGAGACGCTCGCGCGCCACGATGCGCTGGCCGACTTCGCCTTTGCCATGCAGGGCCTCGGGATGGGGCCGGTGACGCTTTCCGGCACCGCCGGGCAACGCGACTGGCTGAAGCGGACGCGGGCGGGCAAGGCGATCGCCGCCTTCGCGCTGACCGAACCCGGGTCGGGCTCCGACGTCGCCGCCACCCGCACGACGGCCGAGCGGGTCCACGCCGGCTGGCTGCTGAACGGCGAGAAGACCTGGATTTCCAACGGCGGCATCGCCGACATCTACGTCCTCTTCGCCCGCACCGGCGAGGCGCCGGGAGCCACGGGCCTCTCCGCCTTCCTCGTCCCCGCCGAAACCCCCGGCCTGCACATCGCCGAGCGGCTGCTCACCATCGCCCCCCACCCGCTGGCGCGGCTGACCCTCTCCGACGTCGAACTGCCTGCGCAGGCGCTGATCGGCACGGCGGGGGAGGGGTTCAAGCTGGCGATGGCCACGCTCGACCATTTCCGCCCCACCGTCGGCGCCGCCGCCCTCGGCATGGCGCGCCGCGCGCTGGACGAGACGCTGGCCCGCGCCAGCGCCCGGCAGATCGGCGGCGCAGCCCTCGGCGAGATGCAAATGGTCCAGGGCCACCTCGCCGACATGGCGTTGAAGATCGACGCGAGCGCCCTCCTCGTCTACCGCGCCGCCTGGGCCAAGGACGCCGGCGCCGCCCGCATCACCCGCGAGGCGGCGATGGCCAAGCTCTACGCCACCGAGGCAGCGCAGGAGGTCATCGACATGGCCGTCCAGCTGCACGGCGGCGACGGCGTGCGCGCCGGCCATCCGGTCGAGGCGCTCTACCGCGAGATCCGCGCGCTGCGCATCTACGAGGGCGCCTCGGACGTGCAGCGGGTGGTCATCGCGCGGGCTATTCAGGATCAAAAGGGGAGGAAAGCATGAGCGACCTGAACGGCGGCATCACCCGCACCGGCACGGCCTACCACGGGCGTGAACTCAACATCCTGGGGCAGCGCTACTTCCCCAAGGCCAGTTGCAACGCAAGCTTCGCCTTCGAGACCAACTCGGCGCCCGGCCAGTTCGTCCCGGTCCACATCCACCCAAACCAGGACGAATTCATCCTGGTGCAGGAGGGCCAGCTGGAGCTGAAGCTCGGCGGCGTCTGGCAGACGGCGAAGGCAGGCGATCTGGTGCGGATGCCGCGCGGCGTGCCGCACGGCTATTTCAACAAGTCCGACACCCCCTGCCGCGCCCTGTTCTGGGTCGCGCCCGCGGGCAAGCTGGAGGCGCTGTTCGAGGTTCTGCACGACATGACCGATATTCCCGCGGTCATCGCCGCCTCGGCCGCGCATGAGGTGGATTTCCTGCCACCGGAGTCCAACGACTGATGGCCTTCACCCACCCCCTCCGCGTCGAGTTCAACCACTGCGACCCCGCCGGAATCGTGTTCTACCCGCGCTATTTCGAGATGCTGAACTCGACGGTGGAGAACTTCTTCCGCAACGAGGTGAACTACCCGTTCGAGGCGATGATGGCGGCGGGCGAGGGCGTCCCCACCGCCCGCACCGAAGTCAACTTCCACGCCCCCTCTCGCCTCGGCGAGATGCTGGACTGGCGCCTGACCGTCCGCCGTGTCGGCCGGGCGGCGGTGGACTTCCGCGCGGTGGCCCACTGTGGCGACAGCCATCGGCTGACCACGGACCTCACCCTCGTATTCGTCAAACAGGGCCGCCCGCAGGGTTGGCGCGACGACCTGCGGGCGCGGATATCGGCCCATCTGGAGGACGCATGACCCATCAGGTGCTGCACCCCAGTCACTGGAAACCCGCCCGGGGCTATTCGAACGGCATCGCCGCCCGCGGCCGGATGGTGTTCACCGGCGGCCTCGTCGGCTGGAACGCGGACTGCGTCTTCGAAACCGACGACTTCGCCGGGCAGGCCGCGCAGGCGCTGGAGAACATCGTGGCGGTGCTGGCGGAAGCGGGCGCGCGGCCGGAGCACCTCGTGCGGCTGACCTGGTTCGTGACCTCCAAGGCGGACTACCTCGCCAGCCTCAAAACCCTCGGCGCCGCCTACAAGCGCATCCTCGGCCGGCACTTCCCGGCGATGGCGCTCGTTCAAGTCGTGGCCCTGGTCGAGGACCGCGCCAAGGTCGAGATCGAGGCCACCGCCGTCATCCCGGAGGAGGCGCCATGATCCTCGGACCCACCGGACACAGCGACAGCTTCACGAGAGATCGCCTGCCCCCGGCCGACCAATGGCCGGTGCTCACCCCGCCAGACTATCCGGAATGGCTCAACGCCGCCGTCGAACTGACCGACCGCATGGTCGGGAAGGGCCACGGCGACCGCATCGCGCTGATCGGCAACGGGCGCAGCCGGACCTACAAGGAACTCACCGACTGGTCCAACCGCATCGCCCATGCGCTGGCCGCCGACTACGGCGTGAAGCCCGGCAACCGCGTGCTGATCCGCTCGGCCAACAACCCGGCCATGGTCGCCTGCTGGCTGGGCGCCACCAAGGCCGGGGCGGCCGTGGTCAACACCATGCCGATGCTGCGTTCCGGAGAACTGACCCAGATCGTGGACAAGGCCGAGATCAGCCACGCCCTCTGCGACACCCGGCTGATGGAAGACCTCGTCACCTGCGCCAAGACCTCCCGCTTCCTGAAAGCCGTCGTGGGCTTCGACGGCACCGCCAACCACGATGCCGAACTGGACCGCGCCGCGCTGCGCCACGGCGTCCGCTTCGACGCCCCGCCCACGGGCCGCGACGACGTGGCGCTCTTGGGCTTCACCTCCGGCACCACCGGCGAGCCCAAGGCCACGATGCACTTCCACCGCGACCTCCTCATCATCGCCGACGGCTATGCGAGGGAAGTCCTGAACGTCACCCCCGACGACGTCTTCGTCGGCTCCCCGCCCTTGGCCTTCACCTTCGGCCTCGGCGGTCTCGCGATCTTCCCGCTGCGCTTCGGCGCCGCCGCGGCGCTGCTGGAACAGGCCAGCCCGCCCAACCTGATCCAGATCATCGAGGAACACCGTGCCACCGTCTGCTTCACCGCCCCCACCGCCTACCGCGTGATGCTGAAGGCGATGGCCGAAGGCGCCGACCTGTCGTCCCTCCGCGCCGCGGTCAGCGCGGGCGAAACCCTGCCCGCGCCGGTCTACACAGAATGGATGGAACGCACCGGCAAGCCCATGCTCGACGGCATCGGCGCCACCGAGATGCTGCACATCTTCATCTCCAACCGCTTCGACGACCACCACCCGGGCTGCACCGGCCGCCCGGTGACCGGCTACCGCGCCAGGATCGTGGACGACGAGATGAACGAGCTCCCCCGCGGCGAGACCGGCCGCCTTGCCGTGCAGGGCCCCACCGGCTGCCGCTACCTCGCCGACGACCGCCAGCGCAAATACGTGCGCGATGGCTGGAACCTGACCGGAGACAGCTTCTGGCAGGACGAGGACGGCCGCTTCCACTTCGCCGCTAGGTCCGACGACATGATCGTCTCCGCCGGCTACAACATCGCCGGGCCGGAGGTGGAGGCGGCGCTGCTCTCTCACCCTTCGGTGCTGGAATGCGCCGTGATCGGCGCGGCGGACGGGGAGCGGGGCCAGGTGGTGGAGGCGCATGTCGTGCTGGCCGCGGGCCAGACGGCCGATGACCGGATGGTCAAGACGCTCCAGGACCACGTGAAAGCGACCATCGCCCCGTACAAATACCCGCGCCGCGTGGTCTTCACCGACGCGCTCCCCAAGACCCAGACCGGCAAGATCCAGCGCTTCCGGCTGAGGCAGCCATGACCGGCTACGACCCCGCCTCCGAAGGCGCGCAGATGTCCTTCGACGGGCGCATGTCCTATGCCGACTACCTGCGGCTCGACGCCATCCTGGGCGCGCAAACCCGGCTGTCGGATGCGCATGACGAGATGCTGTTCATCATCCAGCACCAGACCTCTGAATTGTGGATGCGGCTCGCCATCCACGAGATCGCCGCCGCCCGCGACCACATCTCGCGGGGCGACGTGCCGCCGGCGATGAAGATGCTGGCCCGCGTCAGCCGCATCCTGGAGCAGCTCAACAACGCCTGGGACGTGCTGCGCACGATGACGCCCTCCGACTACACCCGGTTCCGCGAAAGCCTCGGCCAGTCCTCGGGCTTCCAGTCCTGGCAGTACCGGCTGATCGAATACATGCTCGGCAACCGCAACGTCGCCATGCTGCGCCCGCACACCCACAAGCCCGACACCCTCGCGCTGCTGGAGGGCGAACTGGCGCAACCCTCGCTCTACGACGTGGCACTCCGCCACGCCCACCGCTCCGGCGTGCCGATGCCGGAAGAGATCCTGACGCGCGACACCCGGCAGACCCACTCGGTCCACGAGGGCGTCATCGCCGCGTGGAAGACCGTCTACCAGGACACCGCCCGCCATTGGGCGCTCTACGAGATGGCCGAGAAGCTGGTGGACCTCGAGGACTACTTCCGCCGCTGGCGCTTCAACCACGTCACGACCGTGGAGCGCGTCATCGGCTTCAAACGCGGCACCGGCGGCACCGGCGGGGTCAGCTACCTCAAGCGGATGCTGGAGGTGGAGCTGTTCCCGGAGCTGTGGCGGGTCAGGACGGAGTTGTAGATAATGCGCCTCCCCTCCCCTCGTGGGAGGGGATGGGGGAGGGGGCACCCGGCCCGGGCCGCGGAACCCCCCACCCTCTCCCTCCCCACGAGGGGGAGGGAAGCGCACCTGGCGGGATGATTCGATTGCCTCGGCGCGGTCAGGACGGCGCCCGCACCGGCCGGTGCTCCTGCACCGCCACCTCCCCCGCCTCCAGATACGACACCAGCTTCGCCCGCACGTCGTCGCGCCAGGGCATCGAGGTGTTGTTGTCCAGATGGCTCGCCGCCAGCACCTGATGCCCCGACCAGCGCATCTGGTCGCCGCAACTCACGGTATGCTCGATCGTCACCGACGACCGGCCCACCTTCGTCACCTTCAGCGTGAAGGTCAGAAGGTCGCCGAAGAACGACGGCTTGGAAAAGTTGCAGGTCAGGTGCACCGTCGGCGTGCCCCAGCGCTCGTTCCAGATGATCTCGTGCCAGGGAAAGCCGATGTGCTTCCAGAACTCCTCGATCACGCCGTTCAGCATGTTTAGGTAGGACGGGTAGTAGGCGGTGCCGGAGATGTCGCAATCGCCGAAATTGAGCATCCGGGTGGTGGTGAAGCTGGCGGTCATGGCGGGTCCTGTCGCGCTGCGGTCGCGCAGAGACTATGCGCTGGCCTGACCGAGGGAAACCGGGAGGACGAAGCGCCTCCCCTCCCCCTCGTGGGGAGGGGATGGGGGTGGGGGGGCACCCGGCCGCGCGCTGCGTCCTGCCGCAGATCGTGAAGCCGGCGCGCGGGGTCTTAAGCTATTGAGATTCCCTAACAAACCCCTAATCGAATCGCGCAAGGGCTTGAAATCCCTGGCATACGGAAATGTCCCACCGTGGGACATTTCGCCTCTTGGCCGCTCACCCCCAGACCTGCTCCGGATCCGGTAACGGAATCGCCTCCAGCAACTCCCGGGTACAGGCCGCCTCCGGCGCGGCGAAGAGGTCCGCCGTGGGGCGGTTCTCGACGATCATCCCGCGATCCATCACCACGGTGCGGGAACACAGGCGCCGGACCACCGACAGGTCGTGGCTGATGAAGGCGAGCGTCAGCCCCAGATCGCGCACCAGCCCCTCCAGCAGGTTCAGCACCTGCGCCTGCGACGAGACATCGAGCCCCGAGACGATCTCGTCGCAGAGGATGAAGTCGGGGCGCAGCGCGATGGCCCGCGCGATCCCCACCCGCTGCCGCTGCCCGCCGCTGAGCTCGTGCGGATAGCGGTGGCGGAAAGCGCGGGGCAGGCCGACCTGGTCCAGCGCCTCCTCCACAAGGGTAGGCAGGCCGTGCAGGGCCAGAGGCCCGGCGATGATCCGGCCGACGGTGAGGCGGGGGTTGAGCGCGGACATCGGGTCCTGGAAGATCATCTGGAACCGCCGCCGCAACGGCCGCAGCGCGGCCTCGGGCAGGTGGGTGATGTCCTGCCCGTCGAAGCGGACACTGCCCCCGGTCGGTTCCAGCAGCCGCACCATCGCCCGGCCCAGCGTCGACTTGCCCGACCCCGAACCGCCCACGATCCCGGTCACGCTGCCTTTCGGCAAGGTGAGGCTCAGCCCTTTCAGGATCTCGATCCGTGGCGCCCGCCCGAACAGCGGCCGGACATTCAGGTCCGGCAGCGAGAGATGCAGGCCCTCCACCTCGACCATCGCGGTCATTGGCCGACCTCCGCCCGGACGGCGGCGATCACCTCGTCCGGCACCGGCCGCAGCGAGGCGTCGGGGTCGGTGTAGCGGGGGGTCGCCGCGAGCAGCGCGCGGGCGTAGGGGTGGGCCGGGCCGCGGAAGAACGGGCCGATTTCGCTCTCCTCCACCACCTTGCCGCCGTAGAGGACCGACAGGCTCTGGCACACTTTCGAGACCACGCCGAGATCGTGGGTGACGAACAGGATCGCGGTTCCGTGGCGGGCCTGCATGCCCCCGATCAGCCGCAGGATCTGCTTCTGCACGGTCACGTCCAGCGCCGTGGTCGGCTCGTCGGCGACGATCAGCTTCGGCTCGGCGGCGAAGGCGGAGGCGATCAGCACCCGCTGGCGCATGCCGCCCGACAGCTCGTGCGGATAGGCGCGCAGCACCCGCGCCGGTTCGGCGATCTGAACCTCGCCAAGCAGTTCCTCGGCCCGGGCATCCGCCCGCCGCCGGTCCCAGCCGAGGATGTCCACCAGCCGGTCGGTGATCTGCGGGCCGATCCGGTGGACCGGGTTCAGCGCGGTCAGCGGGTCCTGCGGGATCAGGGCGCAGCTGGCCCCGACCAGGCGCCGCCTCTGCCTCGGGGGCAGCGACAGGAGGTCAACCCCGTCCAGCACGATCCGCCCCGCCGACACCTCCACCGCCCGCGGCAGGATGCCGAGGATCGCCTTGCCGATCATCGACTTGCCAGCGCCGCTCTCACCCACAAGGCCGTGGACGCGGCCAGCCGGCACCGCAAGCGAAACGTCCCGCAGGACCGGCACGCCCCCGTCGCGCAACCGGGCGCTGAGGCCCTCGACCGACAGGAAGCTCATCGCAGCACCGGGTCGAAACGGTCCTTCAGCCCCTCGCCCAACTGGCTGAAGCTGAGGACGGTGAGAAACAGCGCGACCAGCGGGAACACCAGCACCCACCAGGCCTGGTGGATCGAGGTGCGGCCTTCCGCGATCATCCCGCCCCAGGTCGGATCGTCGGTGGAAATCGACAGGTTCACGAAGGACAGGATCGCCGCGACGATCACCGCGATGCCCATTTCCACGTCGTCGTGTCCGGCGCTGAGCCCGTCGGCGGCGAGCCGCGCGACCTGCGGGGCGTAGTGGTGCAGCATCTCCTGATTGAGCGCGAAGCCTCCGGCGCACAGGATCACGCCCTTGCGCGCGCGGGCGAAG
>JANOGU010000060.1:0-1794 GCA_031406135.1 Rhodobacterales bacterium
TTCGCTGTGGCCCTGCTCGCCCAGCTTGTAGAGCCGCTGCTCGGCCTCCACGATTTGCTCGCGCGGTTCGCTGTCCACCTCGACCTTGGCCGCGCGGGCGGCGATGTCGCGCCCCAGGCCGATCAGTTCGCGGCGCACGGCCAGGTCGTAGATCATCTGCGCGTAGTCGCGCGCGGCGTAGGCGGAGATCGCGGCCCCGGCCAGACGGGCAAGGTAGGCGGGGCCGCCGAGGTCCTTGAGGCCGGAATCGTCCTCCAGGAAGGCCTTGAGCGTGACCGGCGAGGCCAGCGCGTTCTTCTGGATGCGGGCAGCGCTGATTTCGAAGATTCGGGCGTGGGTGGGCTCGAAGAAGTGCTCGGCACGCACCAAGGCCGAGATGCGGTCGAAGACATCGTTGTTGGTCAGGATCGCGCCGAGGAGCTGCTGCTCGGCCTCGATGTTGTGCGGCAGCGGTTCGTCCCCCGCCGGAGCGGGGGTTGCGGGCTGGGCCCGCAGAACGGCGATCTCGGTCATTTCTTTTCCCTGTCCCCTGCCCTCCTGATGCCCCGGCGCGGCGGGTGGTGGCAAGCCCCGGACAAGTCGGTGGACAAGTCAGGGACAGACCTGAGCATAGTCCATTTCCGGGGGCGCGGCCACCATATCTCGGGGCTGACCGGAGGACGGCTACCAGAGGCGGACGATTCGTGGAATGCGTCCTGGGGCGCCGATCCATCCGTTCCGCCCGGGATCGGCGGCCGGTTGCCGCAGCGTCAGGCGCCTTTCCGCGCCTCCTGCCAGGCGCGGGGGGCGTTGAGGAAGGCCTCGACCTCGGAGAGCGTGGCGGCGTCGAAATCGGCACCCCGGCGGGCCTCGGCCAGGACGTCCCACCAGGTGCAGAGGCGGTGGAGCGTGAGGCCCTGGGCGGCGAGCGTCTCCTCGGCGCCGGGGAAGATGGCGTAGAAGAACACCACCGCGGTGTGGGCGCAGGCCGCGCCGGTGGCACGGATCGCCTCGACGAAGGAAAGCTTCGAGCCGCCGTCGGTGGCGAGATCCTCGACCAGCAGAACCCGGTCGCCCGCGCCCATCACGCCCTCGATCCGGGCGTTACGGCCGTAGCCCTTGGGCTTCTTGCGCACGTAGGTCATCGGCAGGTTCAGGCGTTCGGCGACCATCGCGGCGAAGGGGATGCCGGCGGTCTCGCCGCCGGCGACGGCGGTGATGTCGAGCGCCCGGGCCTGGGCGGCCATCGCGTCCATCAGCATCGCGCGTTCGCGGGGGAAGGAGATGATGCGGCGGCAGTCGATGTAGGTGGGCGACGGCAGGCCGGAGGCCAGCGTGAAGGGCTCGGCCGCATTGAAGTGGACGGCCCTGATGTCGAGCAGTGCGCGGGCCGCGCGTGCAGCAAGATCGGGGGCGGGGGTCATGCAGGCTCCACGTGCCAATGGACGGGAAAGCCGGGGTCGAAGACGGTGACCGGGCCGGTGCCGGTCGCGATCTTGGCCGGGAAGGCGGCAGGGGCGCCCCTGGTGAGGGTCACTTGGGTCTCGTTCGGCGGCAGGCGGTAGAAGGCGGGACCGTTGAGCGAAGTGAAGGCCTCCAGCCGGTCCAGCCGGCCGGCGCGGTCGAAGACCTCGGCCAAGAGCGGCAGGGCGGTGGTCGCGGTGAAGCAGCCGGCGCAGCCGCAGGCGTGTTCCTTCAGCGCATCGGCATGGGGGGCCGAGTCGGTGCCGAGGAAGTAGCGGCCCTTCCCCGAGGTCGCCGCGGCGAGGAGCGCCTGGCGGTGGCCTTCGCGCTTGGCCACCGGCAGGCAGTAGT
>JANOGU010000074.1:0-8011 GCA_031406135.1 Rhodobacterales bacterium
CACGGCAGTCTAAACTCCAAGCCACCCATCAGCCGTCTCGCGTTACCGATGGACAACCTGTTGAGGTTCCACATCTAGGCTGGCATCGATGACCGACGGCACCGGCGCCCCCGACGACCACCTGCGCGCCGACACCGGCACGCCCGCCACCCCCGCACCGATCCCGGCGCAGGCCAGGTTCCTGACCGGCAGCCTGTTCCGCCACGTCGCGGTGATGTCGCTGACCGCCTCGGTCGGGCTGATGGCGGTGTTCTCGGTCGATTTCGTGTCGATGGTCTACATCGCCTGGCTCGGCAACGCCGAGCTTGCGGCGGCGGTGGGCTACGCGGGCGCGATCCTGTTCTTCACCACCTCGGTCGGCATCGGCATGTCGATCGCCGCCGGCGCGCTGGTCGCCCGTGCTCTGGGGGCAGGGGACCCGGCGCTGGCCCGCGCCCGGGCCACGACCGCGCTGATCCACGGCGTCTGGGTCGGCTGCGCCTTTGCGCTGGCGGTCTGGCTCTGGCTCGGGCCGCTGGTGCGGCTGCTGGGTGCGGCGGGCGAGACCGAGCGGCTGGCGATCCACTTCCTGGCCATCGTGGTGCCCTCGCTGCCGTTCCTGATGGTGGGGATGCTGGGCAGCGCGATCCTGCGGGCGCATGGCGATGCGCGCCGGGCGATGATGTGCACGATCTACGGCGGGCTGGCCAATGCCGTGCTGGACCCGATCCTGATCTTCGGTTTCGGCTGGGACCTGACCGGGGCGGCGATCGCCTCCGTCGTCGCCCGCGTGGTGATCGGGGTCACCGCGCTGCTGCCGATCCTGCGCCATCACGGCGGCTTTGACCGGCCGACGCCGGCGCAGGTGCTCGCCGACCTGCGGCCGGTGATGGCCATCGCGGTGCCGGCGATCCTGACCCAGATCGCCACGCCCATCGGGCAGGCCTATGTCACCCGCGCCATGGCCGCCTTCGGCGAGGCGGCGGTGTCGGGCATGGCCATCGCCGGGCGGATGACGCCGGTGGCTTTCGGCGTGATCTTCGCGCTGTCGGGCGCCATCGGTCCGATCATCGGCCAGAACTACGGCGCGGGGCGGATGGACCGGGTGCGCGAGGCCTTCCGCGAGGGCATGAAGTTCACCGCGCTGGTGGTGGTGGGTATTTCGGCCGCGCTGTTCCTGCTGCGCGGGCCGATCGCCGATCTGTTCCTGGCGCAGGGCACGACGCGGGAGCTGGTGTTCCTGTTCTGCGGACCGCTGTCGCTGCTGTTCTTCTTCAACGGCGTGCTGTTCGTCGCCAACGCCGCCTGCAACAACCTCGGCCGGCCGTTCCAGTCCACGCTGGTCAACTGGGGCCGGCACACGCTGGGGACGGTGCCCTTCGTGATGCTGTTCGGGCTGTGGTTCGGCGCCGCCGGGGTGCTGATCGGGCAGGGCGTGGGCGGGGTGGTCTTTGCCGCCATCGCCGTCTGGCAGGCCGAGAGGGCCATCGCCCGGGCAAGCCCCCCCTTGCCACGCGGGCGGGGGCAGGGCTAAACCTTGAGGGGTCCGCACGGGAGAATCCGGGGCCAGCCTTGCAAGGGTGACCCCCGGTGCCGAAGAAGCAACCGCCCCGGTAAACTCTCAGGCGCAAGGGACCGCGCGGACGACAGGAACTCTGGAGAGACCCCGCATCAGCTGCGGGGCGCCGACGGGATAACGATCTCAGGCGAAGGGGACAGAGGGGGCACCGGAGGGCAAGGTTCTTGCCCGGCACGGTGCTGGCGTCTTGCCCGCGCCAAGGGGGTGAATGGGTGATGACCGACCTGGCGCGCACTCCGTTGTTCGACCTGCACGTCGCGCGGGGCGCCAGGATGGTGCCGTTCGCCGGCTACGAGATGCCGGTGCAGTATCCGACGGGGGTGCTGAAGGAGCATCTGCACGCGCGGGCCGCCTGCGGCCTGTTCGACGTCAGCCACATGGGGCAGGCGATTCTGCGGCCCAAGGCGGGGATGGAGAAGCTGCTCAAAGGGCTGGAGCGGCTGATGCCGGTGGATGCGCTGGGGCTGGCCGAGGGGCGGCAGCGCTACGGGCTTCTGACCAGCGACACCGGCGGCATCCTCGATGATCTGATGTTCGCCCACCGCGGCGACCATGTCTTCGTCGTCGTCAACGCCGCGCGCAAGGCGCACGACCTGCCCTGGCTGGCCGGGCATCTGGCGGCCGAGGCAGAGGTGGAGGTGCTGGACCGCGCGTTGCTGGCGGTGCAAGGGCCGCAGGCGGAGGCGGTGCTGTCCGGCCGCGCGCCCGGCGTGGCGGCAATGCGGTTCATGGATGTGGGCGTCTTCGGCGATCTCTGGGTCAGCCGGTCGGGCTATACTGGCGATGACGGCTACGAGGTCTCGCTGCCGGCGGCCGGTGCCGCCGCCTTTGCCGAGGCACTGCTGGCTGATCCACGCGCGGCGCCCATCGGCCTCGGCGCCCGCGATTCGCTGCGGCTGGAGGCCGGGCTCTGCCTCTACGGCCACGACATCGACGAGACCACCTCGCCGGTCGAGGCCGGGCTCAACTGGGCGATCCCCAAGGCGCGCCGCGCAGGTGGCGCCCGGGCCGGCGGCTTCCTCGGCGACAACCGCATCCTGCACGAACTGGCGCACGGCCCCGAACGCCGGCGCGTCGGCCTGCGCCCGGACGGCCGCGCGCCGATGCGCGAGGGCACCGCGCTCTTCGCCCCCGACGGCACGCCGCTGGGGCAGGTCACCTCGGGCGGCTTCGGCCCCTCGGTCGAGGCCCCCATCGCCATGGGCTACGTCGCCGCCGCCTTCGCCCCGCCCGGCACCGCGCTTGAGGGCGAGGTGCGCGGCAAGCGCCTGCCCGTCACCGTCGCGCGGCTTCCCTTCCGCCCCGCCACCTTCAAGCGCTGAGGACTTTCCCGATGAAATATACCAAGGACCACGAATGGCTGCGCGTCGAGGGTGACCTCGTGGTCGTCGGCATCACCGCACACGCCGCCGAACAGCTGGGCGACGTGGTCTTTGTCGAACTGCCCGACATCGACGTCATGGTCGCCGCCGGTGACGAGGTCTGCGTGATCGAGAGCGTCAAGGCCGCCTCCGACATCCTGGCCCCGCTGGACGGCGAGATCGTCGCGGTGAACCAGAAGCTGGCGGACGCCCCCGGCCTGGTGAACGAGGACCCCACCGGCGCGGCCTGGTTCTTCAAGCTGAAGGTCGCGGACCTCGGCGTGCTCGACGAGCTGATGGACGAGGATGAATATGCCGAGCTGATCGGTTAGGGCCGCAAATTCATTCAAGAAATGAATTTGCAAATTCCTTGTTTCAAGGAATTTGCTTCACCTCACGAGGCCAGGATGACCTTCACCCCCACCGACTACAACCCCTACGACTTCGCCAACCGCCGCCACATCGGCCCCTCGCCTGCCGAGATGGCGGAGATGCTGGCCGTGGTCGGCGCGCCGACGCTGGAGGCGCTGATCGCCGAGACGGTGCCGGCCTCGATCCGGCAGAAGGACCGGCTCGACTGGGCGCCGCTCGCCGAGCACGAGCTGCTGGCAAAGATGGAGGAGGTGGCGAAGAAGAACCGGGTGATGACCAGCCTGATCGGGCAGGGCTACCACGGCACCGTCACCCCGCCGGCGATCCAGCGCAACATCCTGGAGAACCCGGCCTGGTACACCGCCTATACCCCCTACCAGCCGGAGATCGCGCAGGGCCGGCTGGAGGCGCTCTTGAACTACCAGACGATGGTCTGCGACCTGACCGGCCTCGACGTGGCGAACGCCTCGCTCCTGGACGAGGCCACTGCCGCCGCCGAGGCGATGACCATGGCGCAGCGGGTGGCGAGGTCGAAGGCCAATGCCTTCTTCGTCGACCGCTTCTGCCATCCCCAGACCATCGCGGTGATCCGTACCCGCGCGCTGCCGCTGGGGATCGAGATCATCGAGGACGAGGCGGACAGGCTGGACCCCTCGCAGGTGTTCGGGGCGATCTTCCAGTATCCCGGCAGCTACGGCCATGTCCGCGACTTCACGCCGGAAATCGCGGCGCTGCACGCGGCCAAGGCCGTCGCCATCGTGGCGACCGACCTTCTGGCGCTGTGCCTGCTGAAGGAGCCCAACGCGATGGGGGCCGACATCGCGGTGGGCTCGTCGCAGCGCTTCGGCGTGCCGATGGGCTACGGCGGTCCGCACGCGGCGTTCATGGCCTGCAGGGACGACATGAAACGGTCGATGCCGGGCCGCATCGTCGGCGTCTCGATCGACGCCCGCGGCAACCGCGCCTACCGGCTGAGCTTGCAGACCCGCGAACAGCACATCCGGCGCGAGAAGGCCACGTCCAACGTCTGCACCGCGCAGGCGCTGCTGGCGGTCATGGCCTCGATGTATGCCGTGTTCCACGGGCCCAAGGGGCTGCGCGCGATTGCCGAGCGGGTGCATTTCCTGACCCAGCGGCTGGCGCGCGCGCTGAAGGCGGCCGGCGCCAGGGTCTCGCCGAAAGCGTTCTTCGACACGATCACGGTCGAGGTCGGCGTCGGCCAGGCCGGCATCCTCGCCGCGGCGCGGGCCGAGGGGCTGAACTTCCGCAAGATCGGGCTGAACCGGGTGGGCATCTCGCTGGACGAGACGACGGACGAAAGGGTTCTGGTCAAGGTGCTGCGCGCCTTCGGCATCCACGGCGTGCCGCCGCACCGGGCAAGCCTCGGCTTTCCCGAGGCGATGCTGCGGACCTCGGCCTACCTGACCCATCCGGTGTTCCACATGAATCGGGCCGAGTCGGAGATGATGCGCTACATGCGCCGGCTGTCGGACCGCGACCTGGCGCTGGACCGGGCGATGATCCCGCTCGGGTCCTGCACGATGAAGCTGAACGCGGCAGCCGAGATGATGCCGATCACCTGGCCGGAGTTCGGCTCGCTGCATCCCTTCGTGCCGATGGATCAGGCGGAAGGCTACCGCGAGGCGATTGCCGATCTGGAGGCGAAGCTCTGCCAGATCACCGGCTATGACGCCTTCTCGATGCAGCCGAATTCGGGCGCGCAGGGGGAGTTCGCGGGGCTGCTGACGATCCTCGCCTATCACCGCGCGCGGGGCGATCAGCAGCGCAACGTCTGCCTGATTCCGGTTTCGGCGCACGGCACCAACCCGGCTTCGGCGCAGATGGTGGGCATGCAGGTCGTGCCGGTGAAGACGGCGCCGAACGGCGATGTGGACCTCGAGGATTTTGCCGCCCGGGCGGCCGAGGCAGGCGACCGGCTCGCCGCCTGCATGATCACCTATCCCTCGACGCATGGCGTGTTCGAGGAGACGGTGCGCGAGATCTGCCGGATCACCCATGACCACGGCGGGCAGGTCTACATCGACGGGGCGAACATGAACGCGCTCGTGGGCCTGGTGAAGCCCGGCGAGATCGGCGGCGACGTCAGCCACCTGAACCTGCACAAGACCTTCGCCATCCCGCATGGCGGCGGCGGCCCCGGCATGGGCCCGATCGGCGTGGGCGCGCATCTGGCGCCGCACCTGCCGGGGCATCCCGAAGCGGGCGGCCCCGCGGGCGCAGGCCCGCAAGGCGACAGTGGCGCGGTATCGGCCGCGCCGTTCGGCTCGGCCTCGATCCTGCTGATCTCCTGGGCCTACTGCCTGATGATGGGAGGCCAGGGGCTGACCCAGGCGACGCGGGTCGCGATCCTGAACGCCAACTACATCGCGGCGCGGCTGCGCGGGGCCTATCCGATCCTGTTCATGGGCAACAAGGGCCGGGTCGCGCATGAATGCATCCTCGACACCCGCCCCTTCGCGGACGTGGGGGTGACCGTGGACGACGTGGCCAAGCGGCTGATCGACAACGGCTTTCACGCGCCGACGATGAGCTGGCCGGTGGCCGGCACGCTGATGGTGGAACCGACCGAGAGCGAGACCAAGGCCGAGATCGATCGCTTCATCACCGCGCTGCTGGCGATCCGCGCGGAAATCGCCGCCGTCGAGGCGGGCGAGATCGCCGCCGAGGACAGCCCGCTGCGCCACGCGCCGCACACGGTGGAGGATCTGGTGGCGGACTGGGACCGCGCCTATTCCCGCGAGCAGGGCTGCTTCCCGCCCGGCGCCTTCCGGGTGGACAAATACTGGCCGCCGGTGGGCCGCGTCGACAACGTCTGGGGCGATCGCAACCTGACCTGCACCTGCCCGCCAGTGGAGGCCTACGCCCAGGCCGCCGAGTAGGCGCACCCGGCGGGGACCCCCGTCCCGCGGACCGCACCGCGACGCCCGCTGCCGGGCGGCGCGGTACGGTCCGGTGCCCGATCAACCCAGACGCACGGCCCGGGGCGCTTCCCTCCCCCTTGTGGGGAGGGAGAGGGTGGGGGGTTCCGCGGATCGGGCCGGGCGCCCCCCTCCCCCATCCCCTCCCACGAGGGGAGGGGAGGCGCTTGCGGAGGCAACGGTTCCCTCCGGCCGGTTCCGCCGTTAGGGTCGCGCGCCATGCCCGACCACGCCCCGCCGGATCATCTCAGGATCGCCGTCCATGCGGCCTGCCCGGGCTTGGCCGGCCTGCCCTGGCGGCCCGAGGCCGGCGGGCGGGTGAACCGGCTGTGGCGGGTCGGGGCGGCGATGGTCAAGCAGGTGCGGGCCGAGGGGGCCAGCCCGCTGTTTCCCAACAGCGCCGCGGTCGAGGCCGAGGCGCTGCGGCGGCTGGCGCCGCAGGGTCTGGCGCCGCGGCTCCTTGCCGCCGGCGAGGGCTGGGTCGCCTACGCGCGGGTTCCGGGCCGGGCCTGGCGCGCCGGGCCACAGGTCGCGGCCCGCACGCTGCATGCGCTGCATCTGCTGCCCGCCGCCGGGACCGGCCTGCCGTTCCGCGACGCCGCCATGGGCAGCGCCGCGGTCCTGGCCCAGGCCGGGGCCATCGCCGCCGCCTGCGGCGGGCCGGTGCCGCCGCCGCCGCCCGATCCCGGGGTGCCGGCGCCGGCGCGGCGTGGCCTCGTCCATGGCGATGCGGTCGCCGGCAACCTGATCGTCGGCGCCGCCGGCGCGGTCTGGATCGACTGGCAGTGCCCGGCGCTGGGCGATCCGGCCGAGGACCTCGCGGCCTTCCTGTCGCCGGCGATGCAACTTCTGTACCGCGGCCGGCCGCTGGCGGCGGACGAGGCCAGCGCCTTCCTCGCTGCCTATCCCGACCCCGCGACCGTGGACCGCTACCGTCGCCTCGCGCCCGTTCTGCACTGGCGGCTGGCCGTCCATTGCCTCTGGCGCGCCGGGCGCGGGGCGCCGGGCTACGCCGCGGCGGCGCGGCTGGAACTGGCCTGAACGGTCAGAGCCGCCAGAGCGCCGCCGCCGCCAGCGCCAGCGCCGCCCCGAGCCCGGCCCACAAGAGCGGCGCGAACCGGCGGCGGCGCAGCGGCGCGGGCAGCGGCGAGGACTGCCGGATCAGCGCCGCCTCGACGATGCCCGGCAGTTTCGGACCGAACCGCGCCAGCACCCGCAACGTGTGGCCGAGGTCGCGGACCAGCGCCCGCGGGCCGATGTTGGTCGACAGGTAGCCCTCCACGATCGGTCGCGCCACCTGCCAGATGTTGATGTGCGGGTCGAGCGAGCGGGCGACGCCCTCGACCACCACCATGGTGCGCTGCAACAGGATCAGCTCGGTCCGGGTCTGCATCCCGAAGCGCTCGGTCACCTCGAAGAGATAGGCGAGCAGCCGGGCCATCGAGATGCGGCTGGCGTCCATGCCGAAGATCGGCTCGCCCACCACCCGCAGCGCCCGGGCGAATTCGTCGATGTCGCGGCCGGCGGGAACGTAGCCGGCCTCGAAATGCACCTCGGCCACGCGGCGGTAGTCGCGGCGGATGAAGCCGAACAGAATCTCGGCGTAGACCCGGCGGGTATAGTCGTCGAGCCGCCCCATGATGCCGAAGTCGTAGATCACCAGATCGCCGTTCGCCGCGACCTTCAGGTTGCCCTGGTGCATGTCGGCGTGGAAGAAGCCGTCGCGCATGGCGTGGCGCAGGAAGGAGCGGATGACGTGGTTGCCCAGCGTTTCGCGGTCG